>NZ_CAXAPG010000005.1:0-287864 GCF_963970585.1 Pseudomonas sp. RL_105y_Pfl2_101
GGTTGTCGGCGGGGTCGTACTCGAAGTGTTTTTGCACCGCCGCTGGCAGCAGCGAGGGTTGGCTGCTGTGGCGGCGTTGACGCGTGCGCAGGCGGCCGCTGCGGTCGTATTCGCTGCGGGTGCTGATCTGCCCTTGGGTGCGCAGCACTTCGCGGTGCAGGCGGTCGCGTTCGAAGTCGCTGATGACCTGGCCGTCGAGGTTGATCTGGTGCAGGAGGCCGCTGCCGTAGTACAGGCGGTTGACCCAGCGGCCATCGGGCAGTTGGGTCTGGATCAGGTTGCCGAGTTCGTCGTAGTGGTGTTGCAGGCTGCCGGCGGCGCTGTTTTCGGCGAGCAACTGGCCGAGGGCGTCGTAGGCGAAGCTCAGGGTTTGCGCGTTGCCTTGCAGGTCGGTGAAGGCGGGTTACACGCCTGCTTTTGAGGTGTAGGCGATCCGTGGCGAGGGAGCTTGCTCCCGCTCGGCGGCGCAGCCGTCGTGAGCCGGCTGATGCGGTTTATCTGGAGAATGCGTCAGCCTGTTTTGGGGCGGCTTCGCCACCCAGCGGGAGCAAGCTCCCTCGCCACGGGTTGGTGGTGTCGCGGTTAGCGTGGGTCGACGTTATCCAGCACACGGTTGGCCAGCATTGAACTCAGTTCGATCAATTGCTGGATGCCGAGGGCGATGTGGCGGCGGGGGCCTTCCAGGTCGAAGGCCAGGTTGCTGATCATCGCATCGGCTGACGCGAGGTTTTCGCTGAGGTTGGCGAGCAGGCATTCGTTGTCGGCGTTTTTTGCCACGGTGAAGAGCTGGCCCGGTTTGGATGCATCTTCGGGTTTTTCCGGTTTGGGTAACAGGTAGTGATCCAAGACGCGTTTGGTGGTTTCGTCGTGCTTTTTGGCTTTGGATTTGGTTTGCGCGGAAGTGTTGTCCGTTTCCGGAGGGTTTGGAGTTATTTTGAACATAAGCTGGAATCCTCGAGTTAGGCCGCGACCCTTTCCCTACTAAAAGAAGGGTGGCGGCTGTACGCAGGTTAGTAGACCGGGGATTCCAGCATTGCCGGCGCGCCGAAGCGCCCTGCGCACAGCCACCATCAAGGACAGGAATTGGAACACCTGCCTGAGTGGATAGCTCATGCATCTTGCGGAAAACCTCGGGCTACTAAACCCGACCACTGATGGGCAGTGGCAGGGAAACGATAGAACCCATGGGCAAGGCGCACAAGCGGACGGATTCTGGCGTAGTTGTAGGCAATGGCGCAAGGATTCGTAGCTTGGTGGAAGTGTTGTGGGGGGAGAATAAACAAGCCTTCGTAATGCCCAGGATTCGGGGCGAGGGAGCGTGCTCTCGCTCAATGGCGCAGCGGTTTTTCTGTAGGAATGCGCCGGCCTTTTTGGGGCGGCTTCGCCGCCCAGCGGGAGCAAGCTCCCTCGCCACGGGAATTTGCGCTTAACCTGCGCCTAGTAATTTGTTCGCAAGCGCCAGATCGAACGGCTTGTTCCCAAATATTGATTTAGTCGCCAGGGCTTTCTTGAGCACATCCGAATCCAGGCTCAGATTGTTTTTGTGCGCTGCAAAGACAATCGTCAGGAATGGAAACGCATAGTTATCCGGCTCGGCCAACACGTCATCGATTAATGCGGGGGAGCCAAGAACGCTGTGCTCTGCCTTGGGCAGGTAAAATTTCTCGAGCCGTTCGGTTATTTTTTTGACGGTTGCGCTGATGGCTTGAGGGGACGGAGTTCTGATGATGCCGCCCAGCTCGTCACCGAACTGTTTTGCTTCCTCCGACAAGGAGCTCTTCGACAAAAATGATGAATTCAGCAGCCGGCTCTCGTAGGGTGGAGATTGCTCTTTACAGAAGCTGAAGGCCTCGCACGTATAGATCTCCAACCCCGCGTAATAACCGTCGGCCTTGGTCAAGTGTTGAACGTAGATTTCCCCAAGCTTTTCCTTGGCAGCGAGCAGGTCAAGTTTATTTTTGCTGGCCTTCAGGTCAAGGTGGGGTGACGTTGTTTGCTTCAGCGCCGCCAGTAACTCCGCTTCCAGGTACTTGCGAATTTCCACACTCATGACGTAGACCTGAGCGAGTCTCGTGGGGCAATCACTTCATGCTCATCCGTTGGCTCGATCGCCATATAAATGTCAAAGCTTGTCCGGGCTAGAAACCGAGGGCTCTAGAGCCATGCTTTGGTCAGGCCTTTTTTCCAAGTAAAACTTCAGATATTTTTTGGGTCTTTCTTGAAAGGCTCGAGCTTTGCCGAAGCTGTAGGCGTCATCAAAGTACCTATAAGCCTGCGCGTGGTCTCCCAGCTCAAAATAGACCATTCCCAGGTTAATCAGCGGCCCTGTATCGATATCCGATTCCCGGCCATCCAAGGTCTTTTGTGCCCAGTCTTTAGCAGCCTCGAAATCCCCATTGTCAAAATGCAGGTTGAAAAAAGAACCTGTGACCCAGGCTGACAAAGGTGTCCATTCCAGCTTCGGTTCAGGAAGCAATTCCCAAGCTTTTTGGTACAGGGCTTGAGCTTCATTTTTTTTGTTTTGCTCATCGAGCTCATTACCCGACGCCATGATGCGCATTACTTCGTCTGCCAGCGTCGGGCTTTCATCTGCCAAGCCTTTCATAGACGTTCCTGTTACGGCTTTCTGCCGGGCCAATAAAATCACCGGGGTCCTATCTCTATCTGTCGGGAGCGAGCCTTTGGCGGCTTGTCGACAATGACTGGATGCCGGGGCGGTGTGGCGTGGTGATCCTTTCGGACCGAGAGAGTGTCGTTCATCCCGAGAGATCACTGACCGGGCGCCACCATCAATCCCTGTGGGAGCGAGCTCGCGATGGCGGCAGCACGTTACATCTCCGATCCCTCCAGATTGATCCTCTACGCGTTAACTTTGTAGCGGTGAAGTCAACGCGATACTTTTCCAGCTCGCCTTTCGTTTTTTCTCCAAGAGCGAGGCTAAAGCGTCGCCCTCAGGCAGCCCTTTCTTCGGCAGCTTG
Source organism: Pseudomonas sp. RL_105y_Pfl2_101 (assembly GCF_963970585.1). Taxonomy (NCBI): domain Bacteria; kingdom Pseudomonadati; phylum Pseudomonadota; class Gammaproteobacteria; order Pseudomonadales; family Pseudomonadaceae; genus Pseudomonas; species Pseudomonas sp. RL_105y_Pfl2_101. Next base: position 2,979 of record NZ_CAXAPG010000005.1, read on the forward strand.
AAGGGAACCAGAACGTAGAGCTTTACCGAGTCCTCATGGTGTTCATCCACGGGTTCTTCGGTGGTGTTCCAAATTTTGTCCACGACCAACAGCGCGTCGGTATCGCTCGGCCAGCTGAGCTGGGCGAAGTCTTTATCTATTTTTGAAATGATCTGGCCTTCCGACAAGGGGCCGTTATTGAACGTGTGGCGAGCGAGCAGGGAGAGCAACTCAACCGGGAAAACCCAAGGACTGTGCGGGGGAAAACCTTGCTGCGTGAGAGGCCAGTCGCCGGGCAAGCATACGAATAATTCGGTATGAGGGCTTTTGGCAAAAAGTCCGATGGTGAAGAGTAACTTGAACTTGTTCTTACCCTCGATGCAGCTGATACGCAGCTCCAGCCCCGCTTCATTACTGAAGGGACTTAGTTGCGCGGGTAAAACCCAACCTGCTGTGTTGTGCACGAAAGTGGCTATAGGTCCGCCGAATTCTTCGGCCGGGTTCTCAATAACGTCCATGATACTGACGGCCCCGGCATTTCTTAAGACGGCCGCCATGTCTGTAAATCCCCAGGTATTGGCGATGTCCAACGGCGCGGTATTCAGCCGGGTGTGTAGTCGATTGATGTCGGCATGGTGTTCTATAAGAAGATTGACGATGTGCTGGTGCCCGGAGGTGATCGCGTCAATCAGCGGGGTGGTTATGCTGTCAGGCCAACCGTCTACCAAGGCACCAGCCTCAAGAAACCATTGGCATGTTTGCAGATGCCCGTTGCCGGCGGCGGCGGCAAGGGGGGTGCTGTTGCCGGAACTCGCGGCAGGTTGGTCCAGTGCGATACCTAAAGCCACCAATAAGCGGCAAACTTCGGTTTGACCCTGTTCGGCAGCCATGTGCAGTAACGTCTCCTGCCCCTCAAGGCCATACAGGGGCAGGTGCAATAGAGCGGGATTTTCCTCCAGATGCTTTTTTAGCGAGGCTTCATTTCCCGAGGCGATGTCGGCATGAATGACGGATAAAGTCTCGATGTTCTTCTCATAAATTTCTTCTGGGTTGGTCATTTAAAAAATTCCTTTTGCCATTTGATCACCCATTTTTTTCAATGCGTTTTCGACACTGGCCGTCCCACCGATGTCCGCTTTCTGAAGAATTTCATAAACCTTTTTCGCGCTGGCTACCGAGTGATTTCCCCCACCATTTTGGGCCCAAGTGAAGTTGCGCGGATCGTCGTTCAGGCCGATTTTGTGTTTGGCCAGAATTTTTTGCGAGTCGGTAATGTATTTTCGATTTTGCGCTTTCCAGCTTTTCGGAGCTTTTTCGCGGACGATATGATGGTAGTGCGGCTTCACCATACCCTTAGGCGCAGGACCCATCGCTCTCTTCTGTGAGGCGCTGAGTCGACAAACTTCCCAACCCCAAGGATCCACCCACCCAATAGGATTCGGTGCGTATTGATAGAGGTTGAATCCACCCGCCAACCCAATCGGATCCGGCGTAGTAAACCGTCCCACATCCGGATCATAAAACCTGAACGTATTGAAATGTAGCCCCGTTTCCCGATCCAGGTACTGCCCTTGGAACCGCAAATTCTGCTCTTCGATGTAATACGGCTCGCGCACTTCCTCCAGCGTATTGCCCCACACCCGATACGTCGCCTGCCAAACGTTGTGTCCGTCGGCTTCGGTGAGTTGTTCCGGCAGGCCGTTGAGGTCGTTGTGGTAGTAGCGGATCTTTTGCAGCGGGCCGCTGCCGTCGACGCGGGCCAGGGGTTCGTAGCCGTCGTCTTCATAGAGGTACAGGCTGGTTTGCTGGTGGCGGTGTTCCTGCAACAGGCGCAGGCCATCCCAGGTGAAACGGGTTTCGCCCAGCGGGTAACCATTGCTGTCGTGTTCGGTTTTTTCGATGCGCCGGCCCAGCGGGTCGTAGGCCATTTTCACCACGCTGCCGTTGTCGCTGCGCACCTCGATCAAGCGGCTTTCGGCGTCGTAGGCAAAGTGCTGCACGCCGCGTTTGGCGCTGCGTTTTTCGATCATCCGGCCGAAGGCGTCGTAGCGGTAGCGCTTGTCCTGATAGGTCAGCAGTTTGTTGTGCACCACCAATCCGGCGCCGGGCGCTGGGCCGTCGAGCAGGTTGGCGGCGGCGTCGTAGGTGAAGGTCTCGCGCTGGCCGTGCAGGCTGTCCTGGCTGGCGATGATGCGGCCGGTGGCGTCGTAGTGCAGGAGCTGGCGCTGTTGCGCGGCGGGTTGCTGGTCGAGTTTGCCGATGAGGTTGTCGGCGGGGTCGTACTCGAAGTGTTTTTGCACCGCCGCCGGCAACAGCGAGGGTTGGCTGCTGTGGCGGCGTTGCCGTGCGCGCAGGCGGCCGCTGCGGTCGTATTCGCTGCGGGTGCTGATTTGCCCTTGGGTGCGCAGCACTTCGCGGTGCAGGCGGTCGCGTTCGAAGTCGCTGATGACCTGGCCGTCGAGGTTGATCTGGTGCAGGTGGCCGCTGCCGTAGTACAGGCGGTTGACCCAGCGGCCATCGGGCAGTTGGGTCTGGATCAGGTTGCCGAGTTCGTCGTAGTGGTGTTGCAGGCTGCCGGCGGCGCTGTTTTCGGCGAGCAACTGGCCGAGGGCGTCGTAGGCGAAGCTCAGGGTTTGCGCGTTGCCTTGCAGGTCGGTGAAGGTGACGGCGGTGAGTTGGTCCAGCGGGTCGTAGCTGTATTCAGTGCGGCCATCGTCGGTGACTTTGGCGATCAGCCGGCCCACGGCGTCGCGTTCCAGGCGATGGACGATGGGCGCCGGCGGTGTTTCGGGAATGAGCGCCAGGCCCGTGCCGTACGGCGCAGGCATCGCCGTCACCGCCGCGACGTTGTCGAGGCGGTCGTAGTCGTAGCGCTTGGCGCTGCCGTCCAGGTCTTGTTGTTCGGTCAACCGATCCCCGATATCCCAGGCAAACCGGTAGCTCTCGCCATTCTCGTTGGTCAGCGCTTGCAGCCGGCCGAAGCTGTCGTAGGCAAACTGCACCTGCCGGCCCTGGGCGTCGGTGCGCTGGCGGACCTGGCCGCGGCGGTTGTGTTGGTAGCGCGTGGTGTGCCCGGCCGGGTCGGTGTAGCCGGTGAGTTGGCCGGCGGTGTCGCGCTGGTAGTGTTCGGTGCGGCCGTCCGGCAATTGGCTGCTGAGCAGACGCCCCTGGGCGTCGTAGCGGAATTGGGTGCGCTCGCCGAGGGCGTCGGTGATGGTTTGCAGGTAACCGCGCGCGTCGTAGCTGAAGCGCGTCGGGTAACCCGAGCAATCGACGTGTTCCACCAATTGGCCGAACGGGTTCCAGCGCAGCTTCTTGCTTTTGCCGGTGGCGTCGATGATCTCCACGACTTGGCCATGGGTGTCGTAGCGGTAGCGGGTGATGTGGCCCAGCGGGTCGGTTTCCGCGGTGCAGTTGCCGCGTTGATCGTAGCGGTATTTCCAGCTGTGGCCGACGGCGTCGGTGTCCACCAGCGGCAGGGCCCAGTGTTCGAGCCATAACGTCGAACCGCTGCGGCCCAACGGGTCGGTTTCGCTGAGCAGGTTGCCGGCTTCGTCGTAGCTGAATGTGTACTGGCCGCCCTGTGGATCGGTGGCGCTGAGCAACTGGCGCTCATCGTTCCATTCGAACAACCACGTCTGGCCGAGGTTGTCAGTGAACTGGGTGATCTGGTGCTGGCTGTTCCAGTGCCGGGTGCTGACGCGCTGCAAACTGTCGCTGATGCGGGTGATGCCGGCCTTGAGGTCATAGTCGAACTGGTAGGCGTCGCCTTCGTCGGTCCAGTGCCGGACCACGCGCCATTCCTGGTCGTCGATCAGGGCCCATTCGTAGAAGCAGTGCAGGCCGCTGGGCAACTGGTGCTCGACCATCCGTTGCCCGGCGTCGTAGCTGAAGCGCCGTTGCACCTGGCCGGTGGCGTCGCGCACTTCGGCGAGGGTGTTCGCCGCGTCGTAGGCGTAGCTGACCAGCACCTCGCGCGATTGGTCGGGGTAGAGGCGTTCGATGTGGGTGACGCGTTCGCCTGCGCGGATCAGCTCGACTTGCACCAGGTCGAAGGTGTCGCGCAGCCGCACCAGGCGTCCGGCGTCGTCGTAGTCGAGGTGGATGCGGTTGTCGTTGCGGTCACCCAGCTGGTTCAGGCGCAGGTGTGATGGGTTGGCGGGCGAAGGTTCGAACAAGCGGTACAGGCCGTCTTCGCTTTCGATCAGCAATTGCCCGTTCACATGGCGGCGCACGGCCAGGCCTTCACCGGCGCTGAACACCGCGCCGCCCAAGGGGATGGAACCCATGTCGATGGGCCGGCCTTGTTCGTCGGTGTAGACCAGGGTTTCGCCGCCCTCGGGATGGGGCAGGATTTCTACCTGGACTTCGTAGGCGACGCTCCAGCCGGCGCCGAACAGGCTGTCACGGCGTTCGTCGCGGCTGTTGTACACGCGCTGCCAGTCAATCGGCAGGATGCCGGGCAAGACGAAATCCAGGTCCTCGTCACCGCCTAGCACCTTGGCCCCGGTAGCGGCGTGCACCGGGTTCGACGAACCCAGGGCGGCGTTGGCGGCTGCGTTCGCCGCGCTGCTGGCGGCCATGGACACCGCGCCGCCCACCAGCATGCACGGCAGTTTGCTGAAGAACTTGCCCTTGCCGCCCTTGAGCATCAGCAGCGCGGTGACCGCCAGGCCTACGCCCGGGGTCTTGCCGCTGCGGATCTCGCGCACCACCACCGAGCCGCCGCCAATGGTCACGTCAGGGGAAATCAGCCCGGCCGACACTACGGTCGCATCGCAGGTGCTGCGGTCGCCGCTGCGCACGGCGGGCTGGCCGTTGATGGTGACCTTGTCCGAACCTTCGGCCATGAACTGCGGTGGCATCGGCGGATGCTTGGTGCAGATGACCAGGTCTTCCGGCTTGGGCACGGCACCGGGGGCGGGCGTTGCGACGGTGGGGCGCCACATTTGCGAGAAGAAATTCCCGGCCATGTCCAGGTAGCTGGGCTCTTCCTCAGGCTCGGGGGCTTCAAGCTCGGTGCCTGCCGGGGCGACATGGGATTCAATCGCCCCGGCGGCGCGGGCCGCGGGGATGTTGTTGGTGAGGGTGTCTTTGGAGCCGGTGAGGATGTTGGCCTGCACCGTGGGCGGAAAGAGGGCGTTGCCGATGCCCTCGCATATATTGCTCAGGCCTTTGTCGGCCCCGGTCTTGCTCATGGCCAGGCCGACGATGGTGCCCACCACCAGGCCCAGGACGAAGCAACCCAGGCCGCCGGTGACCACGGTGATGCCCGTGGCCGCGACCACGGCGGCGGTCGCCAGCGCGGTGATCGCGATGTTGGCCGCCACCTCCAATACGCCGCCAAGGATGTCGGCCATCATCGAGGTGTGGTTGAGTGCATCGCCCAGGCGGGCGGCCCAGAGCGCGTCAGACATGCACGTTGCTCAGGCGGGTAGGGCGGCCGATGACCGTGAGTTCAAGCAATTTGATGCCTTCCATTGCATCTGTGTCCTTGTGGGTTACGGCATGCTCATCAGGGCCATTCTCAGGCGCTTGATCAGTTTCGGGGTCTTGAGGCAATCGACCGGGCGTTTGTTGCCCAGGGCGGGCACGGTCTGTTCCAGCCACCAGAACCCTTCCTTGAGCCCTCTTTTTCCGTAGAGCACGACGGCCATGTCGAGGTTGTCATCCATGGCCTTGGCCAGCGCGCGCGCGTTGTCGTCGAGGTAGTCCTCTTCGTACAACCGCACGAAATGCTGCCAATCGGCATCGCCGACGTATTCGTCTTCCAGTCCCATTCTAAAAACCTGCAAAGGAAATCAAGTTGCTGCCGGTCGGGTTTCGCGCCGACGGCGCCAGGATCCCATCATAACCATTAGCCTTGGCCCAGGCGCCGATTTGATGGGTCTGGGTGTATTTGTCGCCGGTAATGCTCTTGAGGGAGACCCCCAATTGTTTGCGCACATCGGCCCGGGTCAGGTCCAGGACGTTGTTGAGCTGCACTTTCTTGCTGACCAGCACCCGTGTGGACAGGTCCACGCCCCAGTGATTGACTTCGCCCATGGCGGTCTTGCGTGAGTTGGCGCCATAGACACCGCCCAGGCCGGGGGCGGTGTAACGGTGCCTGGAGGCGACGTTCCACTTGTGCGCCGTCCAAGTCGTGCTGATCCGCCCCGGCTCTTCAAAGCGATACACCGTTCGGTTGACCTTGCGACCCTTGGGCGGCGTCGAGCATTTCATCAGCCCGAAGGGGTCGATCCAACTCACCGGGTTCGGCGCGTACTGGTAGAGGTTCAGCCCTCCAGCTAAGCCGATGGGGTCCGGTGTGGTGAAGCGGCCGATGTCCGGGTCGTAGAAACGCAGGGTGTTGTAGTGCAGCCCGGTTTCGCGGTCCAGGTATTGACCTTGGAAGCGCAGGTTCTGCTCTTCGATGTAATACGGTTCGCGCAACTCTTCGGCGGTGTTGCCCCACACTTGGTAACGGGCTCGCCAGAGTGTGTGGCCGTCGGCTTCCGAGAGCTGTTCGGGCAGGCCGTTGAGGTCGTTGTGGTAATAACGGACCTTCTGTTGCTCGCCCAGGCCGTCGACCCTCGCCAGGGGTTCGTGGCTGTCGTCGGCGTAGATGTAGAGGCTGGTCTGGCTGTCGCGGTGTTCCTGCAAAAGTTGCAGCGCATCCCAGGTGAAACGGGTGCGGTTGAGCAGCGTGGCGTGGCGGTCGTACTCGGCTTTTTCGATGCGTCGACCCAACGGGTCATAAGTCATTTTTACGACCGAGCCGTTATCGTTGCGCACTTCCACCAGGCGTTGTTCAGCATCGTAGCGAAAACGCTGGACGCCACGTCGGGCGCTGCGTTTTTCCACCATGCGACCGAAACCGTCATAGCGGTAGCGCTTGTCCTGGTAGGTCAACAAGCGGTTTTGCGCGACCTGGCCTGTGCCCAGACCGTCCAGCAGGTTGGCGGCCGGGTCATAGGCGAAGCTTTCACGCTGGCCTTGAAGGTTGTCCTGGCTGGCGAGAATGCGGCCGGTGGCGTCATAGTGCAGCAATTGGCGATGGGACGCTTCGGGCTGGCTGTCGAAGCGCTCCACCCGCTGATCGCTGGCGTCATAACCAAACAGCGATTGCGCCACGGGCGGCAGCAGCGTGGACTGACCCTGTTGCCGCCGCTGACGGGCCCGCAGGCGGCCACTGCGGTCGTATTCGCTGCGGGTGCTCTGGCGCCCCTGGGTGCGCAGCACTTCGCGGTGCAGGCGGTCGCGTTCGAAATCGCTGATGACCTGGCCGTCGAGGTTGATCTGGTGCAGGTGACCGCTGCCATAGTGCAGGCGGTTCAGCCAACGACCGTCGGGAAGCAGCGTCTGGGTCAGGTTGCCCAGTTCGTCATAGCGATGTTCGAGGTTCCCCGCCCAGCCTTGCTCGGTAATCAATTGCCCCAGGGCGTCGTAACGCAAGCCCAGGCTTTGTACTTCACCGGTCTGGCTGGTGAAGGTGATCGCGTTGACCTGGTCGAGCGCGTCATAGCGGTACTCGGTGCGTCCGTCTGCGGTGACTTTCGCCACCAGTCGCCCCATCGCATCGCGCTCCAGCTCATGAATGATGGGGGCTTGGGGCGAGAGGTCCAGGTCGGTGCTGCCGGGCACCGCGAGCGCTTCCATGCGGGTGACGTTGTCCAGCGGGTCGTAGGCGTAGCGCTTGAGGCTGCCGTCCAGGCTGTGTTGGGCGGTCAAGCGGTCGGCGGCGTCCCAGGCAAACCGGTAGCGCTCACCGTTTTCGTTGGTCAGGGCCAGGAGGCGTCCGTAGTTGTCGTAGCTCAGCTCCACCCGGCGGCCATGGGCGTCGGTGCGCACCCGCAGTTGACCGCTTAGGGTGTGTTGGAAATTTGTCGTGTGTCCAGCCGGGTCGCTATAGCCGATCAACTGTCCGCTTGCGTCACGCTGATAGTGCTCGGTGCGCCCGTCCGGCAGTTGCTTGCTCAGCAGCCGACCCTGGTCGTCGTAGCTGAAAAGCGTCCGCTCTCCCAGTGCGTCGGTGCTGCTGAGCAACAGCCCGCGCTCGCAATAGCTCAACCGTGTGGTGTAACCGGAACAATCGGTGTGTTCGCTGAGTTGCCCAAGCGCCGTCCAGCGCATGGTCTTGCTTTTGCCGGTGGCGTCGATGACCTCCACCACTTGGCCGTGGGCGTCGTGGCGATAGCGGGTGACGCGGCCCAGCGGGTCGGTTTCGCGAATGCGGTTGCCCCGCGCGTCATAGTGGTACTGCCAGGTATTTCCCGCGGCATCGGTTTCAGCCAGGGGCAGGGCCCAGTGTTCGAGCCACAGGGTTGACTCGCTGCGCCCCAGCGGGTCGCGGGTTTCGCAGAGGTTGCCCGCTTCGTCATAGCTGAACTGATGTTGTCCGCCGTTGGGATCGGTCGCCCCCAGCAACTGGCTTTCGTCGTTCCACTGGAAGGTCCAGGTGCGATCCAACGCGTCGGTGGTTTCGGTGATCCGATAGCGGGTATCCCAGCGACGGGTGCTGATGCGCTGCAAACCGTCGGTGATGCGCGTGGTCCCGGCGGCCAGGTCGTAATCGAAGGTGTAGGCGTCGCCCGCGTCGGTCCAGTGGCGAACCACGCGCCATTCCAGGTTTTCAACCAACGCCCATTCATAGAAACAGCGAAGCCCGGTAGGCAGTTGGTGTTCCACCATTCGCCGCCCGGCGTCGTAGGTGTAGCGACGTTTCACCTGGTCGTTGGACTGACGGACCTGTGCCAGATCGCCCTGGCCGTCGTAGCCATAGTGCATCAGCACTTCCCGGCGTTGATCGGCATAGAGGCGGTCGATCCGGCTGACTCGTTGTGGCCAGCGCTCGTCATACGCCAGTGCGATGCGGGTCAGGTCGAAGGTGTCACGCAGTTGCGCCAGGCGTCCGTTATCGTCGTATTCCAGGTGGATACGGTTGTGGTTGCGGTCACCCAGTTGGTCCAGGCGCAGCAGCGCTGCATTGGCTGGCGTGGGTTCGAACAAGCGGTACAGCCCGTCCGCGCTCTCTATCAGCAGCTCGCCGTTGGCATGCCGTCGCACGCTGAGGCCTTCACCGGCACTGAACACGGCACCGCCCAACGGGATGGAGCCCATGTCGATGCGTCGGCCCTGTTCGTCGCTATAGACCAGGGTTTCGCCGCCGTCTGGATGGGGCAGGATTTCGACGCGTACCTCGTAGGGCACGCTCCAACCGGCACCGAACAGCCCGTCGCGGCGTTCGTCGCGGCTGTTGTAGAAGCGTTGCCAGTCGATCGGCAAGATGCCGGGCAGGACGAAGTCCATCTCCTCGACATCGCCCAGCACTTTGGCCCCGGTGGCGGCGTGCACGGGGTTCGAGGAGCCCATCGCGGCGTTGGCTGCGGCACCCATCGCGCTACTGACCGCCATCGACGCCGCACCGCCGACCAACATGCACGGCAGGTTACTGAGGAATTTACCCTTGCCGCCCTTGAGCATCAGCAGCGCCGTGACCGCCAGCCCGACGCCCGGGGTCTTGCCGCTGCGGATCTCGCGCACCACCACCGAACCGCCACCAATGGTCACGTCAGGGGAAATCAGCCCGGCTGATACCACGGTCGCATCGCAGGTGCTGCGGTCGCCGCTGCGCACGGCGGGCTGACCGTTGATGGTGACTTTGTCCGAGCCTTCGGCCAGGAACTGCGGCGGCATCGGCGGGTGTTTCATGCAGGTGATCATGTCCAGCGGCTTGGGCACGGCACCGGGCGCGGGCACGGCGACCGTGGGACGCCACATCTGCGAGAAGAAATTCTCGGCCATGTCCAGGTAGCTGGGTTCGGCTTCGGGTGCTTCAAGTTCGGTACCGGCCGGCGCGACATGGGACTCGATCGCCCCGGCGGCGCGGGCGGCAGGGATGTTGTTGGTCAAGGTGTCGGTGGAGCCGGTGAGGATGTTGGCCTGCACCGTGGGCGGGAAGAGGGCGTTGCCGATGCCCTCGCATATGTCGCTTAGCCCCTTGTCGGCCCCGGTCTTGCTCATGGCGAGGCCGACCACGGCGCCCACCACCGCGCCGAGCAGGAAGCAACCCAAGCCGCCGGTGGCAACGGTAATGCCCGTGGCCGCGACCACGGCAGCCGTCGCTACCGCGGTGATCGCAATGTTCGCGGCCACTTCCAGGACGCCGCCGAGGATATCGGCCATCATCGAGGTGTGGTTCAGCGCGTCGCCTAGCCGAGCGGCCCAGAGTGCGTCAGACATGCAAGGTGCTCATCAAGCCAGAACGTCGAACAGCAGCGAACCCTTGATCGTTGCCCAATGCGCCGCTTCGGCATCGCCCAGTTTCTCGGCTTTCACGTAGCTCAGAGCAAGCATTTTGCGGGTGCCGGGCAGCACCAGGGCCAGTTGGAACTGGAAGACCTTTTCATTGCCCTTGTTGAACTGGCTGCGCAGTTCGATGGCTTCGACTTCCTGGTTGGCGCCTACGCGCACGGTGGCGCCCGGTTGGCAGCGCAGGTCCTGGACCTGTTTTTCCAGGCGCTTGAGCTGGTCGTCGAGGTTGCTTTGCAGGGTCTCGCCCTCGGCCAGCAAACTGCGGCTGACGATCAAGGACGTGCCCAGTTCGGGGAACTTGAGGATGTTGATTGTCGCGTCCAGCAATTCGCTGGGCGGCAGCTGGAACTGGAATTCATTGAGGCGGTAAGTCATGGCGCAAAAATCTCGAGGTTAGCCCTTGGGTGCAGGGAACGCGGCTTGGATGTTGGCATCGATGCTGCCCTTGACGCCCTGGCCGTCCGGCGTGGCACCCGGGCCGCCGCCGTTGTTCAGGTGCAGCACGCCGCCGGTGTTGAACTCGGCATCGCCGCTGGCGTAGAAGCTGATCTGTACGCCGGTCAGGTTGATCTGGCCGCTGGCGTTGAGCTCCAGGATGCTTTCGCCGCACACCAGGCGCAGGTTTTCGCCCACTTCAATCACGTAGCTCTGGCTGATGCTGTCGGTCTTGCGCTGGCCCACCGAGAGGATGTCCTCCTGCTTGACGATGCGCAGGCGGTTGTTGCCGATGGTCACCGTTTCGTTGTGGCCGATGCTCTTGTTGCGGTCGTGACCCACCGAATGGCTCTCGTCCACTTCAACCACGATGTCCTGGTTGCGCTCGGCGTGGATGTACAACTGCTCGGCGCCTTTCTTGTCTTCCATGCGGATTTCGTTGAAGTTCGCCGGCGTGCCGCCCTTGCTCGAACGGCTTTTCATGCCGCTCTGGGTCGCGTTATCTGGCAGGTCGTAGGGCACGGTCTGTTCGGCGTTGTAGACGCGGCCGGTGATGATCGGCCGATCCGGGTCGCCTTCGAGGAAACTGACGATCACTTCCTGGCCGATGCGCGGGATCTGCATCGAACCCCAGTTTTTCCCGGCCCAGGATTGCGACACACGAATCCAGCACGAGCTGTTTTCGTTGGATTGGTCGTGACGGTCCCAGTAGAAATGCACCTTTACCCGGCCGAATTGGTCGGTCCAGATTTCCTCGCCTTTGGGGCCGACCACCAATGCGGTTTGCGGGCCTTTGACGATGGGGCGGTGGGTAGTCGCCAGCGGACGATAACTCTGCTGGGCGTCGATGCAGGTCAGGCTGCTTTCGAACTGCGCGGTCGGCGCGCCACCACCGGTTTCGCCGCTCTCCTGGGAGAGGTAGTAACGAGCGCCGACGATCAGGTATTCGCGGTTCTGGTCCTGGCGGCTGAAGCCAGTGAGGCTGAACAGATGCCCCGAGCCCAGGCCCCGGGCGTTACCCGCCAATTCCACCTGTTCATGCAGGCTCTGCAAGGCTTCGATGCGGGTGCGGGCGTAGTGTTCGCCGTCCTGGCTCTGCACGTAAGTGCCGGGGTAGTCATACAGCGGATAGTCGCCGGCCGTGTGTGGACGCGGCATGGCCGAGCGCACGTCGATGCGCGCGCTGGGGCGCTGGAAATCGTAGTCGTTGAGCTCAAGCGAACCCGGCTGGACTTCCTGGGCCAGGTGCCAGTCGTGGATGTGGTCGCGCTCGCGCTGCTGCTCGTTCTTCGGGTAGTACGGCACCGAGCCGTAGCCGGGGGCCGTGGTGTGGGCGCCATAGGCGTCGGCCAGCACCAGCACATGGCGGCCCTGCTCATGGCGGAAGAAGTAGTAGATCCCTTCCTGCTCCATCAGGCGGCTGACAAAGTCGAAACTGGTCTCGCGATACTGCACGCAGTATTCCCACTCGCGATAAGGCCGGCTCAGGGCGTCTTCGAAATCGGAAAAACCCAGGTCGCGGAACACCTGCTTGATGATCTGCGGGATGGTGAGGTTCTGGAAAATCCGGCAATCGGAGGTGCGGGTCAGCAGCCAAAACCACGGGCGCAGGGTGGCCTGGTAACTGGCGAACTGGCCCTGGTCGACGTTCTGGCTGCAACGGGCGACGATGCCATGGAAATAGCGCTCGCCCCCGCCATCGAGCTGCAGGCTCACGCACATGGGCTTGCCGAGCAACTGGTTGAGGTCGATGGCGTTGTCCAGCGAGTGCAACTGCAACTCGTAGTTGAACAGCCGCCCCAGCTCTTCGCCACCGCCCATGTCTTTGAGCAACAGCACCTCGAGTCCCAGGGGGCTGGTGACCTTGGCCAGGCGTGAGGCTTGGTTGAATAACATCAATTATCCCTTGTTGATGCCTTGCATTCCCGTAGGAGCTGTCGAGCAACGCGAGGCTGCGATCTTTGCCCAGACCCTTGAGTCTAAAGCGAAAGATCAAAAGATCGCAGCCTTCGGCAGCTCCTACGGGGCGCTTGATAGCTAGAGTAGTGACGCTGATCGCATAATGTAGTGCCTTACGTGAGGCAGAGGAACCCGGTTCTTGATTGTTACCAGGCATTACTTGAATATCTGCTCCTTCGCGCGTCACCTCACGTCCATGGAAAGCGATTACTGTGACCTCTTACCGCATTCAAGAAGCCGATCTCGAAATCCCCGATACCTGGCAGGACCAGAGCATCAATATTTTCAAGCTGCCGGCAGTCGGTCCTGCTAAAGAAGCCAGTTTCGTCATCAGCCGCGATGCCAGCCAGGGCGACGCTCCTTTTGCCGAGTACGTGGACCGCCAACTCAAAAGCGCGGAGCAGCAGTTGCCGGGCTTCAAGCTGGTGCAGCGCTGGGACACGGTGCTGCAAGGGCACACCACCACGTTGCTGGATTACACCTGGCAACGCGAGGGGCGCGACCTGATGCTGCGCCAGGTGTTCATCGAGCGTAAGCCCTCGGTGCTGATCACCACCTTGACCACCACACCGACTGATTTCGCCTATCACGAGCCGGCCTGGAAGCTGGCGATGCATTCGTTCAAGCCACAGCCGCCGATTGTCTGAGCATCGACACGTCCCACTGAGCAGTCATACGAATCAGTAAGGTAGATGCGCGCAATGGATGCACAGGCAGCAGCACGTCTGGGTGATGAAATAGCCCACGGGTTCGGGTTGGCCGCAATGGTCGCCGGCGCCGTGGCCGGTGCTTTGATCGGTGCCGCGGTCGTTGCCGCGACGGTCGCCACCGGCGGCGTGGCGCTGGCGATCATGGCCGGTTCGATTGCGGCCGGCGGTTTGTCGATGTTCCAGATCGTCAAGGGCCTCTCCACCATCTTCAACCTGCCCGAGCCCACCACGGGGGCGTTGATAGTGGGCAGCTTCAACGTCTACATCAACGACCGCAATGCCATGCGGGCGGGCGAAGACACGTCATCTTCCTGCACCGGGCTGCCGCTGAACCATCCGATCTGGCCCTTTCCGGTGCTGATCGCCGAAGGCAGCGCCACGGTCTTCATCAACGGCAAACCGGCCGCGCGCCTGCACAGCAAAATGGTCTGCGGTGCTCACATCAAGAGCGGCAGCCCGAATACGTTCATCGGTGGGCCGACGGTGTCGGTGGCGTTTGTCCTGGATCTTGAAGGCTGGATGCACACCGGGTTGGAGGTATTGGGGTTGTTGGCGGCCGGTGCGGCATTGGTCATGGCCGCCATGGCAGGTATCGCCGTTCTTGTCGAATTCGTGGTGGTGGGCGGGTTGATCCTGGGGGGCATGGAGCTGCTAGGCGATTTAGGTGATCGTCTGGGGCCAGGCTATCGGGACTTGCTGCAAGGTGTCGCCGGTATGGCAATGCTGGGGCTGAGTCCGAAAATGGCGAAGGCGGCCAAGCCTGCCGAACTGCCGCCGCCCAAGTACAAGCCGGGCGTGACCGAGGCCGACATTCTGGCCATGCCGAAGGGGGCTCGACCCGACGCCGACACGTACCTGTCACCGCAGTATGTGAAAGAACACCTGGGCCAGTTCGAAAACGGCGCCTCACGCTTCACCACAAAGAACAACCTGGATAAGTACGGCATCGCCCAGCGCGACGGCACGACGTTCCTGATGCCCAAGGCTGAAGCCGATCAATTGATTGCCAATGCCAAGGGCGACAAGAGGGCATTGGAGAAGGCGCTTGGGCTTCCAGAAAATACCCTGGAAAGTAGTACCCTGGTGCGGGTCGATATCCCCGCGCCTAAAGACATGAACCTGCGGATTCCTTCAGGTAACGAGGCCGGTGCTAACGAGTTCTGGATTCCTGGCGGCAAGCTGCCGACCGGTGCCAGCGAGGCGGTCATCGATGCCGGGGGCATTTTGCCCAAAGACTTCAGTTGGACGCCGCTATGACGGTAGAGGTAGGCAAGTCATGAAATTTCAAGATGTTCTGGTCAGTCGCGAGCACATGTTTTCCGTGGGCATCGAACAAGACTCGGGTCGGTTCTATGTGTCCATACCGGTCAGCAACGGCATGGCCGACTACGAGGAATACTATGAAATCAATCAGGCGGCTTTTGAGCTGTTCAGGCGTGACCCGGACGCCGCGCTACCGTTTGTGGTGCGTTGCAGAAAGCGTGAGTTGGACGAGCTATTGATTGTCCAACCGGGAACGAATCGCGGCACCGCCATCTGATCGTCGAAGGGCAAGGAAGGTGAGGCGGGCTCGCCTACACGGAGGTAGTGAGAATCCAATGAGTGCCAACCTGGACAACGTATGGCAACTGGCCCTGGCTAATGACGAGCTGGACAAATTCCTTGTCGGCGAGCGGTTCTACTTCCAAGAAGCCCAGAACGACAACGAAGAACCGCAGAACATCGTCGCGGCTTTCGATTTGCGGGTGCTGCGTTACTGGCAACAGACCCGCGACCCCCAGTTCCCTGAGCGCCTAGTGGCGGCTTTGCTCAAGATTCTCGCGAGCTATCCTGATCGTAATCGGGCGATTTATGTCGCCGCGGTGTGGGTCTGGTACTACCGGCTTTGCCTGAGCAAAAAGCAGACACAACCCGAGGGGCTTTATGCCGACCTGTTCGAGGTCGATATGGGCGCGGTGGCGCTGGCCCTCCAGCGGCAGCTTGAGCTCAACAAGGCTGAGCTCGTCCAGGACACGCGGTGGGCGGGCGGCAGCTGGAACAGCCAGAAGGGCCTGTGGGCGCCGCTGATGCGCACCGCTCTGGGCGTCCGGGATCAGCTGGGCGGCCCTGACTTCGTGCCGGTCAATCGCTGAGTGATGAATGATGTGCTGAAGGCCTACGTGGAAAGAGCCGACGGTGACTCGATTCGTGTTCGAATCATGGATCACGCGCTGGATTCTCCCCTGCGTGCCATCGGGTTTTCGAATGCGGCAGAACAAGATATCTACCTTTTGCGCGTCGCGGACGACAAGCGCAAGGCTAAGGTCTTCGATGAGCTGCGTTCTTTGCGGGTGGCCTTTTCGGCGGGCAAGGAATGGTGTCCCTGCGAAGTGTTCGAATATCTCCGTGACGAGCAACTGCTGAGCGGCAAGTACTTGCGAGTCGCGTGGACGCAGCCTGGCCAATACATGCTTACGAACGCGTGATATTGCTTCCGCTGGGCTGCGTTGTAGGAGCTGTCGAGTGCAACGAGGCTGCGATCCTTCCCCAGACACTTGAGTCTCAAGCGAAAGATCAAAAGATCGTCCGAACGCGGCCCGAGCCTTCGGCAGCTCCCACAACGTTCCTGCCATGAACCTCAGCGTTTGGCCTTTGCCGGGAACAATGCTTTTACCGCCGCATCAATCACACCCTTGATGCCCTTGCCTTTGGCATCCACTTCGCCGGCGCCACCGGAGTTGAGGTCCAGACGGCCGCCGGTGTCGATGTTGCCATTGCCACTGGCGTAGATATTGAACGCGGTGCCCGAGATATTGATTTCGCCACTGGCATTGAACTCCAGCACGCTTTTGCCACACACCAGTCGAATCTGCGACCCCGCCTCCATGAGGTACTGGGTCGCGACGCTGTCGCTCTTGGTTCCGCCGACGACCAGGGCATCGTTGCGTTGTACTGCCCGCAGTCGGTCTTGGCCAATGCGTACGGTTTCGTTGTGGCCGATGCTTTTGTTGCGGTCATGGCCCACCGAATGGCTCTCGTCCACCTCGACCACGATGTCCTGGTTGCGCTCGGCATGGATGTACAGCTGCTCGGCGCCTTTCTTGTCTTCCATGCGGATTTCGTTGAAATTCGCTGGCGTGCCGCCCTTGCTCGAACGGCTTTTGGTGCCGCTCTGCGTGGCATTGGCGGGCAACGCATAGGGCACGGTTTGTTCGGCGTTATACACACGACCGGTGACGATGGGGCGGTCCGGGTCGCCTTCAAGGAAGCTGACGATCACTTCCTGGCCAATGCGCGGGATCTGCACCGAGCCCCAGTTCTTGCCGGCCCAGGATTGCGACACCCGGATCCAGCACGAGCTGTTCTCGTTGGATTGGTCGTGACGGTCCCAGTAGAAGTGCACCTTCACCCGGCCAAACTGATCGGTCCAGATTTCCTCGCCTTTGGGGCCGACTACCAACGCGGTTTGCGGACCCTTGACGATGGGGCGGTGGGTAGTCGCCAGCGGACGATAACTCTGTTGGGCGTCCAGGCAGGTGAGGCTGCTTTCGAACTGCGCCGAAGGCGCGCCGCCGCCGGTTTCGCCGCTTTCCTGGGAAATGTAGTAGCGGGCGCCGACGATCAGGTACTCGCGGTTCTGGTCCTGGCGGGTGAAGCCGGTGAGGCTGAACAGATGCCCCGAGCCCAGGCCCCGGGCGTTGCCGGCCAGTTCGACCTGTTCGTGCAGGCTCTGCAAGGCCTCGATGCGGGTGCGGGCGTAGTGCTCGCCGTCCTGACTCTGCACGTAGGTGCCGGGGTAGTCATACAGCGGATAGTCGCCGGCCGTGTGTGGACGCGGCATGGCCGAGCGTACGTCGATGCGCGCGCTGGGGCGCTGGAAATCGTAGTCGTTGAGTTCCAGCGAGCCGGGCTGGACTTCCTGGGCCAGGTGCCAGTCGTGGATGTGGTCGCGCTCGCGTTGCTGCTCGTTCTTCGGGTAGTAGGGCACCGAGCCGTAGCCGGGGGCCGTGGTGTGGGCGCCGTAGGCGTCGGCCAGCACCAGCACATGGCGGCCCTGCTCATGACGGAAGAAGTAGTAGATGCCTTCCTGTTCCATCAGGCGGCTGACGAAATCGAAACTGGTCTCGCGATACTGCACGCAGTATTCCCACTCGCGATAAGGCCGGCTCAGGGCGTCTTCGAAATCGGAAAAGCCCAGGTCGCGGAACACCTGCTTGATGATCTGCGGGATGGTGAGGTTCTGGAAAATCCGGCAATCGGAGGTGCGGGTCAGCAGCCAAAACCACGGGCGCAGGGTGGCCTGGTAACTGGCGAACTGGCCCTGGTCGACGTTCTGGCTGCAACGGGCGACGATGCCATGGAAATAGCGCTCGCCACCGCCATCGAGCTGCAGGCTCACGCTCATGGGCTTGCCGAGCAGCTGGTTGAGGTCGATGGCGTTGTCCAGCGAGTGCAACTGCAACTCGTAGTTGAACAGCCGCCCCAATTCTTCACCGCCGCCCATGTCCTTGAGCAACAGCACCTCAGGTCCGAGGGGGCTGGTGATCTTGGCCAGGCGGGTGGCTTGGTTGAATAACATCGAGGGTCTCGTGCAGGTGAATAGCTGAAGGAACGCAACCTACTGTGGGAGCGAGCCTGCTCGCGATAGCGGTGTGTCAGTCAACATTGATGTTGAATGTAACTCCGCTATCGCGAGCAGGCTCGCTCCCACAGGGTATCTTCCACAGGAGTGACTGTGTTCCTAACAGTCAGGCCGCGTCACTGAAGTCGTACTGCAATTCGTTGTCCACGGCGCTGATTCGCACCCCGGCCAAAGCCTTGCCTTCGAGCATGCGGGTCAGGAACTCGCGGCTCATGTCCGGCAGCAGGCTGTTGGTCAGGATGGTGTCGATCATGCGCCCGCCGCTTTCGGTTTCGGTGCAACGCGAGACGATCAAATCGATCACCGCGTCGTCGTAGTCGAAGGCGACTTTGTGGGTGCTCTCCACGCGCTTCTTGATGCGGTTGAGTTGCAGGCGGGTGATGGCCTTGAGCATCTCGTCGCTGAGCGGGTAGTACGGGATCGTCACCAGGCGGCCCAGCAAGGCTGGCGGGAAGATCTCCAGCAGCGGTTGGCGCAGGGCCTTGGCGATGTCTTCCGGCTCGGGCACGTTTTGCGGGTCTTTGCAGACCTGGGCAATCAACTCGGTGCCGGCGTTGGTGGTCAGCAGGATCAAGGTGTTCTTGAAGTCGATCACTCGGCCTTCGCCATCCTCCATCACGCCTTTGTCGAACACTTGGAAGAAGATTTCATGCACGTCCGGGTGGGCTTTTTCCACCTCGTCCAGCAGCACCACGCTGTACGGTTTGCGCCGCACGGCTTCGGTCAGCACGCCGCCTTCGCCATAACCGATGTAGCCCGGTGGCGCGCCCTTGAGGGTCGACACGGTGTGGGCTTCCTGGAACTCGCTCATGTTGATGGTGATGACGTTCTGCTCGCCGCCGTACATGGCTTCGGCCAGGGCCAGGGCGGTTTCAGTCTTGCCCACGCCGGAGGTGCCAGCAAGCATGAACACACCAATCGGCTTGCTCGGGTTGTCGAGGCCGGCGCGGGAGGTCTGGATGCGCTTGGCGATCATCTGCAAGGCATGGTCCTGGCCGATGATGCGTTTTTTCAGGTGCTGGTCGAGGTTGAGCACGGTCTCCAGTTCGTTGCGTGCCATGCGACCCACCGGGATACCGGTCCAGTCGGCCACCACCGAGGCCACGGCCTGGTAATCCACGGTCGGCAGGATCAGCGGGGTTTCGCCTTGCAGGGCGCTCAGGCGCTGTTGCAGGTCCACCAGTTTTTCGCGCAGGGCGTGGCTTTCGTTGTCGGAAACTTCGCTGTTGTCTTCGCTGTCCACCACGCCAACGCGTTCGCGCAAGGTGGCGCGGGTGGCCAGCAGTTCGTCCACCAGGGTTTTCTCTTCGGCCCAGCGGCTTTCAAGCTCGGCCAGGCGTTCGCGCTCGGCGCTCAGCAGGGTTTCGCTGTGGGTCTGGCGGCTGCCGATGACCACGCCAATGGCGTGTTCACGGGCGATGATTTGCAGCTCGGTTTCCAGTGCTTCGATGCGCCGACGGCTGTCGTCCACTTCGGCCGGTACGGCGTGCAGGCTGATGGCGACGCGGGCGCAGGCGGTGTCCAGCAGGCTTACGGATTTGTCCGGCAGCTGGCGCGCGGGAATGTAGCGGTGAGACAGCTTGACCGAGGCTTCCAGGGCTTCGTCGAGGATCTGCACCTGGTGGTGTTTTTCCATGGTCGAAGCCACGCCACGCATCATCAGCAGGGCCTTGTCTTCCGACGGCTCGGCCACTTGCACCACTTGGAACCGGCGGGTCAGGGCCGGGTCTTTTTCGATGTGCTTCTTGTACTCGGCCCAGGTCGTGGCGGCCACGGTGCGCAAGGTGCCACGGGCCAACGCCGGCTTGAGCAGGTTGGCCGCGTCGCCCGTGCCGGCGGCGCCACCGGCACCCACCAGGGTGTGGGCTTCGTCGATGAACAGGATGATCGGCTTGGGGGAGGCCTGGACGTCTTCGATGACTTGGCGCAGGCGCTGTTCGAATTCACCTTTCATGCTCGCGCCGGCTTGCAACAGGCCAACGTCGAGGCTGCGCAGTTCCACGTCCTTGAGGGCCGGCGGCACGTCGCCGGCGACGATGCGCAGGGCAAAGCCTTCGACCACGGCGGTCTTGCCCACGCCGGCTTCACCGGTAAGGATCGGGTTGTTCTGCCGGCGGCGCATGAGGATGTCCACCAGTTGGCGGATCTCTTCGTCACGGCCGACGATGGGGTCGAGCTTGCCGCTGCGGGCCTGCTCGGTGAGGTCGACGGTAAAGCGCTTGAGGGCTTCCTGCTTGCCCATGGCGCTGGGGGGCATGGCGCCGCTGGCTTCGCCCGGCACGGCACCGGCATTGAAGCCGTCGCTGGCGGTCAGGGCGTTTTCCGGCGAGTCGCCGACGTATTCGTCAAAGCGTTCGCTCAGGGCTTCGACCTTGACCTTGTCGAACTCCGACGACAGGCCCAGCAGCGCGTGGCGCAGGCTCGGGGTCTTGAGAATGCCCAGCACCAGGTAACCGGTGCGCACCTGGCTTTCGCCGAACATCAGGCTGCCGTAGACCCAGCCGCGTTCCACGGCTTCTTCCACGTGGGACGACAGGTCGGTGATGGATGTCGACCCCCTTGGCAGGCGGTCCAGGGCTTCGGTCAGGTCGCGTGCCAGGCGCGCCGGCTCGATGTTGAACTGGCGGATGATGCGGTGCAGGTCCGAGTCCTGCAGTTGCAGCAACTGGTGCAACCAGTGGGCCAGTTCCACATAAGGGTTACCGCGCAACTTGCAGAACACGGTGGCGGCTTCGATGGCTTTGTAGGCCACGCTGTTGAGTTTGCCGAACAACGCGGCGCGACTGATTTCACCCATGCTCATGGCTCCTTGAGGTCTGTGAGGTGTTGGCCTGTTCGGCGTAATGCCGGGCCAGTATTAAATCGTTGGCATCTGTTTCGGGGCGGCCCAGCCAGGTGTTGAAGCCCAGGCGGAAACGACCATTGAGTTGCAGTGCCGGGACTTCGGGTTGTTCCAGGACCAGGTTCAGGTCCCAGTCCAACTCATGGCCCAGGTATTCGGCGACCCAGGCCACCAGTTCGTTGAACGGTTGGCTGCCGGGCAGCATGCCCATGTAGTCAACGAGCTTGAGTGGTCCCAGGCGAATGCGGAATTTGTGCTGGCGATCCCACACGAAGCGGCCCAGGCAGAAGTCCACACCCAATTGGTGAGCGTTGACCCCGACGCGGCTGCGTTCGGGCAATTCCAGCCATTGGCCGACGTACTCTTCGATCTCCACCGGCAGGCCGAAGTACTCGCTGAGGATCGCCTTCAAACCGTCGGGGTAGCGGGTTTGCGCCGACAGGTGGCCGCTGTAGTGCAGCTTCGCCGTGTCGGGGATCAACCCCTGGTTGAGCAAGCTCGGCATGCCCCGGCCACTGAGTGCCGCCAGGCGCGCCGACCAATAGTCATCGTCCGGGCGGTCATGGCTGATCGTTGGCCGCGCTTCGGCCCAGGCCCGATAAAACAGGCTGAGCAGGCGGTGGTGAAACACATCGAGGAAGCGTTTGCTGGTGCTGTCGGCGTTGTTGCGCTGGCGTTCGCGTACGTATTCGGTGATGTGCAGCGGCATCGGGCCGTTGGGGCCGCCGAGGCCGAAGAAAAATTGCTCCAGGCGCGCCGGCGCACCGTCGCTGCCCGGTTGCACCGAGGCGAGGGTGGCCGGGGCGAAGGTGCATTCGGCCCGTTGCCCGAGGCGCAGCGGGTCATCGGCCAGGCGCAGGGAATGGCCCAGGCGCGGCAGCTCGGGGGATTCGCACTCGATGCGCCGCAACGCCTGGAAGAAATCGTATTCCCAGGGTTCCTGGTGCATCGCTTCCAGGGTACTCACAGGGTCGGACGATGTCCGGGCTTGGCTTTCCATCGCATGATCTCGCCGCGTTCGGTGGTTCGGATCACCGTCTCGGTAAAACTGTTGATCGACACGTAGCGTGCCAGGAAGCGCTCGAACACCGCGCCGAGCAGGAACACCCCAGTGCCGCGAAACGCGTTTTCATCAAATTCCAAGGTGATCTCCAGGCCACGACCAAACACGATCGGGCCGGGCATCGGCAAGCGCCGGGTACAGGCTTTGCTGCTGACTTCGCGCAGGCCTTCGATCTGCAATTGCAGCGCCGCGTCGTTGCTGTCGCCGTACAGGCGCAGCAGTTCACGCAGGGCGGCTGCGCCTTGGCCTTGTTCGCTCAACGACAGGTAGTTCAGCGACAACTGGCTGATCAATCGCCAGGCCTTGGCGTCGTGGGCATGGCTGGCCCGTGGGCGGCTCGGCCCGGCCACGCAGCGCACCGCGCCAACCGGCGCACTGTCGGCCAGGGTGAAGTCGGTCTTGCCGTTGCCCACGCTCATGAACAGCGGCAGGTCGCGGTTGGTGCACAGCGCGGTCACGCCCAGTTGGCGCAGGTCGTGGCGATAAGGCGCTTGCTGGCTGTCCACCAGGCTGACGAAGGTTTCGCTGCCGATGTAGGTCGAGCGCGGGCCGTTGCGTCGTTGATCGCTGGACAGCACGCGCGGTTCGCGCCGCACCGTGTAGTAGGCCTGGTCGCGGCCATAACGGGATGGATCGCGCACGGCGTAGAACGGCAGGAACGGTTGCTCCGGCCCGGTGCCGTGGCCGTTGAGGCCGCTGAGCGAGTGCACTTCGAAATCCATCGGCCGGGTGCGGTCGGCGATTACGTGGTGTTCGTTGACCCGATCCGACAAGTGAATGCGATCCAGGCGCTTGTGGAACAGGTTGATGGCAGGGGTGCAGAACGGCAGGAACTGCGAAGCACCGACGCTGCCTTCCAGGCTTGGGTCGTGGCGGTCGAACAGCACGATCAACTCCAGCTCCCGGCCGTCGCAACGCTTGACCGCGTGGCTCAACTGGGTGAAGTCGACGAACAGGAAACGGTGGGGCAGGGCGAAGTATTCCTGCAACAGGCGATAGCCCTGGAAGGCTCGCGGTACCACCGGCAGTGCGGCGTCGGCGTCGTCGAAGCCGCGCGAGCGCAACGCATCCTGCGGCAGCCGCTCCACCCAGTCGCCGCCGGGCTTGCGGGCGAACACCGCGCAGGCATTGCCCAGCAGTTGTTCGTAGAGGCGGAAGGGCTGTTCGTCGGCGCCACTCAAGTACAGCGGCAGGTTGTCCAGGGCCAGGCTGTTGAACGGCAGTTCGGCGCCGGTGCGCAGGGTCAGGCGCAGGCCGGCCTTGGCTTTCGGTTCGCTGGCGGCCAGGCGCCCGAGCACGGCGGACGGGTTGCCGAAGTATTCGGCCTGGCTGACCTGCAACGGCCACAACGTCACCGCGTGGGCGGTGCGGTACTCGCAGCAGGTCTGGGTTTCGCGCCCCAGGGCGGCGCGCAGGACGGTATCGCGGGGCAGCGGGAAACCACTGCTCAGCGAGCCTTCGTCCGGGTCGGTCTGCAATTGCACCACGGTCATCGACGGCGTCGGCGCCAGGTAATGGGGGTAGGCGATTTCCAGCAGGTTGTGGGTGAAGGTCGGGTACTCGGCGTCGAGCTTGAGCTGCACCCGCGCCGTCAGGTAGGCGAAGCCTTCCAGCAGGCGCTCGACATATGGGTCGGCGCAGTCCATGCCGGACAAGCTCAGCCGACTGGCGATCTTGGGGTATTCCTTGGCGAACTCCGCGGCGCTTTCGCGCACGTGGTGCAGTTCCTGGTTGTACAGCTCAAGCAGGCGTGGGTTCACGAGCGTCTCCGCTGGTCGGCGTTGACCACGCGCACATGGCCGGTTTCCAGGTCCAGGTCGGTTTGCAGCATCAGGCGCAGGGGCACCGGCTGGGCCCAGAGATCGCCTTCGATCTCGAAACTCAACGCGTTGTGGTTCATCTCGGCCGTCGCCCGGGCTCGCACCCGCAGGGTGTGGCGCAGGATGCGCGGTTCGAAGGTGGCAATGGCCTGGTGGATCAAGGTTTCCAGGGCCGAGACATCGACGTTCGACGCGCTGTTGCCGGCCAATGCCGGCAGCCCGAAATTCACCACCGATGTGCCCGCCGGGGTATGCAGCGTGGCATCGGCGCTGAGCAATGACGTGGTGTTGAGCAGCCACGCCAGGTCACGCAGCACCGAGGCTTTCAATTGGGTCAGGGAGAGCACGCGCTTGTCGGCGCTTTCCTTGGGGTTGGTCGGATCGTCGTCGGTCAACCGGTCCAGCAAGGACGGTTGCAGGCGATCGCGGGTGGCGATTTCGGTTACCACGTGAAAAGGCCCGTGTAATTCTTCTGGTCACCTGCGCCACGCATGCAGCTGGCGGTGCGGGCGATTATCGAGGGTTCGAGTTGCCCATTGATCTGGCGTATGGCGCGATACTCGGACCGACACTCCGGACTGTCCTCAGCCGCTGCCGTCAAATGAATAACGATGACAATGGGCACCTTGCCGAAGGTTTCGACATGGGGTTTGTCTTGTCTGTCGACAGTGAATTGGCAGGGCCATGGCAAGTCGAGTGGCAGTAGGGTCTGGTCTGGTTTGCGTAGCGCGCAGCGTTGTTGATCATTGACCAACGTCAACTGTTGCCCGTTCATCGAGACGACTTGATTCACCGCTGCGGCTGGCGTCGCCGGTTCGGCTTGCTGCCCGGCACAGGCAGTCAGACTCGAAAACAAGCAGCCAACGAATACGGCGCAACGAGCCTTGTTCATAAAAGCTCCCAGAACCAGATCGCCCTGGATCGATAGGACGGATCGTCATACCGGCTGGCGGTAAAGCCACGGTTCCACAGGTCGATGTGATCGCCGGTGCGACTGTCCAAAGACTCCCCCATTTGCTGGAAACAGTCCTTGAAGAAGATGAGGCCTCTTTTTTCCATCAGCTTGCGACGCTCTTCTGCACCACCTCCGAGAATCGTCGGACGGCCCAAGTGATGCTTCCACAACCAGTTTGCCAGTGATTCAGCCCCCCGGGCATGCCCATGAGCGCACTTGGGTTCGGTGTAGGTGGACTTGTTGACCTTGATGTTCAGCTCGGTATTGAGCGTGATGCTCATGCGAATCGCGCACTGGTTGGCCCATGGCCCGTCGCAAGGCTTCGCGTCGGGGTAGGTTACCAGCAGATCGGAATACGCTTTCCACAAATTGATAAACGAAGGCTTGGCCATGACTCAGATACCACGTGGGAAAGGATTGGGATTCGAGCAAGCACCAAACACCCCCGGCGCGTGGCACCGGGGGCGTGTTCGTTACACCTTGATGTTCTGACGGATGTTCCAGCCGAACTTGACCGGACCGCCTTCCTTGGTGCCGTCGGCTTTCTGTGGCTGGTAGTCCACCAGCACCTTGGCGAAGTTCAGGGTGACGTTTTCGGTCAGGCGATCATCGCTGCCCGAGCCGCCGGTGCTCAGGGACGTGACCAGCACTTCTTCCAGGTTGATGATCATGTACTCGACCTGGCTTTCACCGCCGGCCTTGCGCACGGTCAGCTTGACCTTGTCGATGTGCTTGCCGCTGGCGCAGTGCATCATCAGGTTCGGCGACGCCTTGTCGACGAACTTGGTCAGGGACAGGTCCTGGACGTTGACCTTGCCCGCACCACCGCCGCTGCCCACGTGCATGTTGCCGGACTGGGACATGCCCCAGCTCCAGTTCAGGACATCGATCTCGTCCTTGTGGGCCTTGTCCATGGACTCGCCCTTGATGTCGCCAATCTTGATGAAAATATCAACAGCCATGTTTTCTCCCTGTGTGGTCTCTACCACATTGTTTGGTTGACGCTGACCTTGCGAAATTACTGTCGTTGAACGCTACGAAGGCGATCTCCAACCCACTGAAGACTCCCTATGGGAGCGAGCCTGCTCGCGACGGCGGCGTGTCAGGCAGCGCAGGTGGCGACTGATCCACCGCTATCGCGAGCAGGCTCGCTCCCACATTTCTCCTGCGTACGGTTCAGCTGGTTTTTACGCACCCTTGGCCGACGGCAGTTTCGATACCAGGCGCAGCGACACGGTCAGCCCTTCGAGCTGGTAGTGCGGGCGCAGGTAGAACTTGGAGTTGTAGTACCCCGGGTTGCCTTCGACTTCTTCGACGATCACTTCGGCTGCTGCCAATGGGTGCTGGGCCTTGGTGGTCTCGGTGGAGTGCGCCGGGTCACCGTCGACGTAGTTGAGGATCCAGTCCTGCAACCAGCGCTGCATCTCGTCCTTCTCTTTGAAGGAACCGATCTTGTCGCGCACGATGCACTTGAGGTAATGGGCGAAACGGCAAGTGGCGAACAGGTACGGCAGGCGCGCGGCCAGGTTGGCGTTGGCGGTGGCGTCCGGGTCGTCGTATTCGGCCGGTTTCTGCAACGACTGGGCGCCGATGAACGCCGCGAAGTCGGTGTTTTTCTTGTGCAGCAGCGGCATGAAACCGTTCTTCGCCAGTTCCGCTTCACGGCGGTCCGAGATGGCGATTTCGGTTGGGCACTTCATGTCCACGCCACCGTCGTCGGTCGGGAACGTGTGGGCTGGCAGGTTTTCCACTTCGCCGCCGGACTCCACGCCACGGATGCGCGAGCACCAGCCGAAGTGTTTGAACGAACGGTTGATGTTCACGGCCATCGCGTAAGCGGCGTTGGCCCAGGTGTATTTGGAGCTGTCGGCACCGTCGGTGTTTTCTTCGAAGGCGAAGGCTTCCACCGGGTCGGTCTTGGCGCCGTACGGCAGGCGCGCCAGGAAGCGTGGCATGGTCAGGCCGATGTAGCGCGAGTCTTCCGATTCACGCAGCGAGCGCCAGCCAGCGTATTCCGGGGTAGTGAAGATCTTGGTCAGGTCGCGCGGGTTCGACAGTTCCTGCCACGAGCCCATGCCCATCACGGTCGGCGATGCCGCCGCGATGAACGGCGAGTGCATGGCCGCGCAGACTTTCGACAGCTCGCCCAGCAGTTCGACGTCCGGTGGCGACTGGTCGAAGTAGTAGTCGCCCACCAGGCAGCCGTAAGGCTCGCCGCCGAACTGGCCGTATTCTTCTTCGTACATCTTCTTGAAGAGCGGGCTCTGGTCCCACGCGGTGCCCTTGAATTTCTTCAGGGTCTTGTGCAGGTCGGGCTTGGAGATGTTGAGCACACGGATCTTGAGCTGCTCATCGGTCTCGGTGTTGTTGACCAGGTAGTGCAGGCCACGCCAGGCGCTTTCCAATTGCTGGAAGTCCGGGTGGTGGATGACCTGGTTGACCTGGGCGGTGAGTTTGGCGTCGATGGCGGCGATGATCGATTCGATCGACTTGATGGCGTCGCTGGACACCAGGTCGGTCTGCGCCAGGGCCTGCTCGGCCAAGGTACGCACGGCCGTTTCAACGGCTTCGCGAGCACGCTCGGTCTTGGGTTTGAATTCTTGCAGCAGCAGGGACGCGAACTCGCTGGTTTCTTCAGTGGCGCCCAGGTTCTGCACGCCTTCGCGGGCTGTATTGTCAGTCATGATCATTGGTCCTGTGCTGGCTTCGGCGCGCTCGCCAGGGCCTGCAACAGCGCTGGGTCCTTGATCGCCTTCATGATGATTTCTTCGGCGCCGGTCTTGCCGTCCATGTAGGTCAGCAGATTGGCCAACTGGGTGCGCGCTTCGAGCAGCTTGTTCAGCGAGTCGACCTTGCGGGCCACGGCCGCCGGGCTGAAGTCGTCCATGCTTTCGAACGTCAGGTCCAGGCTAAGGTTGCCTTCGCCGGTCAGTTCGTTAGGCACATGGAACGCCACGCGCGGCTGCATGGCCTTGAGGCGCGAGTCGAAGTTGTCGACGTCGATCTCGAGGAACTTGCGGTCGGCCACAGCTGCCAGAGGCTCGGCGGGCTTGCCGGCGAGGTCGGCCATGACGCCCATGACGAAGGGCAACTGGACCTTTTTCTCGGCGCCGTAGAGCTCGACGTCGTACTCGATCTGCACTCGAGGCGCGCGGTTGCGCGCGATGAATTTCTGAGAACTTTGCTTCGCCACGTTGCTGCTCCTGGTCGCTTGAGCGACGGTGTTGGCGTCATCGGGGGTACCGGTGACGTGACTGCGTGATCCGTTCGCTTTTTATTCGCTATCTGGGCCGCGCAGGTTTTCAAATTGACTCATGCCGTCGGGAATCAGGTTGCGCACGATGGCCGCGAAGTCGGCGTGCACCAAATTCTTGGCCCGGTTCAACAGCACCGGTAGCGGGCTGGAGGGCTCATGACGGGTGTAGTAAGCGAGAATCCGGTCCAGGCTGCGCAGCACGTCGTCGCGGTTGTTGATTTCGCCGCTGGCGGTGCTCGTGCTGGTGTTGCACGGTGCGCCTGGCGCGCTGGCATATTCTGTTGTCGCGGCACTGTCGTCGCTGGCTGGATCGGACAGGGCGCTGTCGCCGCTCTGCGGGGCGAACTGGCCGAGAATCTGCAGGGCCATCTTCAGCGGTTGCTTCAGCGGGCCAAGGTCCACGCCTTGGGCGGAACCGACCTGGTCGCTGACCTGCTGCTCGATGGCTTCGGCGGCGCTGCGGGCTTCGAGCAGAGCGGCGCGGATGATTTCCAACTGCTCCGGATCGCTGTCGAGCAGGGCCCCGGCGAGTTGCTCGGCGCCGAGGTTCTCATCCGGGAAACTTTGCAGGCCGCTGGCGTTGGCGGCGGCGCGCAGACTGACGGCACCGAAGGTCCGCGAACGGGCCAGGATGCTCTCGCGCAGCAGGCGAATGGTGACATCGGACGTCAGGCCGGCGAGGGCATTGATGCGCACGGTGGGGTCGTTGTCGTCATCGGCGTCCAGGCGCGGATGCAACTCGGCCCAGTATTGCTTGAGCAGTTCGCTGATCAGTGTCAGCACACGGGCCATGCCCGGCAGGCCTTCGAGGGCCAGGGAGCTTTGCAACAGGAAATAGGTGATGCGCAGGTCTTTGCTGCGTTGCAGCAAGTCCAGGCTCTGCTGCTGGATGCTGCGCCACTCAGGAGGTTCGGCAGGCAGGATCGAATCGCCCATGCTGCGTTCGGGCTGGCCCCGGGAATCGCGTTCCAGGCGCAAGAAATCCGCGTCATATTCCAGATCTTCACCGCACGGAGAAGTAGCGGAAACGGCAGCGAGCAACAAAGGCACATCCACTTGAATCGATCTCCCTATCACCCGCTGAAAAAAGTCGGGCAGTTCACACACAAGTTCCGGATGAAACTCACATGTTCCTTGATGGTGATGGCCCTTTAGGCTTGCGATGATCTTAAAGTGCCATCATGCATATTCAAGAAGTTGTGCATTTTTGGTGTAGTACTTATCGCTTGTCAAGGTAAGCTATTTCACCAATGTATCCCCGCTGTAACAGTTGTGATGGGCTTAACAGCCTGCCCGACCCATCGGTCGAAGCAGCAACTGATGGGGGGTTTTTGTCACGCAAGCCGGTTATGATCAGCAATCATGCTGGCAAAAAGCCGTTTCACGGTTGTTGGCACAGGTTGCCGGCGGGTAGTCAGGGCTTGAATCCTCACTCCCGCTCGCGTGCGAATATTCAGCAAGGAGGCAAGATGCCACTGTGTTTGACTATCACTAGTTATCACAAAATTACCCCAGGCCAGTGTTCCGAGAAGTCCATGGACCAGGGGGTGATGGCAATTGGCCGTAATTCCGATAATGACTGGGTATTGCCGGACCCTGAGCGCCTGGTTTCCGGCAAACATTGCGTTATCCAATACAAAGATGGGCGTTATTACTTAACCGATAACAGCACTAATGGTGTGGAATTGGTCAAGGCCGGCGTTCGCCTGCGCAAGGGCAACAGCGAACCCCTGCAAGACGGTGAAGTGATCCGCATCGGTGATTATGAAATCCAGGCGCGCGTTGATTTCAGCCTGCCGGTCACCGACAGCAACCCGTTTGCCGAATCCCCCAGCAGCTTCGAGGCCTTGATGGGGCGCCAAGGCGCCGCCGGGCATGCGTCGTCGCCGATTCAAGTGGCTGCGCCTGCGCATTTTCAGGGCGGATCGGCCATGGACACCCTGCCGGACCTGTTCGATTTCTTGGCACCGACCAGTGTCCCGCCGGCCACCCAGCCTGACCATGTTCCGGCTGAGCAGCACAACTTCCACCCGCCGACGCCGATTCCCCGGCCGAGCCCGCCGCCCGTGGCCGAGCCCGTGATGCCGCCGCCTGCCTCGGTGATTCCGGATGACTGGGACCCCTTCAGCGACAAGCCTGCGCCAGTGGCGGTTGCCCCGCTGCCCATGGCCCCGCCGCCGGTACCGCTACCGCCGGTGGTTGAGCCGGGCGCGACGCCTGTTCCGCAGGATCCGCTCGCCGACATCTTTGCTGAAATCAGTGCACCGCCGCCGGCACCCGTGCCTGAAGCGTCAGTCACCCGCGTCGACCCACCGGTCGCACCTCCAGTTGCGCCAGTTGCGCCAGTTGCGCCAGTTGCGCCAGTTGCTCCAGTTGCTCCAGTGACCCCGACCGAGACCGCCCAACCCGATTTGCTGCAAGCGTTCCTGCGCGGTGCCGGGCTGGATCAGTTGCGCCTGGACAAGGCCCAGGCCGAAGCACAGATGGAGAGCATCGGGCGCAGTTATCGGTTGATGGTTGAAGGCCTGATCGATGTTCTGCGCGCCCGCAGCAGCCTCAAGGGTGAGTTCCGCATCCAGCAGACAATGATCCAACCGGTGGAAAACAACCCGCTGAAATTCGCCCCCAATGTCGATGAAGCCCTGCTGTTGCTGTTGCGCCACGGCAATCAGGCGTTCATGGCCCCGGACGCGGCGGTGCGTGACAGTTTCGATGACTTGCGGGCCCACCAACTGGCGGTGATGGCCGGTGTGGAAGCGGCCATCAAACATTTGCTGACGCGCTTCGAACCGGCGCAGCTGGAAGAGCGCATGGCCAAGCCCGGTGGGCTCTCGGGTATTTTCAGCGGCTCGCGCCAGGCCCAGTACTGGCAGCAGTTCACCGAGCTTTACGGCAACATTTCCCGCGAGGCTCAGGAGGATTTCCAGGACCTGTTCGGTCGCGAGTTCAGCCGCGCCTACGAGGAACACAGTACGCGACAGCGACGCCGCTAAGCGGCGTCATCCCATAACAAGATTGATCAGCACACAACGGATAGCTCAAACGTCATTGAGGACGCAGGATGATTCCCAGGTTTTTACTCGCAGTCGCCACCGTGCTTCTGCTGACGGCGTGCGCAAAGGATGTGGCCAGCCTCCAGCCCGAAGACGCTGAGGCCGACACCGCCGCCATCGAGCTGCACTTTCACGCCATTGCCGGCCTCAACCCCGGCGCCACCGGCCATCCGGCCCCGGTCCGGGTGCGCATTTTTGAACTGAAAAATGCCGCGATCTTCGGCCGTTCCGATTATTTCGCCCTGGCCGAACGGGCCCAGGCCACGCTGGGCGCCGACCTGATTGACCAGGACGAGGTGCTGGTCCGGCCCGGCCAGCAACTGAGCCTGCAACGCGACCTTGATCCGGCCACGCGGCATATCGGAATACTGGTGGGCTATCGCGAGCTGGACCAGTCGCTGTGGCGCACAGTGATGAATGTCCCGGCGCGCGAATACACCGAATACCAGATCAGCCTCGATGTGCGCGCCGTGCGCAGCGCCGTCGTCGTCCCCCCATCCAGCCCTGCCCAATAAGCAATCGGAGCCCCCATGTCCTGGAACAATCGCGTGGTCTGGTCGGAAGGCATGTTCATTGGAACGCAGCACTTCCAACAGCATGACCGTTACCTGGAAAACCTCATCGACGCACGCAGCCGCCCGTTGTCGGCCGGCGCCTGGGGGTTTTCCGAATTGCTGATCGACCAGGGCCTGCTGGCCCAGGGCAAGCTGGCGATCATCTCGGCGCGCGGCCTGTTGCCGGACGGTACGCCCTTCAACATTCCCCAGGATGACCTGGCGCCAACCCCACTGAACGTCGATGACAACCTGCGCGATGGCCTGGTGTACCTGGCCTTGCCGCTCAAGCGTGCCGGCGCCCGTGACACCGTGGACGAAGGCGAAGACCTCGGCGCTGCACGTTATGTGAGCCAGGTGTGCGAAGTGCGCGACGACAACGCACCGTTCGAAAACCGCGCACCGGTCGCCCTGGGTTCCCGGGCGCTGCGGCTGTTGACCGAACAGGATGGTATTGGCGACTACGCCGCCATTGGTGTGGTGCGCATCAAGGAAAAACGCGCCGACCGTGCGTTAGTGCTCGACGACGCCTACATCCCGCCGCTGCTGGATGTCATCGCCTCCAAGCCGCTGGCGGCGTTCCGCAGTGAGCTGCTGGGCCTGCTGCATCAACGCGGCGAAGCCCTGGCCGGGCGGGTGGTGGCGTCCGGTGCCGGCGGTGCCTCGGAAATTGCCGATTTCATGCTGTTGCAACTGGTCAACCGCGCCCAGCCGCTGATCCAGCACCTGAGCCAGTTGAGCCCGCTGCACCCCGAGCGTTTCTACAGCGAACTGGTGGGCCTGGCCGGGGAGTTTTCCACGTTCACCGCGTCCGGGCGACGACCGCAACAATACCCGTCTTACCAGCACGATGACCTGGCGCTCAGCTACGCGCCCGTGATGCAGGCCCTGCGTGAAGCCCTGTCGATGCTGATCGACAGCAAGGCGACGCCGATTCCGATTGTCGAGAAAGCCTATGGCATCCACGTGGCGATGCTGTCCGACAAGACCTTGCTCGACAGCGCCAGCTTCATTCTGGTGGTGCGCGCCGACGTGCCGGCCGAAACCCTGCGCAGTCGCTTCGGGCAGCAGAGCAAGGTCGGTTCGGTGGAGCACATCCGCGACCTGGTCAACCTGCAACTGCCGGGCATCGGCCTGCTGCCGTTGCCAGTGGCGCCTCGCCAGCTGCCGTACCACGCCGGCTCCACCTACTACGAGCTCGACCGAGGCAGCGACCACTGGCAGCAGTTGAGCAACTCCGGCGGCTTTGCATTCCATGTCGCCGGCCAGTTCCCAGGGCTGAACCTGGCCTTCTGGGCGATCCGAGGATAAACCGCGATGAGTAACGACGATCGTACCCAGTTCATGCCGACGCCCGGTGGCCGTGGTGGAGATCCTTTTCGCCCGGACGCTGGTCGGCCACAGCCGACGCCTGCGCCTGCACCGCTGTCGATGCCGGCCGCACCGGTGCTGACTGGCAAGGCCGAGGGGCTTAACCCGTTGGAACGCGCCGCCGGCCCGCTGCTGGCCCTGCTGACGCGTCTGCGCAATACCATTGCCCACCCGGCGCCGGCCAGTTTGCGCGCGCAACTGCTGGCCTACCTGCGCCAGTTCGAAGAGCGCGCCGAGGCCGCCGGCGTGGTGCGCAACGATGTGTTGCTGGCCCGCTACGCCTTGTGCACCGCGTTGGATGAAGCGGTGCTGAGCACGCCGTGGGGCGGCACCAGTGACTGGGGCAAACAAAGCCTGTTGATCACCGTGCACAACGAAGCCTGGGGCGGCGAGAAGGTGTTCCAGTTGCTGGAGCATTGCCTGCAAAGCCCGCGCGAGCGCCTGTATCTGCTGGAGCTTCTGTATCTGTGCATGTGCCTGGGTTTCGAGGGGCGCTACCGGGTGATGAACGACGGTCGCAGCCAACTGGAAGCGTTGCGTGAGCGCACCGCCGCCGTCATCCGCAGTGCGCGTGGCGACTACGAGCGCGAGCTGTCGCCGCACTGGCGCGGTGTCACCGTGGCCCGTGATCGACTGGCGCAATTCATGCCGCCGTGGATCGCCGTGGCCATCGGTGCAGCCCTGTTGCTGGCGCTGCTGTTCGGCCTGCGCATGAAGCTGGCGTCCGATGCCGAACCGGTGTTCAAGAACATTCATTTTTTGGGCGAAATACCGGTGCAGACCATCGATCGCCCTGTGTTGCAGCCGAAAGTGGTCGAGCGTCCACGGCTGGCCGGTTTCCTTGCCGATGAAATCCGAGCCAACCGGATTGCCGTGGAAGACGCCGTCGACCGTTCGGTGGTGACCATCCGTGGCGATGAACTGTTCGCCTCGGCCAGCGCCAGCATCAATGACGATTTCCAGCCGCTGATGCTGCGCATCGCCGATGCGGTGCGCAAGGTCAAGGGCCAGGTCCTGGTGACCGGGCACAGCGACAATCGCCCGATCGCCACCCTCAGGTTCCCGTCCAACTGGGCGTTGTCCGAAGCACGGGCCCAATCGGTGCTGCACATTCTTTCGGCCAAGACCGGTCAGTCCGAGCGCTTCAGCGCCGAAGGCCGCAGCGACACCGAGCCGTTGGCGTCCAACGCCACCGCAGAAGGACGTGCGCGCAATCGGCGGGTTGAAATCACAGTATTGGCGGAGGGGGTCGAGTGAAGGCGTTTTTCAGTTTTATGACCCGCTGGGTCATCCCATTGCTGGGGCTGATCGCCCTGAGCCTGATCATCTGGTTCGTTGGTCCGTTGCTCGATTGGCTGGTGCCCGAAGGCCGGCGCTGGGCCTTGATCATCCTGGTGTTCGCGGTATGGATCGCCTACCGGGTGTTTCGCATCATCCAGGCGCGCCGTCAGGCCGCCGAAGTGATGCGCAGCCTGGCCGCGCAAACCCCGCCGGACCCGACCAGCATCGCCACCGCCGAGGAGCTCGAAACCCTGCGCCAGCGCATGGACGAAGCCTTGGCGCTGCTCAAGAAAGCCAAGCTGGGCGGTGACGAGCGCCGTAACCTCTACGAGCTGCCGTGGTACGTGATCATCGGCCCACCGGGTTCGGGCAAGACCACCGCGCTGGTCAACTCCGGGCTGCATTTCCCATTGGCCGCGCAACTGGGCGCCGGTGCGGTACGTGGCGTGGGTGGCACGCGCAATTGTGATTGGTGGTTCACCGACCAGGCGGTCTTGCTCGACACCGCCGGCCGCTACACCACCCAGGACAGTGACGCGACCATCGACAAGGCGGCATGGCTGGGTTTCCTGGGCCTGTTGAAAAAACAACGGGCGCGGCGCCCGATTGACGGGGCGTTCATTGCCATCAGCCTGTCTGACCTGCTGCTGGGCAGCGACGCCGAGCGCGCCGCCCATGCCGCGGCGATTCGCTTGCGGATCCAGGAGCTGTACACCCAACTGGGCGTGCGCTTCCCGATCTACCTGATGCTGACCAAGCTCGATCTGGTGCCTGGGTTCATGGAGTATTTCGATACCCTGAGCAAGGAAGAGCGCGCCCAGGTCTGGGGCATGACCTTCGCCCTGGACGATGGCAAGAGCAACGACAGCCCGTTGGCGCATCTGCAAAGTGAATTCACCGGCCTTGAGCAGCGTCTCAACGACCGTTTGGTGGAACGCCTGCAACAAGAGCGCGACCCGGCGCGGCGCGATCTGATCTACGGTTTCGCGCAGCAGTTCGGCGCCTTGAAAGATTGCCTGCAAAGCTTCCTCGAAGGCGTGTTCAAACCCAACGCCTTTGAAGAGCGTGTGTTGCTGCGCGGGGTGTATTTCACCAGTGGCACCCAGGAAGGCAGCCCGATCGATCGCCTGATCGGCTCCATGGCCCAGAGCATGAACCTGGACCGTCAGCACCTGGCGCGCCAGACCGACACCGGGCGCAGCTACTTCATCGAAAAACTCTTCACCGCCGTGGCCTTCGCCGAGCGCGGGCTGGTGGGCGTCGATCCGAAAGTCGAGCGACGGCGCAAGTGGATCGCTCGCGGTGTACTGGCCTCCACCGTGGTGTTGGTGCTGGTGGTCAGCTCGTTGTGGTGGGTCAGCTACCGCGCCAACCAGGCCTACATTGCCCAGGTCGACCAGAAGGTCGCGCCGTTGGGCCAGACTGTGCAGAACCTCAGCCCGGCGCAACGTGAGGTCCTTGCCGTGTTGCCGTTGCTCAACGCCGTGAAACACTTGGCTGACGACGCCCCGAGCTGGGCCGAAGGCCTGGGCTTGTACCAGGGCGACATGCTTGAAGCCGAGTCCCGCAGCGTCTACCGTAAGCTGCTGATCGCGGTGTTCGCGCCACGTCTGCTGACGCGCATCGAAGAGCAACTGCACAGCGGCGGCACTTCGGATTTCCTCTACGAAGGCTTGAAGGCTTACCTGATGCTCGCTGACTCCGAGCACTCCGATGCCGATTTCATCAAGGCCTGGATCGCCCTGGATTGGGACCGCAGCCTGCCGCGCGATTTGCCGGCCGAGCAGCGTCAGGCCCTGACCGCGCATTTGCAGGCGCTGTTCGAACGGCGTCCGCCCGTCGCGCGCCTCGACCCACGCCTGATCGAAGACCTGCGTCGCCAGTTGCAGCAGTTGCCGGTGGCCCAGCGGGTCTATGATCGGATCAAGCGCCAGAAACTGCCCGAAGGCATCCCGGACTTCCGCATCAACGAAGCCGCCGGGCGTGACGCGGCGCTGGTGTTCAGCCGCAAGAGCGGCAAACCGTTGGGCGAGCCGTTGAGTGGGTTCTTCACCGTCAAGGGCTACCGCCAGGGCTTCTTGCTCGCCAGCCTGAGCCAGACCGGCACCCTGGCCGAAGAACAATGGGTGCTGGGCCGCGAAGAGGCCGATCAGCAGAACGTCGCCAGCCTGGCCGCCGATGTGCGTCGCCTGTACTTCCAGGACTACCTGCGCCAATGGGACGCCTTGCTGGCCGACATCGACTTCGTGCCGATCACCAGCGTGGCCCAGGCCGCCGATGTGCTGCGGGTGATTTCTGGGCCGACCTCGCCGTTGAAAAAACTGCTGGTGGCGGTGGCGAAGGAAACCGACCTGCAACAGGATGAGCGCCGGTTGGCCGCCCAAGGTGCACCGGTAGAAGGCGGTGTGGACAAACTCAAGGAGCGCCTGGGCAACTTGCTCGGCCAGGAGCAGGCGACGCAAAACGTGCCGGCGGCGAGCGATGATCCGATCACCGCGCACTTTGCCGCGCTCAACAGCATCGTCAGCAAAAACGAAGGCGAGCCGGCGGCCATCGACGGCTTGCTGGCGGACATGAACGCTCTGTACGTGCAGGTCAGCGCCATGGTCGGTGCCAGCGGCGACGCCTTGCTCGGCGAAGCCAAGAACCAGGCCGCGGCCGCCGCTACGCGCGTCAGCCTCAACGCTGAACGCCAGCCACCGCTGGTGCAGGGGCTGGTCAAGTCGGTGGTCAACTCCACCACCAACAGCATGATGGGCGGGGTGCGCAACCAACTGAACGCCGCCTGGACCAGCGAAGTGGTGAACATCTATCGCCAGTCCCTGGCCGGGCGCTATCCGATGTCGCGAGGCAGTGCGCGGGACGCCACCCTGGATGACTTCGGCCAGTTCTTCGGCGTCGGCGGGGTGATGGACAACTACTTCCGCAAGTACTTGCAACCCTACGTCGACACCTCGACCCCGACCTGGCGCTGGCAGCCGGGCGCGGCGCAGAAGCTCGGCATCGCCCCTGGCGTGCTGCAGACCTTCCAGCGCGCGGCGACCATCCGCGATGCGTTCTTCCGTTCCGGCGGCACGCAGCCGATGGTGCGTTTCGAGCTCAAACCGGTGGCGATGGACTCGACCATCACCCAGTTCCTGCTTGACCTCGACGGCCAGCAACTGAGCTACGACCACGGCCCAAGCCGCCCGACCGCCATGCAATGGCCGAACCCGGGCAGCATCGGCGTGGTGCGGATCTCGATCATGCCGCCGTCGTCCAGCGGTCGCTCCGGCATCACTCTGGATGGACCGTGGGCCTGGTTCCGGCTGTTGGAGCAATCGGACCTGACCGCCGGCAACTCGCCGGACCGCTTCAACCTGCGGCTGCGGGTCGATGGCGCCAGCGCCTCTTACGAGTTGCGGGCCGGCAGCGCCTTCAACCCGTTCAAGAGCCGGGTGCTCACTGGCTTCAGCCTGCCGGAGCGGCTATGAGTACGCCGGGCTTCTATGGAAAGTTGGCCAGTCGCGGAGATTTCGTCAGCCGTGGCTTGCCCCAGAGTTTTATCGGCCCGTGGGATTCGTGGTTGGCGGCGGGTTTGCTCGCCAGCCAGACCAACCTTGGCGAGCGTTGGCTGGACGCTTATCTGGTCAGCCCGCTGTGGCGCTTCATGGTCGCGCCGGGTGTGTGTGGCCCGGACGCCGCGGTCGGGGTGGTGATGCCGAGCATCGACCGGGTCGGCCGCTATTTCCCGCTGACCGTCGCGATGCTGCTGGAGCCCGACGCGGACCCGGCGTCCGTGGTGGGCGGTGCGGACGAGTGGTTTGAGCGGGTCGAAAACCTGTTGCTAAGCACGTTGAGTGTGGAGGCCAGTTTCGAGGCGTTCAGCGCGGAGCTGGAAACCTTGGGCTGCCCGATGTTCCTGCCGCGCACGCCGAGCAGTCGCTTTGCCAGCCTGCATCGCTTCGATGCCACCGACCAGCAGCGGCGCATGAGCGCCCTCGCCGAGGCGGCCTGCGAAGGCGCGAGCCTGTGGTGGGGTCAGGGATCGGAACGCATTGCCCCGGGTTTGATGCGCTGCCAGGGACTGCCGGCGGCGGCTGATTTTGCGCAATTTTTGCTCGGCCAAGAAGGTGTTGTGTAGATGCGTCCAAGTGCCGGAAAAGCAATCAAGTCTGCAAGCAAGAGCCATGTCGGGATGGTCCGTCAGGTCAACGAAGACGCCTGCCTGGACCTGCCGGAAAACGGCCTCTGGGTCGTGGCCGATGGCATGGGCGGGCACGCGGCGGGCGACTACGTCAGCAGCCTGATCGTCGACAGCCTGCGTAGCATTGCCGTCGGGCGCTCGCTGGACGAATACGTCGCGGCGCTGCAAAGCGACCTGTTGCGGGTCAACGCCGCCGTGCGTGAAGAAACCGCCAACCGTGGCGTGACGATGATGGGCAGCACCGTGGTGGTGTTGGCCGC
Organism: Pseudomonas sp. RL_105y_Pfl2_101; assembly: GCF_963970585.1. NCBI lineage: Bacteria > Pseudomonadati > Pseudomonadota > Gammaproteobacteria > Pseudomonadales > Pseudomonadaceae > Pseudomonas > Pseudomonas sp. RL_105y_Pfl2_101. The sequence continues at coordinate 41,617 of NZ_CAXAPG010000005.1, forward strand.
CCGCGACCTGCGCGGCATGTGCCTGTGGGCCGGTGACAGCCGTTTGTATCGCCTGCGCGACGGCGTGCTCGAAGGCATTTCCCGGGACCATAGCTACGTCCAGGATTTGCAGGACAGCGGCCTGCTCAGCGAAGCCGAGGCGCGGGTGCATCCGCGGGCCAACATCGTCACCCGGGCCATTGGCGTCGAGGCGCAACTGAACCTGGCGCTGACTGAGCTGCTGCTGGTGCCTGGCGACAGTTACCTGTTGTGCAGCGACGGGCTGACCAAGACCGTCGAGGACGATGAAATCCGCGAAGTGCTGAATCACGACGAGCCCGGCGAAATCGCCAGCAGCCTGGTGTCCCTGGGGCTGATGCGTGGCGCGCCGGACAACATCACCGTGGTGGTCGTGAAGGTGCCGTCATGAGCTTGACCCTGAACATTGTCATCCCCGGCTATGACATCGAAGGGCCTATCGGTGAAGGCGCGATGGCCAGCGTGTACCTGGCGACCCAGCGTTCGCTGGAACGCAAGGTGGCGTTGAAAGTGATGGCGGCAGCCCTGGCCGCCGACCCGACCTTCTGCGAGCGCTTCCTGCGAGAAGGCAAGACCCTGGCGCGTCTGTCGCACCCGCACACCGTCACCATCCATGACATCGGCAATGTCGGTGAGCTGTATTACATGGCGATGGAGTACTTGCCCAACGGTACGCTCAAGGAACGCATCGCCGCGGGCCTGACGCCGGAGCAGGGTCTGATCTACATCCGCCAGATCGCCTCGGCTCTGGGTTATGCCCACGGGTTGGGGCTGGTCCACCGTGACGTCAAACCGGCCAACATCCTGTTCCGCGCCGACGGCACGGCGGTGCTCTCGGACTTCGGCATCGCCAAGTCCCTGGACGACCGCACCCAATTCACCCAGGCCGGCTTTGCCGTCGGCACGCCCAGCTACATGAGCCCGGAACAGGCCCGAGGCCAAGACATCGACGGCCGCGCCGACCTGTATGCCCTGGGCGTGGTGCTCTACGAAATCCTTGTTGGCAAGCTGCCGTATACCGGCAACGACGCACTGTCCACGGCCCTGGCGCACCTGACCGAACCGTTGCCGGAATTGCCGGTGCACCACGGCCGTTATCAGGAGGTGTTGCGCAAGCTGCTGGCGAAGGATCCGGCGGAGCGTTTCCCGGACGCGGCGGCGTTGCTGTGGGCGTTGGATAACCTGCCAGACGAGTCGGCGGACGCGACGCTGATCCGGCCGTTGTCGCCGCTACTGCCGCAGACGCCGAAACCGGTGGATGAATTGGCGGGTTTGACGCCCATGTCCATCAACATTCCCAGCGGCCCGGCTGACTCACCCCCGCAGCCACAATCGCAGCCCAAGCCAGCGCCGCCGCCGACAAAACCGACGGCCCAACCCTCGGTGTCGGAGCAACGCAAGGGGCCGGTGTTTGCCCTGGCTGCCGTTGCGGTCGCCGTGGCGCTGGCGTTGGGTGGCGCGAGTTATTGGTGGTTGGCCGGTGATGACGGCAAAGAGGTGAAGAAGCCGGTGGCCACGACGACCTCGGTCAAGCCTTCCGAAGTGCCGCCGGTCAAGCCACCCGTTGCCCCTCCAGTTCAGCCGCCGGGGGCGACCGAGGCCGATGGCGGTCAGCGTCCGCTGTTGATGGCCGGCAAGAAAACCTTGTTCCAGCGTGTGCTCAGCAAGCCGGGGGCGAAACTCGCCGAGGCGCCGGGCGCTGCGCCGGGCAAGGCGCTGCCGGCGTTTTCCGTGTTGTACGTGTATCAGCGCAAGGACATCGACGGCGGTTCGTGGGTGCGGGTCGGCGCGGCTACGGACGGGCGCAGCGACGGTTGGTTGCCCGCCGCCCAGGTCAGCGACTGGAAGCAAAGCCTGGTGCTCAAGTTCACTGAACGTTCTGGCCGCGCGCCAGTGATGTTCCTGCGTCAGCCCGGCGACGTGGAAAAACTCTTGGCTAACCCTTCGGCGGCCAAGAACGTGTTGCTCAAGGCGCAGAAAAACCCACAAGAAGACCAGCAAGTGCTGGCCTTGGAACCGGCCGCCAGCGCCGTGCCGCAAAACCAGTTCTACCTGTTGCCGATCTTCGATTCCCGCGAGAGCCTCGATGAAAACGGCCAACTGGTGCAGTTGCTGAACGTGGCGTCCATCGACCCGGGCAACACCCCCAGGGCGACGACCAATACGCCGATCACCACCGCCAACGCCGACGCGTTCCGCACCGCCGTGGTGCTGGTGGTGGACACCACCGTGTCGATGCAGCCCTACATCGACCAGGTGCGCGATGTGGTCCACGAGCTGCAAACCCGCATCGCCGAGCGCGGCGAGTTGGACAGCGTCAGCTTCGCCATGGTGGGTTTTCGCAGCAGCATCAAGAAAACCCCGGGCCTGGAATACGTCGCCAAGACCTTGATCACTCTGGAGCAGGGCCGCGACCCGCAACGCTTCTTGGACCTGGCGCGGCAGGTCAAGGCATCGACGGTGTCGAGCCATTCGTTCAACGAAGATGCGTTCGCCGGGGTCATGGAAGCTGTCGAAGGCATGGACTGGTCCGGTTACGGCGGACGTTTGATCCTGTTGGTCACCGACGCCGGTGCCCTGCGCAAGAACGATCCATTTGCCGCCACGCAAATGAACGAAGCCGAAGTCCGCCAGGCCGCCCTGGGCAAGCAGATCAAGATCTACGCCCTGCACTTGCTCAGCAACGCCGGCAAGAAAACCCACGCCGGCGCCCAGAGCCAATACCGCATCCTGACGGCCGACGCCAACCCGCAGATCGGTGATCTGTACATTCCGGTGCCGGGCGCTGACGTGCGCAAGTTCGGCGAGCGCGTCGATGAGATCGGTTCGGTGTTCGCCGACCTGGTCCATCAGGTGCGCAGCAACAAGGCGCAAAGCGTGCCGCTGCTCAGCGCGGCGCCGAGCCTGGCCGACAAGTCGGCCGCGGTTGGCTACGCGATGCACATGGACTTTTTGGGGCGTAAATCCGCCAGTCAGGCGCCGCAACTGGTCAGCGCCTGGACCGCCGACCGCGACCTGACCAACCCGGCGTTGCCGGCGTTCCAGGTCTGCGTGATGCTGACCAAGCTGCAACTCAACGACCTGCAACAGTCGCTCAAGTTGATCGTCGACGCGGCCCGCAAGACCCAGAGTTCGCCCAAGGATTTCTTCCAGGAAATCGCCAGCGCCAGTGCCTACATGAGCCGCGACCCGGCGGCCCTGCGCAAGGGCGGCAACCTGGCCGACGGCGGGATTCTCGGCGAGTACCTCCAAGGGCTGCCGTACCGCAGCAAGTCGTTGAACATGACCCAGGACTTGTGGCTGTCCTTGAGCGTGGCCGAGCAGGAAGACTTCATCGACGAGCTGGATTCGAAAATCCGTCTCTACGAAACCTTCCACAACGACCTCGCCAACTGGGTGCGCTTCGGCGATGCCGAGCCGGGTGATGCCTTGTACCGCGTTCCGTTGTCGACGCTGCCGTGATGCTGACCCTGAACGCCGTGCACAAAAGCCGGGGCACCGGCAGCCAGCGCTACAGCCTGGTGATTCCACGGCTGCACTTACGGGGTGGTGAACAACTGGCGGTGGTCGGTCCCAGCGGCTGTGGCAAGAGCACACTGCTGGACTTGCTGGCGCTGGTATTGGCGCCGGATCAGGCCGGGCAGTTCGACTTCACACCTGCCAACACGCCGTTGGACATCGCCAAACTGTGGCGTGCGTCTCAACAGGGTACCTTGGCCGAGTTGCGCAGCCGTTACCTGGGTTATGTTCTGCAAACCGGCGGCCTGTTGGGCTTCCTGGATGTGCGCGGCAACATCGCGTTGTCGCGCAAATTGCTGGGTTTGAAGGATGACGCAAGCGTGACGCGCCTGGCGGGGCAGTTGGACATTGCCGATCAACTGGACAAGAAGCCGGCGGATTTGTCCGTCGGCCAGCGTCAGCGGGTCAGCTGTGCCCGGGCCTTGGCCCATGGGCCCCGTCTGCTGCTGGCCGATGAACCGACCGCCGCCCTCGACCCGCTAAACGCCGAGCGTGTCATGCAGTTGCTGGTGACCCAGGCGCGCGAGCACGGCGTGTGCTGTGTGGTCGCGACCCACGACGAAGCGCTGGCCCGCGCCAGCGGTTTGCAGGTGCGGCGCATCAGTTGCCGTCGCGATGTCGACGGCGGTGTCACCGCCACCCTTGGGGAGGCTTGCTGATGCGCGGCGCGCTGGTGGCTTCCCTGGCCTGGCAGGATTACCGCAACGATGCGTGGCTGTCGGCCTGCTCGGTGTTGGCTTTGGTGGCCGTGGTGGCACCGCTGCTGGTGCTGTTCGGCCTGAAGTTCGGCCTGGTCAGTAGCCTCACTGAACGCTTGCAGAACGACCCGGCCACCCGGGAGATCATTCCCTTGGGCGGCGGTCGGTTCAGTGCCGAGTTCGTCGAACAATTGAGCCTGCGCAGCGGCGTGGCCTTTGCTTTGCCGCGCACCCGGCAAATCGCCGCCACGGCGGATTTGAGCAGCGATGCTTCGACCGTCACGGTCGAGATGATCCCCACCGCGGCCAACGATCCCTTGTTCGATCATTTGCCGGTGCCCCAAGGCTTGGATCAAGTGGTGCTCAGCCAGACCGCCGCTGAAAAGCTCGGCGCCAAGGCCGGCGATTGGTTGCAGGCCAGTTTCGGCCGGCAGGTGGCCGGTCGCAGCGAGGCGCAGCGCACGCGCGTGCAGGTGCTGCACGTGCTGCCATTGGAAGCCTTCGCCCGGGACGGCCTGTTTGCGCCGCTGGCGTTGCTGGAGGCGGCTGAGGATTACCGTGACGGCCGTGCCGTGCCCGCGTTCGGCTGGCCGGGGGAGGCGGTGGGTGTGAGCGGGCAGCGGGTCTACCCGGCGTTTCGTTTGTATGCTCGCAGCCTCGGCGATGTCGAGCCGCTGCGGCAGTATTTCGTCGGGCAAAACCTGCTGGTATCGACCCAGGCCCAGACCATCGCCCAAGTGCAATCGCTGAGTCGCAATCTGTCGATCGTGTTCTGGATCATCGCCGGGTTGGCGTTGGCCGGGGCGTTCGCGGCGATCTTTGCCGGTGCCTTGGCGGCGGTCGAGCGTAAGCGCCGGGAGCTGTCGGTGTTGCGCCTGCTGGGGGTTTCTACCGCGGCGCTGTTGTTGTTCGTGGTGTTGCAGGCGCTCTACAGCGCCACGTTTGCGGCCCTGCTGAGTGCTGGCCTGTATGGCTTGGCGCAGTCGGGCCTGAATTATTTATTTGCGCAGATGCCTGGCGAATACGCCAGTCATCTGCTGGTGCGTCATTACGCGTTGGCCCTGGTGGCTGTGCTCGGCGTCAGTGCCGTGGCGGCAGCTTGTGGTGGCTGGCGTGTGGCGCGCATCCAAGCGTGTGAAGGAATTCGCGATGTATAAGTTATTGGGCGCCGCCGTGGCGCTGAGCCTGGCCGGTCTGGTCTGGGCCGATGAAGGCACGGACAAGCTGGACAACCCCAAGCCGTTGCCCGACGACGTCAGCCTGCCGCTGCCGTGTGATGGCCACATGGTGTTCCGCTACGTCTACATCCTCGCCCAGGGCACCCTGGATGACCGCGAGGTCAGCCTCGGTTACCCGTTCAGTGAAGGCGAGGCGGGCTATAAACAGTCGTTCATTTCCGGCTACCGGCGCGACTTCATCAACGGCCAGTTCACCCTCAAGGACTTGCCCAAGGATTGGAACAAGACCATCACGCCGTTGATGCCCAAGACCAATGCCAAGACGCCGCTCAAGCCGATGCTGTACTTCATTGGCAAGTACGAGGTCACGGCCCGGCAATACGCTCAGGTCATGGCCCAGGCGCAATCGCTTGCCAGCGGCGAAGCGGCGCCGGCCTGCGAAACCTTGCAAGCCGATTTGCCCCAGGGCGTGGTCGGGCGTTTGCCCAAGGTGAAACTGTCGAAGTTCGAGGCCGAGCGCTTCTCGGCGGTGTACAGCGCCTGGCTGATGAAATACCACAAGGACTTGCTGCCGGTGAGCGGTCGCGGCACTTCCGCCGAAGACGGCGGGCTGGGTTTCGTGCGCTTGCCGACGGAAGTCGAATGGGAATTCGCCGCCCGAGGCGGGCAGGCCGTGAGCCGTCAGGACTTGGAAGGGCGGCTGTTCCCAAGGCGCCTGGAAGGCAGTGAAAGCGACGGGCCGCTGGCCGATTGGGCGGTGTTCAACCAAGTCGCCGGCGGCACTGGCCAGGCGGCGCGGTTGATGCCCATCGGCACCAAGCTGCCGAACCCCATTGGCCTGTTCGACGTGGTCGGCAACGCCGCCGAGATGGTCCAGGAATCCTTCCAGTTGGTGCACGCTGGTCGCCGCCAGGGCGCCTATGGTGGCTTCGTGGTCAAGGGCGGCAACTACCTGGAAGGCGAGGGCACACTGTTCACCGGCATGCGCCGCGAATACCCGCTGTTCGCCGCCGACGGCACCGAGCAAAGCAACGAAGCCACCGGTTTTCGCGTGGCCATTGGTGCGTTGTTGGCGCCGCGTTCGCGCTACAAGGAATTGTTTGTCCAGTGGCAGAAAGAAGGTCGGCTCGCGTCGCTGACCGATGCGATCGACGAAGCCGAAGACCCGACCAAGCGCCTGGACAGCATCATCGCCGCCAGCATCGACCCGCGCCTGCAAGCCGAGCTGGGGCTGGTCAACGAAGAGCTCAAGCGTAACGTCTCGCTCATCGCCCAGCAGCGTGAGGAAGCGGCGGGCAACCTGATCCAGTCGTCGGCCCTGGTGGCTGAGACGATCAACAACTACAACATTCGCCTGACCAATCTGCAGAACAGTCGGCAAGCCGCCCTGGATGCCAAGGACGCGGCCAGCGCCCAGCTGTTCGCCACGGCCATCAACAACGGTCGCAGTGCGCTCGATGGCGCGGTGGCGATTTATATCGACAACTTGGCGACCGGCACGCGCTACACCGATGCCGTGATCCAGGCGCAGTTCCAGCGCATCAAGGAAGAGCTTGAGCGCAAACCGGTACTGGGCAAGAGCCTGGTGGCGCGTGCAACGTTATTCGTTCGTCATGTCGGGGGCTATCGTCAGCAAAAACGAGCCGACCCGGCGGCGATATTGAAGGAGCTGCTCGCATCGAACGCTCAGCGGTCTTGAGCGTTCGTTGTCAGCGAGCTTGGAAGGGGCCCAGGCGGCGATAGCGCCGCGCTGAGCTGGTCAACACTTAAAACGAGAACACAACTATGCTTTTCTCCCGTAAACCTTTTGCTTCGGTTTCCAAGCGTCACCTGCTGATGGTCGCTGTCGGCTTCAGCACCGTACTGACTGGTTGCGCCACGTCGCCGACCTCCAAGGTCGCCTCGAGCACCAAGGTCGAGTACTACCCGAACTGCTACGAGCCGGTGCAGCATCTGCGCGCCACCGAAGGCGACATGACCAAGTCCGTGGTCACCGGCGCGGCCGTCGGTGCCGTCGGCGGTGCACTGCTGGGCGCCCTGACCGCCGATAAGGAAGACCGTGGCCGCAACGCCGCCATTGGTGCCGCGGGCGGCGCCCTGGCCGGTGGTGCCGCCGGTTACTACACCGAGCGTCAGAAGCAGATCGCCGATGACAATCAGCGCATCGCGTCCTACGCCACCGACGTCAACAAAAGCGTCTCCGACATCGATCGCAGCACCGCCTACGCCAAGACCTCGCAGCAGTGCTACCAGAACGCGTTCAGCAAACTGGTTGCCGACCGTAAGGCCAAGACCGTCAACGACACTGAAGGCCGCAAGCGCCTGGCAGAAATCGTCTCCGGCCTGAAAGAGTCGAACGACCTGATTGTCGTGGTCAATGGCAAAGCGTCCGAGGACCTGAACAACTACACCCAGGCTTACGAGAAAGATCTGCAGCAAGTGGGTGTGCAGCGTAATGACGTGGTGATCGTGGCCACCGCCGATACCAAGCCGGTTGTGGCGCCGTCCAAGACCAAGACCAAGACCAAGACTAAGAAAGCCACGAAGCCGGCGAAAAAACCGGTGCTGCCAACCGTGCCGAAAGAAGCGGTGACCACCGAGAAAACCCTGCAGACCGCCAAGGCCAAGCAGGATGAAAGCAGGCAGGTTGCCAGCGCCGGCACCAGCCAGGTCAACAGCATGTGCAAAAACCCGGACCTGGGCGACTGGGCACCGGTGCCTTGCCCGAATGTTTGATTGAGCGATGTTGTTGATCATTCCCTTGCACCCGCTTGGGAATGATCAACAATAAAACGGTGGAAAAGCTTGCTCGTGACAGCGTTGGTTCAGGCATCGATGTTGACTGCAACCCCACGATGGTGCGCGGGCAAGTCCGCAATGTAGTGCAAAGCTTCTTGGCGATTTGGCCGTTGCTGGTCGCGTGTATGTCGAAGGATTTTTCGGCTTGCATAAACCCTGCAGACAATCGCCATGACGCGGGTTCAACGTCCTTCTTGTAGCCCACAAAGTCCTTTGGCTACCCCTCGCGGATCTCTCTCCCATTCTGGAAACCTGTGCTAACGGCGCTCTTTATCCTGCGAATTGTCTTGCGGGTCGAACGCGCATGGCGCAGGAACGCGATTGGAACGTGTTCGGATTTGTATTGTATGGTAGGGCGTTAACGAAATACGGGTTAGCTGACTCACGGAAGGTCATGAGATCTTTCTACTTATCAAAAAGTAAAGAGAGAAGTTTATGCAGGAACATTATAATCCGGCCGACGTCGAGGCAAGGGCTCAGGCAGATTGGGCTGCCAGAAAAACATTTGAGGTTTTCGAGGATACTTCGCGACCTAAATATTATGCATGTTCCATGTTGCCGTACCCGTCGGGGAAATTGCATATGGGACACGTCCGTAACTACACCATCAATGATGTACTGGCGCGACAAAAGCGCATGAAAGGCTTCAACGTCCTGATGCCAATGGGCTGGGATGCCTTCGGGCTGCCCGCAGAGAACGCTGCCCTGGCTTCCAATCAGTCACCTTCTGCCTGGACGCGTCAAAATATACAAGACATGAAGGCGCAGCTGAGTCCCCTTGGGCTTAGTATTGATTGGAACCGTGAAGTCGCAACCTGTGATCCTGATTATTACAAGTGGAATCAGTGGTTCTTCCTGAAAATGCTTGAAAAGGGTATTGCTTACAAACATACCCAAATCGTTAACTGGGACCCTCTCGATAAAACCGTACTGGCGAATGAACAGGTTATTAATGGTCGCGGTTGGAGATCAGGAGCACTGGTCGAAAAGAAAGAAGTCCCCGGTTATTATTTTGCTATCACCCAATATGCCGAAGAGTTGTTGAGGGATATCGATAGCCTGGATGGGTGGCCGGAAATGGTCAGAACCATGCAGCGTAACTGGATCGGTAAAAGTGAAGGGGTGAGTTTTGGGTTCCCTCACCAGATAAAAAACCAGAATGGGGAGCTTATCGAGGACGGACGGTTGTCGGTGTTTACCACTCGCGCCGAAACCGTGATGGGCGTGACTTTCTGCGCGATTGCCCCAGAACATCCAATCGCTTTGCGGGCGGTAGAGCTTAATCCTGAACTGGCTCAGGTGATCGAGCACTTCAAAGGTGGCGGTACCAGCGAAGCACAGCTGTCTGGCATTGATCAGGACGGTGTTTTCACTGGCTTCACGGTGGCGCACCCGATCAGTGGCGCTTCGATCCCGGTTTGGGTGGTGAATTACCTGGTTGCGGGGTATGGCACGGGTGCGGTTATGGGAGTGGCGGCGCACGATGAACGTGATTTTTCGTTGGCCAGCAAAAAAGGCCTGCCGATCCGGCAGGTCATTGCCATTGAAGGGCTTGAGTTTGACGACCGCTCATGGGATGCGTCATACGCCGCGAAGGATAAAGGCGTCCTGATCAATTCTGGCGAGTTTGACGGCCTGGAACTTAAAGAGGCGAGCGAAGCTATCAGTGCCAGACTCACCCGTCACGGCGGTGAGAAAAAAATCAATTGGCGACTCCGAGACTGGGGAATATCTCGCCAGCGCTACTGGGGCACGCCTATTCCGATGATATATTGCGATAAGTGTGGCGATGTTCCCGTACCGCTCGAGGATCTGCCGGTCATTCTGCCTCTGGACTGCAGACCCGACGGTTCTGGCAATCCTTTGCTGCAACAACCTGATTTCTTGCATGTCGATTGTCCAGCTTGTGGTGGCCCCGCACGGCGTGAAACCGACACGATGGATACCTTTGTCGATTCCAGCTGGTATTTCATGCGCTACTGTGAGCCAGGTAATCAGAGCGCGATGATCGCTGGCCCGGCGAAATACTGGATGCCGATGGATCACTACATCGGCGGCGTCGAACATGCTGTCCTGCATTTACTGTACGCACGGTTTTGGACCAAGGCGATGCGTGACGAAGGCCTGATCGATATCGATGAACCCTTCAAGAATCTATTCACTCAGGGCATGTTGCTGCGCGAATGCTTCTACAGAGAAGCCCAGGACGGCACCAAGCGTTGGTTCTATCCGGCGGAAGTCGACGTCAGGTTCGGCGATGGTGGGCAGGCAATCGAGGCGGTTGCCAAGGAAGATGGTTTGCCCGTGATCATGGGCGGCATCGAAAAAATGTCCAAATCTAAAAATAACGTCGTCGAGCCACGGGAAATCATCGAGAGATTCGGTGCCGACACGGCGCGTCTGTTTACTATTTTCGCAGGGCCACCCACACAAAGCATTGTCTGGAGCGACAGCGGCGTCGAGGGTGCCTATCGCTATCTGCGACGGTTATGGAGTTTCGCCTTCAAATACCAAGACACCATCATCGCGTCCGCAGCGCGGCGAAACGTCCTGAACGAACGCTCGACACTTCAATTCGAGATTCATAGCGTGCTGGAGAGTATCAACAGGGACTATGAAAAGCTGCGCTACAACACGATCGTTTCCGGTGCGATGAAAATCCTCAATCTGCTTGAGGGCGTGAAGGACGCCCCTGGTAGCGTTATTCGAGAGGGAATCGAAATCCTGCTGAAAGTCATCTACCCCATCACGCCGCACATCGCGCATGTCCTCTGGGCCGAGTTGGGGTTCGACAGAGATATTCTCGAATCTCAATGGCCAGCGCCATCGCCTGACGTACTGACTCGCTCGGAGCTGAAACTGGTCGTGCAGGTTAACGGTAGGTTGCGCGGGGAAATCGTAGTGTCTGCGACGGCCGACCGCGCAGAAATAGAGGCTTGCGCCCTTAGAGACGAAGCAGTAGCGCGCTTTATAGACGGTACCCCGAAAAAAATCGTGATTGTGCCGGGGCGTCTGGTCAATATCGTCCTGTAACCATCTGAAGCAAGGGTCGTCGGTCCTTGCTCTCCGTTACATCAGCGTCCGCTCTCAAGGCGGGCGCTGTGCCTAACGCCTTCCGGCCGACTATTTTTGTTTACGTCTCACCCTTCAGCTGACACCGATAGACGTATGAGATGGGGTATATCGACAACGTTCGGCGCTCAGTTGAGCTCATTGGCCAAAAAGCCGATCTGGCAATACGGTTGGCGTTCTAATGTTCAAAACGATAATTATTTTTTCTGGCATTCACACTTTGCCGGTGGTGATACCAGTAGCGAGACGGACAGTGCGGCTATTTTATCCGACAGGCAAGGTTTGCAGTCGGTTAGTGCCCTGTGGTTAGAGATCGAGGCGACAATTGGGTCACCGCAAAAGTTGCTCAGGGCATACGCCAACGGACATACCTATGGCACGGAGGGGTATTCGCACACGGACAGTAGTCGAGAGGACAATGTTTCTTCAATCTATTTTGCCCATGACGACTGGCAGCAGGATTGGGGGGCCGAGCTATTGTTTTACGGCGAGGGAGGGGAAATTATAAGGTCCGTGGCTCCTCTGCCAGGGCGTATCGTCATATTTCCTGGATGTATTCTTCACCGCGCCAGCTCCCCCAGTAGGATCTGCCCTACGTTGCGGGTCAGTTTTGTTTTCAAGTCGGCACCCAAGTAAGTTGGCTACTGAGCAGTTGTGTTGGCGGATTTTCGTTCGTTTTGCGGTGGGTTCGGAGTTGCTTTAGCGGCGCTCTAAAGCGCTGCCTTGTTCATGAACTGCCCGGCGTTTTGAAGGAAATGTCCGAGGAGCAGGAGAGCAAAAAGATCAAAAGAGCGCAGCCTTCGGCAGCTCCTACAGAAATCGATGTAGGCGCTGCCGAAGGCTGCGATCTTTTGATTTTGTTTTCGTGACTTGGCAGTCATCTTTCGCGAAAATCAGCTTATCTTCCGCTAAAGCGATCAGATGATGGCGTTGCGCCGAAGAATCGCTAAACTGCCAGCCATCGATCTTTTCTCACGAGGCTGTGCCCATGAAATTTCGTTTTCTGCTGTGGATGCTAGGACTGTTGATGGGCAAGGCCAGCCGGACCAATCCGGCGTTCCAGCAGCAGTTGGGCGACAAGGAGCTGGTGTTCCAGCTGCAAACCCTGGACGGTAAAGTCGCCCGGCATTTCACCGTGAAAAACCAGCGCATCACCAGCCAGGCCGGTACTTACCCGGCGCCTGCGTTCGCCATCGCCTTCAAGGACGCCGCCTATGGCTTCGCCACGATGCAGGCCAAGAACAAACAACTGGCGTTCATGACGGGGATCCAGGACAAGTCGATCCAGATCAAGGGTAACCCGGCGCTGGTGATCTGGTTCCAAGGGCTGACCAAGTACTTGAAGCCGAAGAAGGCCAGGAATGTTTGAGCCGCGCAGATTCTATGTAGGAGCAAGGTCGTGTGGGAGCAAGCTTTGCCCCCACAGCTAAATCCCCTCGCCACAGAAGCTCATCTGCGGCACTGCAATCAGTGGTTGAACTGCGAAGCCAGTTCGCGCAGCAGCACTTCAGCCTCGAGCACTTTGCTGACTACATCATTGACCTTGTCCCGAGACAGGCCTACGCGCTCGAGCAATGCATCGGGAATTTCCTCGTCCGGCCCGGAGCCGATCCCTCGTGAGCGCAGCAGGCGCACGGCCAGGCACACCAGGTTTGGATACTCGGCGTACTCGCCGTCGTAGTACGGGTCGTGCTGGAAGCGCAGGGCGGTGGCCAGTTCGTCGGGCATGTCCCAGTAGCGCATCAGCCAGGCGCCGATCTGCTCGCGACTGATACCCAGCAGGTGCTGCTCCACGTAGCTGTGGCATAGGTGTGGGTTGACCTCCAGGTGCCGGCAGATCAACGAGAAGTGCGGCGGAAACACGTGGGCCAGCAGCAGATAGCCGAAGTTGTGCAGCAGGCCGGAGAGGTAGGTCAGGCCGCCTTCGGGGCGCTGGGCGCGGGGCATGGCGCGGGTCAGGCCTTCGATGACGGCGGCGGTGTAGATCGACTGGTGCCAGTACGGCGTGGTGTGTTGCGGATGGTCCTTGGGCAGGCTGAGGGTCTTGCCCAGGGCCAGGCCCAGCGCCAGGTTGATCACCAGGTCGAAGCCCAGCACGCGGACGATTGCGTCTTCCACCGAGCGAATCTTGCCCGGTGAGGCGTAGTAGGGCGAGGCGGCCCAGCTCACCACTTGCGCGGCCAGGGCCGGGTCGGTTTCCACCACGCCGGTGATGTCATCGATGGTGGCGTCCGGGTCGACCCGCAGCTTGATGATTTTTTGCGCGGTTTCGGCCAGCGGCGGGATCTCGATGGTCTCTTCCAGCCGTTGCTGGATACGCCGGGCGGTGAACGCCTGTACGGCCTGGGTGATTTCCTTGCGGTCGTCGTCCGGGCGGTCCAGATTGGGGGTGATGTTACTCACGGGTTCGCCGAACGTCGCGGCGCTGGCCTTGGTGAGCATGGTCTTGAACGCTTCGCTGGTGACTTCCAGCAGCAGCCCCGGCTCGCCGGAGTTGATCAGCAACTTCGGTTCGCGCAGCAGGCTTTCTTCGTACAGGCACGGCGAACTGGTCAGCGCCGGCAGGCCGGGCAGCAGGCTCAGGCTGTGTTTACCGAGCATGCGCTCCAGGCGTTCGGTCGGCACTGCCGTGAGTTTGCGACCAGTGAGTTCGGCCAGGCGGTTGAGGTCCAGCAGTTGGCTTTGCGGAAACAGCACCATCAGTGCGCCAACGGCATCGTGCAGCAACACCGCCTGTACTTTGCGGGCTGGGTTCAGGCCGGGGCGTTCAAGCACTTCGTCAAAGCCGATGCCCAATTTATCGAGCAACAGCCGAATAACAGACGGAGCGTGCGGGGCTTCGGGGACGAGGGCAGCTTCTGTCATGGTCTGTATCCGTTTTTCTACAAGTTGATCAGTATAACCAGCTTGTCCGGTACGCGCGTCCGGAAAACTGAGCGCGTGCTCACACTTGGCCGTATTGCTGCCCGTGACGCAGCCAGCGATCCAGCAGCGGGCTGACGTGGTCTGGCCAGCGTTCCAGCAGGGCCTGGGCGGCATCGCGTACGGCGGGGAGCAGGTCGGCGTCGCGCATCAGGTCGGCTACCTTGAATTGAAGCAGGCCGGTCTGGCGCGTGCCGAGCATTTCACCGGGGCCGCGCAATTGGAGGTCTTTTTCGGCGATGACGAAGCCGTCGTTGGTTTCACGCATGATTCCCAGCCGCTGGCGCCCGATCTGGGACAGCGGTGGGTGATACAGCAAGACGCAATGGCTGGCGGCGCTGCCCCGGCCCACCCGGCCGCGCAACTGGTGCAGCTGCGCCAGGCCCAGGCGCTCGGGGTTCTCGATGATCATCAGGCTGGCATTGGGCACATCGACCCCAACCTCGATCACCGTGGTCGCGACCAGCAGTTGCAGGGCGCCGGCCTTGAATTCAGCCATGACGGCGGCTTTCTCGGCGGGCTTCATGCGCCCGTGGATCAGCCCGACCTTCAACTCGCCGAGGGCCGCAGTGAGGTCCTCAAAGGTAGTTTCGGCCGCCTGGCAGGTCAGCTCTTCAGACTCTTCGATCAATGTGCACACCCAATAGGCCTGTCGCCCTTCGGCACAGGCGCTGCGCACGCGTTCGATCACTTCCACTCGTCGGGTGTCGGTGACCAGCACGGTGTTGACCGGTGTGCGGCCGGGCGGCAGTTCGTCGAGGATCGAGGTGTCGAGGTCGGCGTAGGCGCTCATCGCCAGGGTCCGCGGGATTGGCGTGGCGGTCATGATCAACTGATGAGGGCACATCCGCCCACCCACGCCTTTTTGCCGAAGGGCCAGGCGCTGTTGCACGCCGAAGCGGTGCTGTTCGTCGATGATCACCAAAGCCAGGTTCTTGAACTGCACTTCGTCCTGGAACAGCGCATGGGTGCCGACCACCATGGGTGCGCCTTCGGCGATCTGTGCCAGGGCGGCGACGCGGTTCTTGCCTTTGAGCTTGCCGGCCAGCCAGGCGACTTCGATGCCCAGCGGTTCGAGCCAGCGCTGGAAGGTGATGAAATGTTGTTCGGCCAGGATCTCGGTGGGCGCCATCAGCGCCACCTGATATCCGGCCTCCAATGCCTGCAGCGCCGCGAGGGCGGCGACCACGGTCTTGCCGGCGCCGACATCGCCCTGGATCAGTCGCAGCATCGGCTCGGGCTGGCTCAGGTCGTAGGCGATTTCGTTGCCGACCCGTTGTTGGGCACCCGTGGGGGCGAAACCAAGGTTGGCCAGGTAGCGGGCCGGCAGATCCTTGGCCTTGGGCATGGCCGGGGCGCGCAGGGAGCGCAGGCTTTCGCGCAGGCGTTGCTGGGACAGTTGATGGGTCAGCAGTTCTTCGAACGCCAGACGATGTTGCGCCCAGTGATGGCCGAGGGCGAGTTCGTCGACATCGGCGTCGGCGGGCGGATGGTGCAGGTAGCGGATCGCATCGGCCAGCGGTGCCAGTTGGTAATCCCGGGCCAGTTCCGTGGGCAGCCAGTCGGGCAGGCTGCTGGGGCCGAGCAGGGTCAGGGTTTGCTGGCAGAGCTGGCGCAGGCGTTGTTGGGTCAGGCCTTCGGTGAGCGGATAGACTGGGGTCAGGGTTTCATCCACTGGCGGCGGTTCGTCACCGGTGATGCTGCGGTATTCCGGGTGATAGATCTCCAGCCCCGAAGCCCCGGGCCGCGCCTCGCCGTAGCAGCGCACACGGGTGCCGCGCTTGAGGCCTTCCTTTTGCGCATTGCTGAAATGGTAGAAGCGCAGACTGAGCCCGCCGGTGCCGTCCTGCAGGCGAACCACCAGGCTGCGACGACGGCCCATGACCACGTCGGCGCCGCTGACGGTGCCTTCGATCACCGCATCCTGCCCCGGGCGCAAATGGCCGATGGGCACCACGCGGGTGCGGTCCTGGTAACGCAGCGGCAAGTGAAACAGCACGTCCTGGAGGTTTTCCAGGCCGACCTTGGCCAGTTTCTCGGCCATGGCTTCACCGACACCCTTGAGTGCCGTGACCGGCACTTTCGACAGCTCAGTCATGACTGCGGCTTACTTGCCAGCGGGCGGCTTGGCCACGGAGCACAGGCGGATCGAGTCGGCGAGGATCTCGATGGCCTTGGGCCGCGGGAAACTGGCGCGCCAGGCGATGGCGACGGTGCGGAACGGCACGGGTGGCGTCAGTGGGCGGACTTCGATCACGCCTGGGGAGTAATGATGGCTGTCCACCGCCGACAGCGGCAGGATCGAAATACCCAGGCCCGACGCGACCATATGGCGGATGGTTTCCAGGGAGCTGGACTCCACCGTGGTGTGCTTGGCGCCTTCGCTGCCCTTGGTCAGGGTCGGGCAGGCTTCGAGCACCTGGTCACGGAAGCAGTGGCCTTCGCCAAGCAACAGCAGGCTCTTGTCGTTGAGCAGGGCGGTGTCGATGGTTTTTTTCTGGGTCCAGGGGTGCTGGGCCGGCATCAGGACGTAGAACGGTTCGTCGTAGAGCGGCAGGGTCAGGACGTCGGCTTCGTTGAACGGCAGGGCGATGATGATCGCGTCCAGCTCGCCGTTGCGCAGCTTGTCGCGCAGCACATGGGTGAAGTTTTCTTCGATGTACAACGGCATCTGCGGGGCGACCCGGTGCAGTTGCGGAATCAGGTGCGGGAACAGGTACGGGCCGACGGTGTAGATCGCGCCGACTTTCAGCGGGGCGGTCAGTTGGTTCTTGCCGGCCTGGGCCAGTTCGCGAATGCCCTGGGCCTGTTCCAGGACCTTTTGTGCCTGGGCCACGATGCCTTCGCCCACGGGGGTCAGACGCACGGCGCTTTTACTGCGCTCGAAAATCAGCACACCGAGTTCGTCTTCAAGCTTTTTCACGCCCACCGACAGCGTCGGCTGGCTGACGTGGCAGCGCTCGGCCGCATGGCCGAAATGCTGCTCTTGGGCGAGGGTCACGATGTAGCGTAATTCTGTGAGGGTCATGGCGAGCGTCCGTGAAGTTGCGAGCCAAGCATACCGGCTGCAATCGATAGACGCACGTTATCAGACTGGGGGGGCGGTGTGACACTGTCCAATGTCTGTCGGGTCGTTGCCGGATATGAAAAAGGCATCTTTCGATGCCTTTCTGCCGGTTGTACTCATTGTGGCGAGGGAGCTTGCTCCCGCTGGGCTTGTGTAGGAGCTGCCGAAGGCTGCGATCTTTTGATCTTTCCCCTGACGCTTGAGACTCAAGCGCCAGGGGAAAGATCGCAGCCTCGCTCCGCTCGGCAGCTCCTACAGGCCCAGCGGGAGCAAGATTCACCATGCCATCGAGGTGCCAGGTCTGGATCAACGCCGGCGCTTGTCGATGGAGTACACGAACGGTGCCGTCAGTTCGATGGTGCCGTTGGTCAGCAGCTCCGCCGGCGGCTTGGGCAGCGGTTGGGCGCGGCGGATCATTTCCAGGGTGGCCTTGTCCAGCGACTCCGTGCCGGAGCGGCCCACCAGTTCGAATGACAGCACGTTGCCTTCGGCATCCACCACGAAACGCAGGCGGTTGGTGCCTTCCTTGTTCATCTGCTGGGCCCTGCGCGGGTATTTCTTGTACTTGCCCAGGTGCGCCAGCAGCGTGCCCTGCCAATTGGCTTTGGCAGCCGATTGCGCAGGCGACGGGCCAGGAGCCGGTTGCGCGGACTTCTCGGCCACTGACTGGGTTGGCGGGGTGTCGCTGGGCTTCTGCTCCGACGGTTTTTCCTTCGGTGGCTCGGGCTTTTTCTCCACCGGTTTGGGCTTGGGCGGTTGAGGCTTTGGCTTTGGCTTTGGCTTTGGCACGGAGATCTCCGGCTTCGGCGCTTCGGCAAGCTTGGGCAGCGGCAATTCTTCGACCGGCTCGGGAGGTTGCGGCGGTGTGACGACTTTTGGCGGTGCCGGTGGCGGCGGGGCTGGTACCGGCGCCAGCTCGACCATCATTGCCTGGGGAGGCAATTCGATGGGCGGGCGCGATGTCCAGTTCAGCGCCAGGGCGATGGCGAGCGCATGCACGCCCAGCACCACCACCAGGCTACCGCTGTAACGCGTCAGCTTTTGGCGCGTCGTGATCATTTCTGCCGCGCCGTCTCGAGTCCGACCAGGCCGACCTTCAGGTAGCCGGCGCCCCGCAGCGCGTCCATCACGCTCATCAGGTCGCCGTAGTCCACGCCTTTGTCGGCCTGGAAGAAGATCGTCGTGTCTTTCTTGCCCTGGGTCTTGGCGTCGAGGGTCACGCCGAGGTTCTCGGCCTTGACCTCGTCTTCGCCCAGGAACAGGCGCTGGTCGGCCTTGACGCTGAGGAACACCGGTTTCTCCGGCCGTGGCGAGGGCTTGGCCGTTGACGCCGGCAGGTCAACCTTGATGTCCACGGTGGCGAGCGGGGCGGCCACCATGAAGATGATCAACAGCACCAGCATCACGTCGATGAACGGCGTGACGTTGATTTCGTGGTTCTCGGCCAGATCGTCGTCTGCGCCTTCTTTCAAATGCAGGCCCATGGCCGATTACCCCACTTTCACCATGTGCGGTTGCGAGCCACGCTCGGGCGGCAGGTGGTCGAGGTCGCGGCTGACCAGCAGCAGGACTTCGGCCGAAGCGTCGGAGACCTGGGCCTTGTAGCCGGCAATGGAGCGGGCGAAGACGTTGTAGATCACGACGGCCGGGATTGCTGCGACCAGGCCCAAGGCCGTTGCCAGCAGGGCTTCGGCGATGCCAGGTGCGACGACGGCGAGGTTGGTTGTCTGAGTCTTGGCGATGCCGATGAAGCTGTTCATGATGCCCCACACGGTGCCGAACAGGCCGACGAACGGTGCGGTCGAACCGATGGTGGCGAGCACGCCGGTGCCGCTGCTCATGCTGCGACCGCAGGCGGCGACCAGGCGCTCGAGGCGGAAGCTCACGCGCTCCTTGATGCCTTCTTTCTCGCGGCTGTTGGCCGACAGGCGCATCTCTTCGAGTGCGTCATGCACCAGCAGGTTGGCGAGGGTGCCTGCCTTCGCGGCGCTGGCGCTGGCTTCTTTGAGGGTGGTGGCTTTTTTCAGGGCGGCGATTTCACCGCGCAAGCGACGCTTGGCGCCCAGCAGCTCGAAGCCTTTGGCAATCCAGATGGTCCAGGTGATGATCGAGGCGATGGCTAGGCCGATCATCACGATTTTCACGATGATGTCGGCGTTCTTGTACATGCCCCATGGCGACAGGTCGTGGGCCATGCCCAGGGAGTTGTCGGCTTCGAGCACTTCTGGTGCGTCGGCCTCGATGGCTTGGGCCGGGTCGGTGGCGATGGGCGTTGCAACGGGAACGGCCGGGTCGGCCGGTGCCTGGGCAGCAGCCGGTGCGGTGGCCGGGGGCGTGGCGGGCGTCTGTGCATCAGCGAATGCGGCGGCAGGTGCCAGCAGCAGGCTGAACAGCAGGGCGGCTACCGTGCTCCAGGCACGAGGTCGATTGGTTGGCGAAGCGGGGGATAGAGAGCGTTTCATGCTGGCCGGACCTGAGAGAAAAAAGAAGGTTGATGTTCTTCCGGGCCTCGTGGGCCGAGAACAAAAGTGGCGGGCATTATTGCAATTAATTCTTGTTAACAAAAGTAATACAGTAACTTTTTTCTCACATGGCTAGCCGCTCGTCCCCCACGAAGGCTAGTCTGCGGCTTTGCCAGAGGAGTTCTTGATGTCCGCGCCTTCTGTTTTGATCGCCGGCTGCGGTGATATTGGTGGCCGCCTGGCCAGCCAGTTAGTGGCCGAGCATTGGCAAGTCTATGGCCTGCGGCGCACGGTTTCGAACCTGCCGGCGGGCGTCATTGGGGTCGCGGGGGATTTGTTCAGTGAGCAATGCCCGGCCGACTGGCCCACCGGGTCGCTGGATTACCTGGTGTACAGCGCTGCCGCTACCGACCATGACGAGGCGGGCTATCGCACGGCTTATGTCGAAGGGTTGCAGCATGTGTTGAGCTGGTTGAAGCAGCATGGCCAGCGACCCAAGCGCCTGCTTTTTGTGTCCAGCAGCAGTGTTTATGGGCAGCAGCAGGGCGAATGGGTGGATGAAACCTCGCCAGCCGTGGCCGGCGGCTATTCCGGTCGGCTGATGCTTGAAGCCGAACAAGTGGCCTTGGACAGTGGCATTGCGGCCAGTCGCGTGCGCCTGACCGGCATCTATGGGCCGGGTCGGGAGTGGCTGCTGAGCCAGGTGCGCCAAGGTTATCGCGTGGTGATAGACCCGCCGCTGTACGCCAATCGCATTCACGCCGACGATGCGGCCGGCTTGCTGGCGTTCCTGCTGGAAGCTGATCGTCAGGGGCAGGTGCTGGACGATTGCTACATTGGCGTCGACGACGCGCCTGCGCCGCTGGCCGAAGTGGTGGGCTGGTTGCGGGAGTACATGGGCGTTACCGAGTGGGCCGAAGATGCCAGCGTGCGCCGTGCCGGCAGCAAGCGCTGCAGCAATGCCCGGGCGAAGGCCTTGGGCTGGACGCCGCGGTATCCTAGTTTTCGCGAGGGCTATGCGGCGATCCTGGAAGGGCGCTGCTGATTCGCCTGACACCCCAAAACAAACTGTGGGAGCAAGCTTTGCTCCCACAGGCTCCCTCCCACGGGGATCCGCGTTACTGCTTTTCTAGCACCCACTTCCGATCACCCGGCGTGAGCGAAGGTATTTCATCGGCCAGCGACGCGTTGATCGTCTGGAAAATTTCCAGCCTCTTACCGTCTCGGGCAAAGATCCAGGTGTTGCCCAGCCCGTTCTGTTGCAGCCAGATGTTGTCGTAGCCGTCACTCATGGACGCGCAACTGCCCGCCAGGCACAAGGCGTACCGATCGACGCCGGGCAGGCCGCTGATCTGGCCGTCGGGCTGGAATTGCACGGTGGCGCCCTGGCCGGGGCCGCTGGCGATGTTCCAGGTGCCGCCAAGGTAGGCGGCATACAGCGCGCGCTCGAAACTGGCGCCGATGGGCGCGCCTTCCGGGACTTGGACTTGCGCGCGGTCGAACACCTGCTGTGGTTCGTTCTCGGTGGCGGCCTGGCTCAACTGGTCGCCGTCGCGCTGCAGTTCACTGGCGGAGCTGCCGTAAAAATCGACTTTCCACGCACCGTCTTCTTCGCCCAGCAATTTGCCTTCGACGTTTTCATAGCCGTTGGTGTAGCGCGCCTGACCGGCCCGGGTGTTGACGTCCCATTCCAGGTTCGGGCCATAGCCCTGCAGCGCTTCGCGAAGCGGGCCGCCCCTGGCGGCAGCGTCGATGGCCGCCTGGTTGATCCAGGTGCCGCTGATGTCACGGTCGGCAGGGTCGCTGGCGCAGCCGCCCAGAAGCAGGGCTGCCAGCGAGAGAGCAAGCGCTTTGCGCATGGTGGAATCCTTTCAAGACGAAAACGGCGCAGCGGGGGAGGCTGCGCCGACCTTATTACTCGATGACCAGGATGGCATCCATCTCAACCTGCGAGCCCTTTGGCAGGGCTGCCACGCCAATGGCGGCGCGGGCTGGGTAAGGCTGGTCGAAGTACTTGCCCATGATCTCGTTGACCTTGGCGAAGTGGCTCAGGTCGGTGAGGAAGATGTTCAGCTTGACGATGTCCTTGAACGAACCACCGGCGGCCTCGGCCACGGCCTTGAGGTTTTCGAACACCTGCACGGTCTGGGCTTCGAAGCCTTCCACTAGCTCCATGGTCTTGGGGTCCAGTGGAATCTGGCCCGACATGTACACGGTATTGCCGGCCTTGATCGCTTGGGAATAAGTACCGATGGCGGCCGGGGCCTTGTCGCTGGTGATAACAGTCTTAGTCATTGAAGACTCCTGATAATGAGGTGGCTATTTGAGGCGCTATGCGCGCATCCGGGTGATGCGGATAACGCCGGTCAGGGCGCGCAGTTTCTTGATCACGCGGGCCAGGTGCACACGGTCGTGCACGCTGACCACCAATTGAACGACGCTGATGCGGCCATCGCGTTCGTCCATGCTGATTTTTTCGATATTGCCGTCGGCGGCATTGACGCTGCTGGCCAGCAGGGCGATCAGGCCGCGCTGGTGTTCCAGTTCGACCCGCAGCTCGACGTTGAATTCGCCGGTGACATCCTTGGCCCATGAGAGCTGGATGCATTTTTCCGGGTTATGCCGGATCTCGCTGATGTTGCGGCAGTTGTCCAGGTGCACCACCATCCCTTTGCCGGCGGACAGATGGCCGACAATCGGGTCGCCCGGGATCGGCGTACAGCACTTGGCATAGCTGAGCACCAGGCCTTCGGTGCCGCGAATCGCCAGTGGGCCTTCGGGACTTGGCAGCTGTTCGCCTTCGCCGAGCAGGCGGCGGGCGACGACGTAGGCCATGCGATTGCCCAGGCCGATGTCTTCGAGCAGGTCTTCGATCAATTCGAGACGGTATTCGTTGAGCATCAACTGCACGCGCTCGGCCGGGATCTTGTCCAGTGAGCTGTCGAAACCGTTCAGCACCTTGTTCAGCAAGCGTTCGCCGAGGCTGATGGATTCGGAGCGGCGTTGCAGCTTCAGGGCGTGACGGATATGGGTGCGGGCCTTGCCGGTGACCACGAAATTGAGCCATGCCGGGTTGGGGCGTGCGCCCGGGGCGCTGACGATTTCCACCGTGGAACCGCTTTGCAGTGGTTCGGACAACGGTGCCAGGCGGCGGTTGATCCGGCACGCGATGCAACTGTTGCCGACATCGGTGTGCACCGCATAGGCAAAGTCCACGGCCGTGGAGCCCTTGGGCAGCTCCATGATCCGGCCCTTGGGCGTGAAGACGTAAACCTCGTCCGGGAACAGGTCGATCTTGACGCTCTCGATGAATTCCAGGGAGTTGCCGGCACGCTGCTGCATTTCCAGCACACCCTTGACCCATTGTCGGGCGCGGGCGTGGGTGCTCTTGGGCTGTTCGTCACCGCTGGATTTGTACAGCCAGTGGGCGGCGATGCCGTTGTTGGCCATCTCTTCCATTTCGCGGGTGCGGATCTGGATCTCGATCGGTACGCCGTGCATGCCGAACAGCGTGGTGTGCAGCGACTGATAGCCGTTGGCCTTGGGGATCGCGATGTAATCCTTGAAGCGCCCTGGCAACGGTTTGTACAAATTATGTACAGCGCCCAGCACGCGGTAGCAGGTATCGACCTTGTCGACGATGATCCGGAACGCGTAGACGTCCATGATTTCGTTGAAGGCGCGACGCTTGCCGCGCATTTTCTTGTAGATGCCGTAGAGGTGTTTCTGCCGCCCGCTGACTTCGCCTTCGATGCCGTCGATGACCAGGCAGTGGCTCAGGGACTCTTCGATCTTGTTGACGATTTCCTTGCGGTTGCCCCGGGCGCGCTTGACGGCCTGGTTGATCCGCGCTGAACGCATCGGGTGCATGGCCTTGAAGCCGAGGTCTTCGAACTCGATGCGGATCGCGTGCATGCCCAGGCGATTGGCGATGGGCGCGTAGATTTCCAGGGTTTCCTTGGCGATGCGCCGGCGTTTTTCGCCGGACAGCACTTCAAGGGTGCGCATGTTGTGCAGGCGGTCGGCGAGCTTGACCAGGATCACGCGAATGTCGCGGGCCATGGCCATGGCCATTTTCTGGAAGTTTTCGGCCTGGGCCTCGGCCTTGGTCTCGAAGTTCATCTGGGTCAGTTTGCTGACCCCGTCGACCAGTTCGGCCACGGTTTCGCCGAACTGCGCTTGCAGCGCTTCCTTGGCAATGCCGGTGTCTTCGATCACGTCATGCAGCATCGCCGCCATCAGGCTCTGATGGTCCATGTGCATGTCGGCAAGAATATTCGCCACCGCAAGTGGATGCGTGACGTACGCCTCGCCGCTGCGCCGGCGTTGGCCGTCGTGGGCTTGTTCAGCGTAGAAATAGGCTCGGCGGACCAGGTTGACCTGGTCCGTGCCGAGGTAGGCCGATAAGCGATCGGCGAGGGCGTCTATGCTCGGCATGATGATGACTCCTGCCGTTTGCTGTGACCCCGCGCCGTGCTACGTCGACCAGGCATAGGCTTAGACCGCCTCGTTGGACTCGTCCTCGAACGCTGCGAACAGCGGTTCGTCTTCGACGATTTCAGCGTTGGCGATGAACTCGTAGCTCATCAGGCCTTCGGCGATTTCACGCAGCGCTACTACGGTAGGCTTGTCGTTTTCCCACTGGACCAACGGCTCTTTGCCTCCGGTGGCCAGTTGACGGGCACGCTTGGTAGAGAGCATGACCAGCTCAAAGCGGTTTTCCACGTGTTCTAGGCAGTCTTCAACGGTTACGCGGGCCATGGTATTCCTCGGAGCGAATGCAATATGCGCGCTGCCCGGTTGGGCGAGCGGACTCGACAGTTTAAAAAAACACCAGCGTTTAGGGAAGCGCTGATTTTTTAACCAAACCCCTCGGCGCGCTGCGACTACCAATGTAAAGCCGTCACAGCGGTTTTGGGAAGAGCTGTTCAGCCCAACAATTCGGCCAATAATTTGCCGAAACGTTGCTGCTGGCGTTTTTGCTGCAGCTGGCTGGCGCGGAAAATCGCCTTCAGGTCGTCCAGCGCGTGGGCGAAATCGTCGTTGATGATCAGGTAGTCATAGTCGACGTAGTGGCTCATCTCGCTGACCGCTTCGCGCATCCGGCCCTCGATGATTTCGTCACTGTCCTGGCCACGGTTGGTCAGGCGCTGGCGCAGGGCCTGCTGGCTCGGCGGCAGGATAAAGATCGAACGGGCCTGGGGCATCAGCTTGCGCACTTGCTCGGCACCTTGCCAGTCGATTTCCAGGATCAGGTCGTGGCCTTCATCGAGGGTCTGCTGCAGATAACTTTGCGAAGTGCCGTAGAGGTTGCCGAAAACTTCGGCGCGCTCCAGGAAGTCGCCGTGCTCAGCCATCTTCACGAACTCTTCGCGGTCGACGAAGTGATAGTTCACGCCGTTCACTTCGCCCGGGCGCATGGCGCGGGTGGTGTGCGAGACCGAGACGCGGATCTGCGGCTCGGCGTCGATCAGGGCCTTGACCAAGCTGGTCTTGCCGGCGCCCGAGGGCGCGGAAATGATGTAGAGAGTGCCGGTGCTGTGGGTCATGTCGGGTTAGCCTTACTCAATGTTCTGCACTTGTTCGCGCATTTGCTCGATCAACACCTTGAGGTTGACCGCCGCCTGGGTGCTGCGCGGGTCGAAGGCCTTGGAGCCCAGTGTGTTGGCTTCGCGGTTGAGTTCCTGCATCAGGAAGTCCAGGCGGCGACCGGCCGCACCACCGGAATTGAGCACCCGGCGAACTTCAATGATGTGGGTGCTCAGGCGATCCAGTTCTTCGGCCACGTCGCTCTTTTGCGCGAGCATGACCATTTCCTGCTCCAGGCGTTGCGGGTCCAGCTCGACCTTCATATCGGTGAAACGGTCGAGGACTCTCTGGCGCTGGGTGGCGAGCATCTGCGGGACCAGTTCACGCAGGGTGCTGACGTCTTCTTCAATGGAGGTCAGGCGCTCGTTGATCAGTCGGGCCAACTCCGCGCCTTCGCGCTCGCGGCCGGCCTTGAGTTCCTTCAAGCCTTGGTTGAACAACGCCAGCGCCTCGGCGTTCAGCGCCTGTGGGTCGCTCGCGTCGCCCACCAGCACGCCGGGCCAGGCCAGGACCTCCAGTGGATTCAGGGCCGCGGGGTTCTTGATCAGGCTGGCAACGGTTTCGGCTGCGGCGACCAATTGCGCGGCGCGCTCGCGGTCCACTTGCAAGGTTTTGCCGGTGCTTTCTTCGGTGAAACGCAGGGTGCATTCCAGCTTGCCCCGGGACAGGCCCTGGCGCAGTGCTTCGCGCACGCCCCCTTCCAGCTCGCGGAAAGACTCGGGCAGGCGCAGGTGCGGCTCCAGGTAGCGGCTGTTGACCGAGCGCAGTTCCCAGCTCAGCGTGCCTTGGGCCCCGGCTTTTTCGACGCGGGCGAAGGCGGTCATGCTGTGCACCATGGAGGTTCCTCGCAATGCAGGCCGGCACGACGGTGGTCGTGGGCCTGGAATCTGTAAATTAAAAGCCCAAGGGCAGCAAAGGCGCAGGATTGTAGCGCAGTGAAGCGCATGCCCCCAACCGCGCTTGCGACAAAGCGCAGCAACCCGTCGGGCGGGTCTTTGCGAGGCTTCGCTTGCGCCGGCTTTTTAGAACTGCGCTACGTTTAACTGCCCTATGACGGTTCACGGCTCTATAATGCTCGGCAGTTTTCCGTCCTCTGTACAGGTATTCCCTATGAAACGTCCAAGTGGTCGCGCTGCCGATCAGCTTCGCTCGATCCGCATTACCCGCAACTACACCAAACACGCCGAGGGATCTGTACTGGTCGAATTCGGTGATACCAAGGTCATCTGCACCGTCAGTGTCGAAAACGGCGTGCCACGGTTCCTCAAGGGTCAGGGTCAAGGCTGGCTGACAGCCGAGTACGGCATGCTGCCGCGCGCCACCGGTGAGCGGAACCAGCGTGAGGCCAGCCGTGGCAAGCAGGGCGGCCGTACCCTGGAAATCCAACGCTTGATCGGCCGCTCGCTGCGTGCTGCGCTGGACATGTCCAAGCTGGGCGACGTGACGCTGTATGTCGATTGCGACGTGATCCAGGCCGACGGCGGCACGCGTACTGCGTCCATTACCGGGGCCATGGTCGCCCTGGTCGATGCTTTGAAAGTGATCAAGAAGCGCGGCGGCCTCAAGGGCGGCGACCCGCTCAAGCAAATGATCGCCGCTGTATCCGTGGGCATGTACCAGGGCGAGCCGGTGCTGGACCTGGATTACCTGGAAGACTCCGCCGCCGAGACTGACCTGAACGTGGTCATGACCAGTGCCGGCGGTTTCATCGAAGTCCAGGGCACTGCCGAGGGCGCGCCGTTCCAGCCGGAAGAATTGAACGCTATGCTGGAGTTGGCGAAGAAAGGCATGAACGAGATATTCGAACTGCAAAAGGCCGCCTTGGCTGACTGATCGATCCCCGATTCAAGACAAGGAGAGCGTCATGAGTGATGAGCCAATCCTACTGCCCCAGCCGAGTAAAGAGGCGCGTCAATGGGCAATGTTTTGTCACCTGTCCGCCTTGTTGGGGATCTGGATCCCGTTCGGCACGCTGATCGGGCCGCTGGTGCTCTGGCAGCTCAAACGTGAATCCGACCCGTTCATCGATGCCCAGGGCAAGGAAGCGCTGAACTTCCAGATCACCGTGGCGATTGCCTCGGCGATCTGCCTGCTGCTGATGGTCGTGGTGATCGGCTTCTTCTTGTTCGGGCTGGTGGCCATTGGCGCGTTGGTGTTGACCATCATCGGTGGCGTGAAGGCCAATGAAGGGCAGCCGTATCGGTATCCGTTTACTTGGCGGTTGGTCAAATAACGATCAGTGCTGCGATTCAGGAACAATGCCCCGGCTTATCGGGGCATTGTCTTTTTTGAAGTCATAATTGTTTCTCTTTATGTGCGGTGCTCCGTTGCGTAGAGCGTTATCGTGCGCATATATCGCTCATACACTTCTAGTCACAACTGCACGCTTTCAGTGTGGCCTCTAAGCTTGGCAACAAGACATCTCGATTGATAAAGTTGCGCCAAGTTATATTCCCTCAGAAATATTTCGATATATTCAGACCATTGAAGGTCCTTGAAATCAAAGATAATCAGTGTTGAGGCTATCAACCTGTTCAAGAGGCGTGTCCAGGTAAAAAGTTCGCCTCTGAATATATATTCAAAGAATAAACACTCATGTTTCAGCTCGATTTCTATGGAACACTTGTCGCGGCCTCTCTAGTGCTTTTGCTGGGGCGCGGACTTGTTACACGTGTTGGTTTTCTACGCACCTACAATATCCCTGAGCCTGTGGCGGGCGGGCTGGTAGTTGCCCTGGTTCTCCTGGTTTTACGGGGGCTTGAAGTTGAAGTTCTATTTGATACTTCACTGCAAACACCGTTAATGCTGGCATTTTTTGCCACGATTGGCCTGAGCGCAGACTTCGCCAGCCTGAAGAAAGGCGGTCGCGTCGTTGGGATTTTCCTGCTGGCGGTCGTCGGCCTGTTGGTGGTCCAGAATGCCATGGGTATTGGGCTCGCAAAAGCGCTGGGGCTCGATCCGTTGATGGGGTTGCTGACGGGCTCGATCACCTTGGCGGGCGGTCACGGCACGGGCGCGGCGTGGGGGACAGTGTTCGGTGAGAAGTTCGGTCTGGCTTCCGCCTCCGAACTTGCAATGGCTTCCGCGACGTTTGGCTTGGTGTTGGGTGGCTTGATCGGAGGACCGGTTGCGCGCCTGCTCATCAAGCGTGTCCAGTCACCCGCTGGCCTTGAGTCAGAAAAGCCCCGGGTGCCCAAGGGTTTCGAACAGCCGAACAAAGAGCGCTCGATTACGCCGTTTTCGTTTATCGAAACGCTCGCCCTGATCGCGGTCAGCCTGTTGGCTGGTACGCTCTTGAACGGGCAGCTCCACGACACCGCATTCGAGTTGCCGACGTTTGTTTGCGTCTTGTTCGTGGGGGTGGTCCTGCGCAATGGGCTTTCGGCGCTTGGCTTGTATCAAGTATTTGAGCGAGAAGTGTCCGTACTCGGCAATGTCAGTCTGTCACTGTTTCTGGCGATCGCCTTGATGTCACTCAAATTGTGGGATTTGGCGTCGTTGGCCTTGCCGATCTTCATCATTCTGGCGGCTCAGACATTGGTCATGGCGCTATTTGCGATTTTTGTGACGTTCAGAATCATGGGCAGTCATTACGATGCAGCCGTCTTGGCGGCAGGGCATTGCGGTTTTGGGTTGGGTGCCACGCCGACGGCCATTGCCAATATGCAGGCAGTGACGCAGCGTTATGGGCCTTCACAGATAGCGTTTCTGGTGGTGCCAATGGTGGGGGCGTTCTTCATCGATATCATTAACGTCATCGTCATCAAGCTGTACCTTGCTCTGCCGTTTTTTGCCGTGGCTTGATATTCCGAGCGGTGGCGCGCGCCATAAAAAATGCCCGTATCTTGCGATGCGGGCATTTTCTTTGGTCGGTCGACCTGGGGATGTCGTCGATACGCTTAGATGGTCAGCGTCCAGTCGTAATCCACGATCAGCGGCGCATGCTGCGAGAACCGTGGCTGGCGCGGCAGGCGGGCGCTGCGTACGAAGCGGCGCAACCCAGGTGTCAGCAACTGGTAGTCGAAGCGCCAGCCGAGGTTGAGCATCTCGGCCTGTTCGTTGTCCGGCCACCAACTGTACTGGTCGCCTTCACGGCTGACTTCACGCAGTGCGTCGACATAACCCATGTTGCCAATGATCTCGTCCATCCAGGCCCGTTCCGGCGCCAGGAAGCCAGGAGATTGTTGGCTGTCGCGCCAGTTCTTGATATCCAGCTTCTGTTGCGCCACGTACAGCGAGCCACAATAGATGTACTCGCGACGTTTGCGTCGCTGTTTATCCAGATAACGGGCGAAGTCGTCCATCAACTTGAATTTCTGATTCAAATCTTCATCGCCGTTCTGCCCTGAAGGGAGCAGTAAGGTCGCGATGCTGACCTTGTCGAAATCGGCTTGCAGGTAGCGCCCGTAGCGGTCCGCCGTCTCGAAACCGAGACCGTTGATGACAGCCTTCGGTTGCAGCCGCGAGTACAAAGCCACGCCACCCTGGGCGGGGACTTCGGCATCGCAGGCATAAAGGAAGTAACCATCCAGTTGGAAGGCTGCATCGTCCAGTTCAAAGGCGGAGGCGCGGGTGTCCTGCAGGCAGATGACGTCGGCATTCTGTGCTTGCAGCCAACTGAGCAAACCTCGCTCCACTGCAGCCTGAATACCATTGACGTTCACACTGATGATCCGCATAAATGGCCCCAAAAATCACGTGCGTGTATGATACACGCCGTCTACCTATTTAGCTAAATCCGCGGTATTTGAGGCTTTTTTCATGCAGGCGTATCAGCGCGATTTCATTCGCTTTGCCATCGATCGCGGCGTTTTGCGCTTCGGTGAGTTCACCCTCAAGTCCGGGCGCACCAGCCCGTACTTCTTCAATGCCGGCCTGTTCAACAGCGGTTCCGCCCTGGCGCAACTGGGGCGTTTCTATGCGGCAGCCATCGTCGAGAGCGGTATCCCGTTCGACGTGCTGTTCGGCCCGGCCTACAAAGGCATCCCGCTGGCCGCCACCACTGCCGTCGCCCTGGCCGAACACCACGGTCGCGACTTGCCTTGGTGCTTCAACCGCAAGGAAGCCAAGGCCCATGGCGAAGGCGGTAGCCTGGTGGGTGCGCCGCTGACTGGCGACGTGTTGATCATCGACGACGTCATCACTGCCGGTACGGCCATTCGTGAAGTGATGCAGATCATCGGTTCCCAGGAAGGCGCCAAGGCCGCTGGCGTGCTGATCGCTCTGAACCGCCAGGAACGCGGCAACGGTGAGCTGTCGGCGATCCAGGAAGTGGAGCGTGACTTTGGCATTCCGGTGATCAGCATTGTTTCACTGAGCCAGGTGCTGGAGTTTTTGGCCGACGATCCGCAGCTCAAGCAGCACCTGCCGGCGGTTGAGGCTTATCGGGCGCAGTTCGGCGTCTGAAAACCAGGGCCCTGGAAACAGGGCCTTGGTTTTTCAGTGGATCTTCACTCCCATAAATGAAAGGCGCGCAGTACGGCATCCACTTGCCCGAAAACCCAGATATTTTCTTGCCCGCAAAAAAATCGCGAGCCCTGTCAGCGCAAAGTGGACTTCATGTTTCGAATCCACTTGAAACTGTCAAAGATCGCGATTTTGGTGCTTCAGCTATCAGGGACGCTTGCGATTGCTGATTAACGTACCCACACCGGTGTCGGTGAAAATCTCCAGCAGGATCGCATTCGGTACCCGACCGTCGATGATCAGCGAGCTGCCGACGCCGCCCTGTACCGCTTCTAGCGCGCAACGAATTTTCGGCAGCATGCCGCCGTAGATGGTGCCGTCGGCGATCAGGTCATCGACCTGCTGGGTCGACAGCCCGGTCAGGACTTTGCCCGACTTGTCCATCAGGCCGGCGATGTTGGTCAGCAGCATCAGCTTTTCAGCTTTCAGTGCCTCGGCCACCTTGCCCGCCACCAAGTCGGCGTTGATGTTGTACGACTCACCGTTGGCGCCCACGCCGATGGGGGCGATGACCGGAATGAAGTCGCTCTTGACCAGCAGGTTCAGCAGGTCGGTGTTGATGCCGACCACTTCGCCCACATGACCGATGTCGATGATTTCCGGCTGGGTCATCTCCGGTGTCTGGCGGGTGACGGTGAGTTTCTTCGCCCGGATCAGCTCGGCGTCCTTGCCTGTCAGGCCGATGGCGCTGCCGCCATGACGGTTGATCAGGTTGACGATGTCCTTGTTGACCTGGCCGCCCAGGACCATTTCCACCACGTCCATGGTCTGCGCGTCGGTCACGCGCATGCCATCGATGAAGTGGCTTTCGATCGACAGGCGCTTGAGCAGGTCACCGATTTGCGGGCCACCACCGTGTACGACCACCGGGTTGATGCCCACGGCCTTCATCAGCACGATGTCGCGGGCGAAGCCGGTCTTGAGCTCCTCGCTTTCCATCGCGTTGCCGCCGTATTTGATCACCAGGGTCTTGCCGACGTAGCGTCGGATATAAGGCAACGCTTCGGACAGGACCTTGGCGGTGTTGGCGGCGGCTTCGCGTTCGAGGGTCATTCAGGGCTCCGGTAGTGCTTGAAAAAATCAAAACGGTAGTTGGAGATCAGGTGCAACACGTTTGAGTTGGGTGTGGAACACATCCTTGATGCGCTGCAGTTCGGCCTCGTTGTCGGCCTCGAAACGCAGTACCAGCACCGGTGTGGTGTTGGATGCGCGAACCAGGCCCCAGCCGTGGGGATAGTCGACCCGCACACCATCGATGGTGGTCAGTTCGGCGCCGTCGCCCCATTGAGCGTCGTGCAGTGCATCAATGATGCTGAATTTGCTCTCTTCGGTCACATGGATATTGATTTCTGGCGTAGAAATATCGTTCGGGAAGGTTGCAAACAGCTCTTCGGCGGTGGATTTCTCCTTGCTGAGGATTTCCAGCAGGCGCGCGGCGCTGTAGATGCCGTCGTCAAAACCGAACCAGCGTTCCTTGAAGAAGATGTGGCCGCTCATTTCGCCGGCCAGCAGGGCGCCGCTTTGTTTCATTTTTTTCTTGATCAACGAATGACCGGTTTTCCACATCAGCGGGCGACCGCCATATTCCTTGATCAGCGGCACCAGGCGACGGGTGCACTTGACGTCAAAAATGATCTCGGCATCCGGGTTGCGCGCCACCACATCCTTGGCGAACAGCATCAGCAGGCGGTCCGGGAACACCACGCTGCCGGTGTTGGTCACCACGCCCACGCGGTCGCCGTCGCCATCGAAGGCCAGGCCCAGGTCGGCGTTGGTTTCCTTGACCTTGGCGATCAGGTCTTCGAGGTTTTCCAGCTTGCCCGGGTCCGGGTGGTGGTTGGGGAAGTTGCCGTCCACGTCGCAGAACAGCGGGATGACTTCGCAGTTCAGGGCTTCGATCAGTTGCGGGGCGATCACGCCAGCCGCGCCGTTGCCGCAATCGACCACCACTTTCAGGCGACGTTCGAGTTTCACGTCCTTGACGATCTCGTCGTTGTAGCGCTCGAGGATATCGACCTTGGTCACGCTGCCCTGGCCGCTGCTCAGGTCGTTGGTCTTGAGGCGGGTGTGCAGGGCCTGGATCTGCTCGTTGGCGAGGGTATCGCCGGCGATGACGATCTTGAAGCCGTTGTAGTTCGACGGGTTGTGGCTGCCGGTGAGCATTACCCCGGATTTGCCGGCCAGCACGTTGGCGGCGTAGTACAGCGCCGGGGTCGGCACCAGGCCCACGTCGCTGACGTGGCAGCCACTGTCGGCAACGCCTTTGATCAACTGTGCGACCAGCTCAGGACCCGACAAGCGGCCATCACGGCCGACGCACACATTCGGTTCGCCCTGGGCCAGGCTTTGGGAGCCGATGGCGCGGCCGATCCAGTAGGCGGTTTCGGCGGTGAGGGTTTCCGGTACCACGCCACGGATGTCGTAGGCGCGGAAGATGCTGTCAGGGAAGATCGGGGCGATTGCGGCTGGGGTGTTCATGGGCGGGGCGCTCTATCAGGAAAGTGACTGGACAGGCCGACGGTTAGCATCGGCGGGCTCAAGCTGAAGGGTATGACGGCGTTTTTGACAGAGAGTTCGTGGTGGGAAAGTGCCATGAGACAGCGTTACCCCGGCCGCGCTCGCCTAATACACTGATTCCGGGTGGGAAACCTAGCAGAAAGCCATCGCGCATTTTTTGTCCTGAAACACACGCTTCACAAACAGGCCGGGCAGCGCGCCCGGCCCGAAAACCACCGGTCAATGGCTGCCGGAATGCCCGAAACCACCCGCGCCGCGCTGGCTTTCGTCGAACGTTTCGACCAGTTCGAAGTGGGCCTGGACCACCGGCACCAGCACCAACTGCGCGATGCGGTCGCCCACGGCAATTTTGAAGGCCGTTTGGCTGCGGTTCCAGCACGACACCATCAGTTCGCCCTGGTAGTCGGAGTCGATCAGGCCCACCAGGTTGCCCAGCACGATGCCGTGCTTGTGACCCAGGCCCGAGCGCGGCAGGATCAGCGCCGCCAGGCCCGGATCGCCGATGTACACCGACAGACCGGTAGGAATCAGCAGGGTCTGGCACGGCTCCAGGATTGTGTCCTGCTTGAGCATTGCCCGCAGGTCGAGGCCGGCGGAGCCCGTTGTGGCGTATTGCGGCAGCGGAAATTCGTTACCGATGCGTGGATCGAGGATCTTGGCTTGTAGGGCGTGCATGACATTAAACCTGGTTCAGACGTTCGGCGATAAAAGTGATCAGCTGGCGGGCAATCTTGCTCTTGCTGGTCTGGGCAAAAAGTGTGGCGTGCAACTGGCGGTCGATCACACTGCAGGCGTTTTCTTCGCT
The DNA here is from genome assembly GCF_963970585.1 of Pseudomonas sp. RL_105y_Pfl2_101. Lineage (NCBI taxonomy): Bacteria > Pseudomonadati > Pseudomonadota > Gammaproteobacteria > Pseudomonadales > Pseudomonadaceae > Pseudomonas > Pseudomonas sp. RL_105y_Pfl2_101. The sequence goes on from NZ_CAXAPG010000005.1 coordinate 75,729, forward strand.
GTTGAAGCCGATGCTCGGGTTGGCCACGTCGTTGGCGACGATCAAGTCGAGGTTTTTGTCCTTGAGCTTGCGCGCGGCGTAATCGAGCAGGTGTTCGGTCTCGGCGGCAAAGCCGACACTGAACGGGCGGTCGGGACGGGTGGCAATGCTGGCCAGGATGTCCGGGTTGCGCACCATTTGCAGTAGCAGGCCGTCGCCGCTTGTAGGGTCTTTCTTCAATTTTTGCGGGGCGACGACTTCGGGGCGGTAGTCCGCCACCGCCGCCGAGGCGATGAACAGGTCGCAGGGGATCGCCGCTTCGCAGGCTGCGAGCATGTCCCGGGCGCTGACCACGTCGATGCGCGTGACCCTGTCCGGTGTCGGCAAGTGCACGGGACCGGTGATCAGCGTCACCCGGGCGCCGGCTTCCACGGCGGCTTCGGCCAGGGCGAAGCCCATTTTCCCGGAGCTGTGGTTGGTGATGTAGCGCACCGGGTCGATGTTTTCCTGGGTCGGTCCGGCGGTGATCAGCACGTGCTTGCCGGTCAGGGCTTGGCGCTGGAAGCAGTCGGCGGCGCACTGGGCCAGGTCGGTTGCTTCGAGCATGCGGCCCATGCCGACATCGCCGCAGGCCTGGCTGCCGGAGGCCGGGCCGAAGACTTTCAGGGCGCGGCTCTCCAGCAATTGCAGGTTGGCCTGGGTGGCCGGGTCGCGCCACATGGCCTGGTTCATGGCTGGCGCCACGGCGACCACCGCGTCGGTGGCGAGCACCAGGGTGGTCAGCAGGTCGTCGGCGATGCCTTGGGCCAAGCGGGCGATCAAGTCGGCAGTGGCTGGGGCGATCAGCACCAGATCGGCCCACTTGGCCAGTTCGATATGGCCCATCGCGGCTTCGGCCGCCGGGTCGAGCAAATCCAGGTGGACCGGGTGTCCGGACAGGGCTTGCATGGTCAGCGGGGTAATGAACTCGCTGCCACCGCGGGTCATGACGACCCGTACTTCCGCGCCCTGGTCGATAAGCCTGCGAACCAGCTCGGCGCTCTTGTAGGCGGCAATGCCGCCGCCGACGCCCAGAACGATGCGTTTCCGATACAGCCGCTGCATAGGCCTGCCTTTCGATTTCAGTGGTCAGTGCAGGGCGAACCCCTTGGCAGCAGCCTGCCAGGGTGCAAATCGCCTGCAAAAAAGATGGGCTACGATATCACAGCGACCGCTACGGAACAGCGGCGCCCACAATCAGGGAGATGTCATGAGTATTCGCGATTGGCCCGCGGCCGAGCGGCCACGGGAGCGGTTATTGGCGCTAGGGGCGGGGAGTCTATCGGACGCCGAGCTGCTGGCGATTTTTTTACGAACCGGCGTGTCGGGCAAAAGCGCGGTGGATCTGGCGCGACAACTATTGATGCAATTTGGCAGCCTGCGCGCGCTGCTTGAAGCTGATCAGATCACATTCAGTAATCATATGGGGCTCGGGCCGGCGAAGTTTGCCCAGTTGCAAGCGGTTCAGGAAATGAGCCGTCGGCACTTGGCTGAACGGGCACGGGAAAAACCCGCGCTGGAAAACCCGCTGGCGGTTCGTGAGTACCTGAAATCGATGCTGCGTCACGAGCCCCACGAGGTGTTCGGTTGCCTGTTTCTCAATTCCAAGCACCAGGTACTGACCTTCGAGGCGCTGTTTCGCGGCTCCATCGACAGCGCCAGTGTTCATCCCCGGCAGGTGGTCAAAAGGGCCTTGGCCCACAACGCCGCCGCGCTGATCCTGTGCCACAACCACCCCTCCGGCAACACCGAGCCCAGCCAGGCCGACCGGGTGCTCACTGAGCGGCTTCAGGAGGCGCTGGAGTTGATCGATGTGCGGGTGCTCGATCATTTCATCGTTGGCGATGGGGAGCCGTTGTCGATGGCGGAGCGTGGGTGGATGTAGGCAAAGTCAGGCTGAAATAATTCTGCGGGAGCAAACGTTGCTCCCGCAGGGGAGGCTCTGTGGGGCTGGGGTTATTTGAGGCTGACTTTGGAGTAATCCTGGCGCCCAAACGGGCTGACCGAGTAACCCTGCACCTCCTTGCGGGTCAGGGCGAACGCGGTCGGGTGGGCCAGGGGCAGCCACAGGGCCTGTTGCTGGATCTGGGCCTGGGCCTGTTCATAGAGCTTGGTACGCACACCTTGTTCGCCAGTGGTCTTGCCGGCGGTGATCAGTTTGTCCAGGTCGGGGCTGCAGTAGCGGGCGAAGTTGGTGCCGGACTTGACCGCCGCGCAGGAAAACTGTGGCGTGAGGAAGTTGTCCGGGTCGCCGTTGTCGCCGGCCCAGCCCATGAACAGCAAATCATGTTCGCCGGCCTTGGCGCGACGGATCAGTTCGCCCCATTCGATCACCCGGATCTCGGCCTGGATGCCGAGTTGCGCCAGGTCGGACTGCAGCAGTTGTGCGCCGAGGCTGGGGTTGGGGTTCAGCAGGCTGCCGGAGGGGCGGGTCCAGATGGTGGTCTGGAAGCCTTCCTTCAAGCCGGCCTTGGCCAGCAGGTCGCGGGCTTTGGCCAAGTCATGGGCGTAGCCGGGCAGACTTTTGGCGTAGCTCCAGGTGTTGGGCGGGTAGGGGCCATTGGCGGCTTCGGCGGTGCCTTCGAAGACAGCCTTCAGGTAGCTGGCCTTGTCGAAGGCCAGGTTGATGGCTTGGCGCACCTCAGGCTTGTCCAGCGGCGGATGCTGGCTGTTGATCGCCACGAACGCGGTCATGAAGGCGTCGGTCTGCTCGACCTTCAACCTAGGTTCTTGCTTGGCGGCTTGTACGTCCTGCGGCTTGGGCGACAGGGCGATCTGGCATTCGTTGCGACGCAGCTTCTGCAGGCGCACGTTGGCGTCCGGCGTGATGGCGAAGATCAAGGGATCCACTTGGGGCTTGCCGTCAAAATAATCAGCGTTGGCCTTGTAGCGAATCGAAGCATCTTTCTGGAATCTGTTGAAAATGAACGGACCGGTGCCGATTGGCAGGCTGTTGAGTTTTCCCGGCGTGCCGGCCTTGAGCAACTGATCGGCGTATTCGGCCGAATAAATGGAGGCAAAGCCCATGCTCAACGTCGCCAGGAAGGTCGAGTCGGCGTGATCGAGGGTGAAACGCACGGTCAGCGGGTCCAGCGCGTCGATTTTTTTGATCAGCGCTGGCAATTGCATGGATTGGGCGTGGGGAAAGCCGCTTTGTGCAACCTTGTGCCATGGGTTCGCGGGGTCGAGCATGCGTTCGAAGCTGAACTTCACGTCCTCGGCAGTCAGGTCGCGGCGCGGCGTGAAGTAGTCGGTGTGGTGAAACTTGACCTGTGGCCGCAGTTTGAACACGTAGGCCAGGCCATCGGTGGAGACTTCCCAGTGCTCGGCCAGGCTGGGCACCACTTTGCCGCTGGTGGTGTTGAAGTCCACCAGGCGGTTCATCAGCACGTCGGCGGAGGCGTTGGTGGTCGTCAGGGAGTTGTATTGGACGACATCGAACCCTTCCGGGCTGGCTTCGGTACAGACGCTCAGAGCGGCGGCCAAGGCCTGTGGGGTGATCAGCAGAGGGGCGAGCAACAATGGTAGGGCAGCGAGGCGCATGGTCGGTTTCCTGTGCAAGTCGAAGGCCCATCTGCGAGTGCAGTCTGGAAAAGGCCTACCCTAGTGGGCTCGCCGCTAAATGACTATCCCCTTTTTGCATTTTCCGGCACTCTGCGACGGCGCGTGGATGGGCTAAAAGTCGCCGCGGGCAAAAAAAAACTGCGTGCAGCGACGAGCGGTAAGGGGCTGTGCCAGCCTTTGCGCCCGCCGTCCGGGGCGGCTGGTCGGTGATTCGCCCTGAAGGCAAATCACATCTGCTGTTGTTGCACTGTGGTCTTTCTGGTATAAAGCAGCGCTCTTTTCTAGGGGCCCGGTTCCTTCACTGTAGGTGTAGCCGGTAAGACCCTTAAAGAAACGCGGCGCCTAGCGCCAAATGACTGAGAGATTAAGCGGCCAACCCATGCCGGGTTGGGCATGTGGTTTTAGAGGGCTGAGGCATGTCGAGAGTCTGTCAAGTTACCGGTAAGGGTCCGGTGACTGGGAATAACATTTCCCACGCAAACAACAAAACCCGTCGTCGTTTCCTGCCGAACCTGCAGCATCACCGCTTCTGGGTTGAAGAAGAGAAACGTTTTGTGCGTCTGCGCGTATCTGCCAAGGGCATGCGTATCATCGACAAGCGTGGCATCAGTGTCGTGCTGGCCGAACTTCGTCGCGATGGCAAGGTTTAAGGGAGCTAATCATGCGTGAATTGATTCGTTTGATCTCGAGCGCCGGTACTGGTCACTTCTACACTACCGACAAGAACAAGCGTACTACCCCGGACAAAATCGAGATCAAGAAATATGATCCGGTTGTTCGCAAGCACGTGATCTACAAGGAAGGCAAAATCAAGTAATTGATTTTCCCTCTTACAAAAAAGGGCCCGTATCGTGAGATACGGGCCCTTTTTTGTTTGCGTTTGTCTTGTGGATCAACCGCATTTAACGCCGACGATAATTCCATTGTCATCGGTTAGAAGGTTGATGCGTCGCGGGCGCAGGTCGTAGGTTGTAGGGTGTTTTGGGCCTGCGGCGCGAACCTGGGCCCCGTTGGCCAGGGCGCGAACTTCTTCACGCAGCTCGGGGGTGTATTTTTGGCCAATGGTGTACTGGGCGACAGCGATGTCGCATTGATCGTGTGGCGTGGGCACGACAACGGTGTTGTTTTGGTTCGGCATTTTTAGCCTCCTTGCTGATATCTATTGAAGTTCAGGCACTCACCGGTCGGGTTGGTCGCGCATCCTGCGCGTGCCGCGGCGACGATAAATTGCGTGGTGCCTGTGAAGCGTTTTAATCGTTGCCGCAGCCGTTGACCAACGATTAAGTGTCACTGTCTTTTACGGTGCAGCTCAGGCTCGCGCTTCAAACACCACGTAAATCTTGCGGCACGGCTCCAGCACTTCCCAGGTGCCCTGGAACCCGGCCGGGATCACAAAGCGGTCGCCGGTCCGCAGGGTCTTGGCATTGCCATCGTTGTCCCGCAGCACGGAAACGCCCTGAACGATCTCGCAGTATTCATGCTCGGTGTAGTTGACCGTCCACTGGCCGACGGCGCCTTCCCATACGCCAGCATTCATTTGCCCGCAGGGGCTGCTGTAGTGGTTGAACACAGTTTGTTCGGGGTCGCCCTTGAACACCTTGGCCGGGTCCGGGCGATAGCGTTCGGCGGTGGTGTTGGTCTGGCTGAAATCGACAATGTCCTGAATGCTCATGCGGGTGATCCCCAGTAATCGCTTGGAAGGTTTCGAGTCTATGTTTATTAAAACGAACATCGCAAGGCCGTTTGCCGGCGTTGTGTCAAATATATTGAAACTTGCCCGGCCGCTGGTTTAGGGTGGCGGGTGCCCGTGTCGAAAATAGCGTCGCAAACAGACTGGCCGGGCAGAATTCTTTTGAGCGCTGCGCATTGCGCGGCGCTCGTACTCAATAAGAGGAGGACACACGCATGACCACCCTGACTCGTGCTGACTGGGAACAACGCGCCCGCGACCTGAAGATCGAAGGCCGCGCCTTCATCAACGGCGAGTACACCGATGCGGTGTCCGGCGAAACCTTCGATTGCCTCAGTCCGGTCGATGGCCGCCTGCTGGGCAAGGTCGCCAGCTGTGACGTCGCCGACGCCCAGCGTGCGGTCGAAAACGCTCGCGCCATCTTCAATTCTGGCGTTTGGTCACGCCTGGCACCCAGCAAGCGCAAAGCCACCATGATTCGTTTTGCCGGCCTGCTCAAGGAGCACGCCGAAGAACTGGCCCTGCTTGAAACCCTGGACATGGGCAAGCCGATCAGTGATTCCCTGAACATTGACGTTCCCGGCGCGGCCCAAGCCTTGAGCTGGAGCGGCGAAGCCATCGACAAACTCTACGACGAAGTGGCGGCCACCCCCCACGACCAGTTGGGCCTGGTGACCCGCGAGCCGGTGGGTGTCGTGGGCGCTATCGTGCCCTGGAACTTCCCGTTGATGATGGCCTGCTGGAAGCTCGGCCCGGCGCTGTCCACCGGTAACTCGGTGGTGCTCAAGCCGTCGGAAAAATCTCCGCTGACGGCCATCCGTATCGCCGCACTGGCGATCGAGGCTGGCATTCCCAAAGGCGTGCTGAACGTGCTGCCAGGCTACGGCCACACTGTCGGCAAGGCCCTGGCCCTGCATATGGACGTCGATACGCTGGTGTTCACCGGTTCTACCAAAATCGCCAAGCAACTGATGATTTACTCCGGCGAATCCAACATGAAGCGTATCTGGCTGGAAGCTGGCGGCAAGAGCCCGAACATCGTGTTCGCCGATGCCCCGGACCTGCAAGCCGCCGCCGAATCCGCCGCCAGCGCCATTGCCTTCAACCAAGGCGAAGTCTGCACCGCCGGCTCGCGGTTGTTGGTGGAGCGCTCTATCAAGGACACGTTCCTGCCACTGGTGATCGAAGCCCTAAAGGGTTGGAAACCTGGCAACCCCCTGGACCCGGCCAGCAATGTCGGCGCTCTGGTCGATACCCAGCAGATGAACACCGTGCTGTCCTACATCGAGGCCGGGCACAGCGACGGCGCCAAACTGGTGGCCGGCGGCAAGCGCATCCTTGAGGAAACAGGCGGTACGTACGTCGAGCCGACGATTTTCGATGGCGTGAGCAACGCGATGAAAATTGCCCAGGAAGAGATTTTCGGCCCGGTGTTATCAGTCATCGCTTTCGACACTGCCGAGCAGGCTATCGAGATCGCCAATGACACACCGTACGGCCTGGCTGCAGCGGTATGGACCAAGGACATCTCCAAGGCCCACCTGACCGCCAAGGCGCTACGTGCCGGCAGCGTATGGGTCAACCAGTACGACGGCGGCGACATGACCGCGCCGTTCGGTGGCTTCAAGCAATCGGGCAATGGTCGCGACAAGTCGTTGCATGCGTTCGACAAATACACCGAGCTGAAGTCGACCTGGATCAAGCTCTGATCCCTTTTGTGGGAGCGGGCTTGCTCGCGAAGGCGGTTAACATTCAACGGCTAGGTTGACTGACACTCCGCTTTCGCGAGCAAGTTCGCTCCCACAGTGTTTTGTGGGATGGCTGAGATTGATAGCCCTCCACAGGAGCGTGGAAATGCGTTGGGCGACCTATTTCGCCGTGTTGGCGTCTGTCCTGAGTGTCGGCCTGGCCTTGGGCGTGAGTATGCCGCTGGTGTCGCTGCGCCTGGAGGGTTGGGGCTATGGCTCGTTCGCCATTGGCGTGATGGCCGCCATGCCGGCCGTGGGGGTGTTGCTCGGAGCCAAGGTGTCGAGCCGGTTGGCGGCGCGGTTCGGCACGGCGGCGTTGATGCGCCTGTGCCTGTGGGGTGGCGCAGTGTCCATCGGGTTGCTGGCGCTGTTGCCCAGCTATCCTGTCTGGTTGCTGCTGCGCCTGGTCATTGGTGTGGTCCTGACCTTGGTGTTCATTCTCGGTGAAAGCTGGATCAATCAGTTGGTCATTGAGAAATGGCGTGGCCGACTGGTGGCGCTGTACGGCAGCAGTTACGCCCTGAGCCAGTTGTCCGGCCCGCTGCTGCTGGGCGCGCTGGGGACTGATCATGACTATGGATTCTGGGTCGGCGTCGGCCTGCTGCTGATCGCACCCCTGCTGTTGCTGGGCCGTAGCGGTGCGCCGAGCAGCGAGGCCGGCAGCGTCACGTTCGGCGATTTGTGGACGTTTTGCCGAGGTTTGCCGGCGATTGCCTGGGCGGTTTCGTTGTTCGCCGCGTTTGAGGCCATGATTCTCACGCTGCTGCCGGTGTATTGCCTGCGTCAGGGTTTCACTGCCGACATAGCGCTGGCGATGGTCAGCACCGTGGTGGTCGGTGATGCCTTGTTGCAGTTGCCCATCGGCGCTCTGGCTGATCGCGTGTCTCGCCGGGCGCTGTTGACGGGCTGTGCGGTGGCGCTGATGTTATCGAGCCTGGCGGTTGCGCTGTTGATCGATACCCTGTTGATCTGGCCGCTGTGGGTGCTGTTCGGTGCCAGTGCCGGCGGTTTGTTCACGTTGTCGTTGATCCTGATCGGCGAGCGTTACCGCGACGATGCGCTGGTGCGGGCCAACGCCCATGTCGCGCAACTGTGGGGCCTTGGTTGCCTGATCGGCCCGCTGGCGGCGGGAGCGGGCAGCCAGTGGATCAGCGGGCATGCGTTGCCTTTGTTCATGGCCGCAGGGGCGTTTGGTCTAGTGATCCTGCTGTTGCGCCAAGGGGCGTTCGGAGCGACACAAACAGCCTGAGCCCGCGACGGTTTGTGCAGGCTTACAACATTTGCTCCAGCCCGATCATCGTGCTGAACCAGGCATTGAACCGGCGCCACCAACTGCCCGGCTCGCGGTCTAGATCGTGCGTCTGCCCGTTGTCTTCGGTGGTCCATACAAGCGTTCCATCCTCCAGTCTGGCCTGATAGCTCAGGGCCGGCGCCATACCCTGTAAGGCCAGTTCGCGCACTTGGCTGGCGAGTTCGGGGCTGTCCACCAGCACGCCGACTTCGGTGTTCCACAGCACCGAGCGTGGGTCGAAATTGAACGAGCCGATGAACGATTTCTGCTGGTCGAAGATGATCGCCTTGCTGTGCAGGCTGGAGTCCGATTCGCCGTAGGACTTACTGTAGAACAGGTGAGGGCTGCTGCCGGTGTCGCCCGGTTGTCGGCGAAGTTCGAACAGCCGTACACCATGTTGCAGCAGGGCCTTGCGGTACGGCGCATAGCCGCCATGCACGGCGGGCACGTCGGTGGCTTCCAGGGAGTTGGTCAGCAGGCTCACCGACACACCGGCATCGGCGCGACTGGTCAGGTACACCAAACCTGGTTGGCCGGGGACGAAGTAGGCGGAAATCATGATCAGCTCTTTGCTGACGCCCGTCAGCTCGGGGGCCAGTTGTGTAGTCAGCAACAGCTGCGGGTCCGGCTCATCCTTGGCCAGGACTTTGCTGGGCGCGTCCCACAGCGCCTTGTTCCAGGCCCAGATCAACTGATCGCGCCAAGTGTCCAGGCGCGGTTGGGTCTTGTAGGTGGTCAACTGCTGGTAGAGCGCGTGATTCTCCTTTTGGGTCTGCTCCAGGGACTCTTGCAGGCGCTGGCGGTTGTTGGCCAGGTCCTTGGGTGTGGGGCGATGGGACAGGAACTGTTCGATGGGTTTGCTCAGAGCGCTGTTCCAATATTGGTCGAAGCTGTGCCCCAATTGTTCGGCCACCGGGCCGACACCGAGCAGGTCGATGTCGGTGAAGTTCAGGTTGGGTTCGGCGTCGAAATACTCGTCGCCCAGGTTACGGCCGCCGACGATGGCCATGCTGTTGTCCGCCAGCCACAACTTGTTGTGCATCCGGCGGTGTTGCTGTGACAGGTTGAGCAGGCGCCCGAGGCTGCGGGTCACGCCAGTGGCGCGTCCCAGGTGCAGCGGGTTGAACAGGCGAATCTGGATCTGCGGATGAGCGGCGAGGGTCGCGATGATCTGATCCTGGCCATCGCTGGTGGTGTCGTCCAGCAGGATGCGCACGCGCACGCCCCGGTCGGCGGCCTTGAGCAATTCATCCACCAGCATCCGCGTGCTGATGCCGTCGTGGACGATGTAGTACTGCAAGTCCAGGCTGCCTTGGGCGTGGCGGATCAACTCGGCCCGGGCAATGAACGCGTCGGTGCTGTCCGACAGCAGCCGAAAGCCCGAGCGCCCTTCATGGGCGGCAGCTTGAGCCTGGACCGAGCGGCCGAACGAAGATTCGGCGGCCGGTAAGGCTTGGGAGGGCTCGCGAGTGACATCAAGACTGGCGCAGCCGCTCAGCAGTGAGATGACTAACAGCAGCGCAGGCAGGATCGGTCTGGATCTCACGTAGAATCGTTCCGCTTGTTCACGTTGATCGGCTGTTGGGTGCTGCTTCCCTGGGTAAAGTTCAGACGACGTCGCGCTGGGTTTCGTTCAACAATGCCATAGCGGCGGTTCCGACCTTGCGTACGGCCTCTTCGATCTGGGGCGTTGGCTTGGCAGCGTAGTTCATTCGCAGGCAGTTGCGGTACTTGCCCGATGCCGAAAAGATGCTGCCAACGGCGACCTGCACGCCTTGGTCGAGCAGGGCCCGATTGAGCTTCAGCGTGTCGAAGCCTTCTGGCAACTCGACCCACAACATGAAGCTGCCCCGCGGGCGACTGGCTCGGGTGCCCGGCGGAAAATAGCGGCTGACCCAATCAATCATTACGTCGCGATTGCGCTGGTATTGCGTACGCATCCGGCGCAAATGGGGTTCGAAATGCCCGCCCTTGAGAAATTCGGCAATGGCGATCTGTGGTTGTGGCGCGGTGGAGCCGGTGCTGATGTATTTCATGTGCAGCACCCGCTCCAGATACCGGCCTGGCGCGACCCAGCCAATGCGCAGGCCGGGAGCCAGGGTCTTGGAAAATGAACTGCAGAGCAGGACACGGCCGTCTTCATCGAAGGACTTGATGGTGCGCGGGCGAGGGTACGTGTAGGCCAACTCGCCATACACATCATCTTCGATGATCGCCACGTCGAAGCGTTGTGCCAGGTTCAGCAGGGCGCGTTTATTGGCGTCGGGCATGATGTAGCCCAGCGGGTTATTGCAGCTGGGGGTCAGCTGTATGGCCTTGATGGGCCATTGCTCCAGCGCCAGTTCCAGTGCATCCAGACTGATGCCGGTGAGCGGGTCGGTGGGGATTTCCAACGCCTTCATGCCCAGGCCCTTGAGGGTTTGCATGGCCCCGTGAAAACTGGGTGAGTCCACCGCGACGATATCGCCTTGTTCGCAGGTGGCGCGGATGCTGACCGAGAGGGCCTCGTGACAGCCGGTGGTGACGATCAAATCGTTGGAGCCCAGTTGACAGCCGGAGTCCAGCGACAGCCGGGCGATCTGCTCACGCAGCGCGAGGTTGCCGTAGATGTTGTCGTAATACAGACCGGGCATGTCTTGTCGGCGGCTGATCTGCGCCAGGCTGCGCAGTAGCGGTTTCATGGTCGGCGAATGGATATCGGGCATGCCGCGTCCCAGTTGCACCACGTCCGGGCGCGGTACCGCGCGGATCAGCTCCAGCACCTGGTCCCACTGGGAAATATCCACTGGGCGCTGGGCCGGACGGCCTACCACCGGCAGGTCGGGCAATGCTCGGCTCACGGGTACGAAATAGCCGGACTTGGGTCTCGGCATCGCCAGCCCGCTGTCTTCCAGCACGCGATAGGCCTGCTGCACCGTACTCAGGCTGACCCCATGTTCCGTGCTCAATGCCCGCACTGATGGCAGCCGGTCGCCGGGGCGGTAGAAGCCCTGTTCGATGCGGGTGCCGAGCAATTCGGCGAGGTTCACGTAGAGGGTCATGGTGCGCTCCCGATGAGATGGACCACTGCAACCGATACAGTTGGGGTGGAAAATGACGATTCAGTCGCGGAAATACCGAATCTGTATGCTTATAAAATGAATTAGTTGAATCTGTATTGCTTTTGGCCGTCCGCGCATCATGAAACCTCTGGCTACCCAAGTAAACAGGAGCGATCAAAATGAACGGCTTGAGCGATGTGCGGCTGACGTTACACAGTCAGGAACTGGCGGCAGGGCAGGAGAAGGGGCTGCGCAGCGCGATGTTGCGCAATCCGCCATCCGGCCTGAGCCGTTGGGCCCTGTTCTGGCTTCGTCTGCATACACGCCAAGCCTTGTTGGACCTTACACCCGAACAGTTGCGTGATATTGGGCTGAGTCGGGAGCAGGCGCGGGAGGAGGGGCTCAAGCCGTTCTGGCGGCTTTGAAACGGTGTGGTTCCTGAGGCTGCGGTTGCGGGCAAGCCTTGCTCCCACAGATTGAAGGTGACCTGTGGGAGCAAGGCTTGCCCGCGATCGTGTTGTCAGTGGTGTTGAAGCTCTTTAGACCAACTCTTTCAAGCGATGCCACAACATTCCCAGCGCCAATAGCGGCGAGCGCAGGTGCTTGCCGCCAGGGAACGTCATGTGCGGAACCTGGGCGAACAGATCGAAACCGCTGCTGTGCTGCCCGCTGATCGCTTCGGCCAACAATTTGCCGGCCAGGTGCGTGGCGTTCACCCCATGGCCGGAATAGGCTTGGGCGTAATAGACGTTGGGCTGATCCTTGAGCCGGCCGATCTGCGGCAAACGGTTGGCGCCAATGCCAATCATCCCGCCCCACTGATAATCGATTTTCACATCCGCCAACTGCGGGAAGACCTTGAGCATCTTTGGACGCATGTAGGCGCCGATGTCCTGTGGGTCACGGCCGGAATAGTGACAGGCCCCGCCAAACAGCAAGCGTCGATCCGCCGAAAGCCGGTAGTAATCCAGGGCCACGCGTTGATCGCAGACCGCCATGTTCTGCGGCAACAGCGCCTGTGCCTGGGCCTGGCTCAAAGGTTCGGTGGCGATGATGTAGCTGCCGGCGGGCAACACTTTGCCGCCCAGTTGCGGATTGAGTCCATTGAGGTAGGCGTTGCAGCCCAGCACCAGCGTCTTGGCACGGACCGAGCCCTGTTGGGTGTGCACCTTCACTTCAGGACCGTAGTCGATACGTGTGACCGCCGATTGCTCGAATAGCCTGACCCCCAGTTGCTGCGCGGCGGCAGCTTCGCCCACGGCCAGGTTCAGTGGATGCAGATGGCCCGAGCCCATGTCGATCAACCCACCGACGTAACGGTCCGAACCCACGACGCTGTGCATTTCGTTGGCTTGCAGCAGTCGGGTCGGGTGGCGATAACCCAGGCTGCGCAGTTCTTCGGCGTCTTCGGCGAAGCCTTCCAGGTCGCTGGGCTTGTTGGCGAGGTCGCAGTAACCCCAGGTGAGGTCGCACGGGATCTGAAAGCGTTCGACGCGCTGTCGGACGATTTCCACGGCCTCGAGGCCCATGAGCTTCATCTGGCGCACGCCGTCGGCGCCGATGATCGGTGCAAACTGGTCGAGGCCATGACCGACGCCACGAATCAATTGGCCGCCGTTGCGGCCGCTTGCGCCCCAGCCGATCCGGTGCGCTTCCAGCAGCACCACACTCATGCCGCGCTCGGCCAGTTCGATCGCCGTGTTCAACCCGGAGAACCCGCCGCCGACCACGCAGACATCCGCCAGCAATTCACCCTGCAGCAGCGGATGGTCCGGTTGCGGCAGGCTGCTGGCGGCGTAATAAGAGGCGGCGTGCGCGTGGCTCGGGACAGGTTGCTGAACACGGGCGTTCATGTGCGTAATCCTGATTCTTGTGTTTGAGAAATCTTACGGAGCATAAGCCGGGGATTCCCCGCTGGGCAACACCGGTCGGCGAGTGCTGTCTGGTGCGCGGCTTTTAAGGCAGAATCCTGGGCCGTCTCCTTCGGTAATCGCCCCAATGAGTTGCAACAGTCAAACAATCCGCACGCTACGCCAGCAGATTCCCTCGTTCGAGTGCGTGCCGGGCTGCCATGACTGCTGCGGTCCGGTGACCACCTCGCCCGAGGAAATGGCCCGCTTGCCCCGCAAGACCCGCGCCGAACAGGACGCGGCCATGGACGCGCTCGACTGCGTGCACCTGGGGCCCAACGGTTGCACCGTCTACGACGAGCGCCCGCTGATCTGCCGGCTGTTCGGCACCACCGCGACGTTACCGTGTCCCAATGGACGGCGGCCGGTGGAACTGATTCATCCGCGGGTCGAGAAGCAGATTCATGAGTACATGGCCAGCACTCGGCAGGTGTTGGTCTAGCAGATAGGGATACCGAGTCGCGGCCTTCGCGAGCAAGCTCGCGCACAATGGATCTCTGCTTGTTCAAGGAAGGTGGATCCAGGCTCAGTCTGGAATCGGCAGGTTCAAGCTCTCCTTCACCTCTTCCATCACGATATAGCTCTTGGATTCGCGCACATGGGGCAGTTTGAGCAGGATGTCCCCCAGCAGCTTGCGGTATGACGCCATCTCGGAAATCCGTGCTTTCACCAGGTAGTCGAAGTCCCCTGACACCAGGTGACATTCCAACACGTGAGGCAGTTTCAGCACGGCGCGTCGGAACTCTTCGAATGTGTCGCCGGATTTGTAGTCGAGGCTGATCTCGACAAACACCAGCAGGCTCCCCTTCAGGTGCTGCGGATTGAGCCGGGCGTTGTAGCCCATGATGATGCCCTCGCGCTCCAGGCGCCGCACCCGCTCGGTGCAGGGCGTCGTGGAGAGTCCAACCTTTTCCCCCAGTTCCGTGAAGGAAATCCGCCCATCCGCTTGGAGAATGCGCAGGATGTTGCGGTCGATCTTGTCCAGCTCACGTTTGGTCTGAGTGTTGGTACGCACAGGTGATGCGCCTCCGTGAAAAGGGTTTTTGCCGAGAATTCTCGCCAAATATAGGTGTTTATATAGTGAAAAGCACTGGCTAATCTTTTTTACACTGCCCCCATCAAAGCTATGTACAACAAACGTCAGCGGTTATCCGCGATGAGGGCAACAACATGCGCGTTCTGGTCTTGGGTAGCGGCGTCATCGGTACCGTCAGTGCTTATTATCTGGCCCGTGCCGGGTTTGAAGTGGTGGTGGTCGACCGTCAGCCGGCGCCTGCCATGGAAACCAGTTTCGCCAACGCCGGCCAGGTGTCGCCGGGTTATGCCTCGCCGTGGGCGGCACCGGGCGTACCGCTCAAGGCCATCAAGTGGCTGCTGCAGCGGCATGCGCCGCTGGCGATCAAGGCCACTGCCGACATTGACCAATACCTGTGGATGGCACAGATGCTGCGCAACTGCACCGCCAGCCGCTATGCCATCAACAAGGAGCGCATGGTGCGCCTGTCCGAGTACAGCCGTGACTGCCTCGACGAGCTGCGCGCCGAAACCGGCATTGCCTACGAGGGCCGTAGCCTGGGGACCACCCAACTGTTCCGCACCCAGGCCCAGCTCGATGGCGCGGCAAAAGACATCGCGGTGTTGAAAGAGTCGGGTGTGCCGTTCGAAGTGCTCGACCGCGAGGGCATTGCCCGGGTTGAACCAGCCTTGGCCAATGTCACCGACATTCTGGCTGGCGCCTTGCGCCTGCCCAACGACCAGACTGGTGACTGCCAGATGTTTACCACGCGCCTGGCGGAAATGGCCGAGAAGCTCGGTGTGCAATTCCGCTTCGGCCAGGATATCCAGCGCCTGGACTTCGCCGGTGACCGCATCAACGGTGTCTGGATCGACGGTAAGCTGGAAACCGCCGACCGCTACGTCCTCGCCCTGGGCAGCTATTCGCCGCAACTGCTCAAGCCCCTCGGGATTCGTGCACCGGTGTATCCGCTCAAGGGCTACTCCCTGACCGTGCCGATCACCAACCCGGCGATGGCGCCGACTTCGACCATTCTCGACGAAACCTACAAGGTCGCGATCACCCGGTTCGACAACCGCATTCGGGTGGGCGGCATGGCGGAAATCGCCGGTTTTGACCTGTCCCTCAATCCGCGTCGGCGCGAAACCCTGGAGATGATCGTCAACGACCTTTATCCTCAGGGCGGCGACCTGGCCCAGGCCAGCTTCTGGACCGGCTTGCGCCCGACCACCCCGGACGGCACGCCAATCGTGGGGGCCACGCCCTTCAAGAATCTGTTCCTGAACACCGGCCACGGCACCCTCGGATGGACCATGGCTTGTGGTTCCGGTCGCCTGTTGGCCGATCTGATGGCGAAGAAAAAACCCCAGATCAGCGCCGAAGGCCTCGATATTTCCCGTTATGGCAGCAAACACCAGGAGTCCGCAAAACATGTCAATCCAGCGCCAGCTCACCAATGACCGCATGAGCCAGGTTGTCGTGCACAACGGCACCGTTTACTTGGCCGGGCAGGTCGGCGACGACATGACCGCCGGCATTGAGCAGCAGACCCGCGAAAGCCTGGTCAATATCGAGCGATTGCTGGACATGGCCGGAACCGACAAGAATCGTTTGCTGTCGGTGACGATCTACCTGAAGGACATCGAGGCCCACTTCGAAGGCATGAACGCTGTCTGGGACAACTGGTTGCCCATGGGCGTCGCCCCGGCCCGTGCCACAGTGCAAGCCAAGCTGTGCGAGCCGGAGATCCTGGTGGAGCTGTCCGTCGTGGCCGCGCTGCCTTAAATATCGGCCCAAACGATCCCTCTCCCGGTGCTGTTGGTGGTTCATGCTGTCAGCCAGCACCGGTTTTTTATTCATGACCGCCTAGAAGTCCGCCGCCATGCGTCCTGCCCGTGCCCTGATCGATCTCCAAGCCCTGCGTCACAACTACCAATTGGCCCGCGAAGTCACGGGGGCCAAGGCCCTTGCGGTGATCAAGGCCGACGCCTATGGGCACGGCGCAGTGCGTTGCGCCGAGGCGCTGCAGGACGCGGCGGACGGGTTCGCCGTTGCCTGCATCGAAGAGGCCTTGGAACTGCGGGCCGCCGGGATCCGTGGGCCGATCCTGCTGCTGGAGGGTTTTTTCGAGGTCAGTGAGCTGCCGTTGATCGTCGAGCATGATTTCTGGTGCGTGGTGCATTCGTTGTGGCAGCTCGAAGCGATTGAAAAAGCCGCGCTGAGCCAGCCGATCACTGTCTGGCTCAAGCTCGATTCCGGCATGCACCGGGTCGGCCTGCATCCGGCGGATTACCAGGCGGCCTACCGTCGCCTGCTTGCCAGCGGCAAGGTGGCGAAGATCGTCTTGATGAGCCACTTCGCCCGTGCCGATGAACTGCACGATCCCAGCAGCACTGAGCAACTGGCGATATTCGACAAGGCCCGCCAGGGCCTGGTGGCGCAGATCAGCCTGCGCAACTCACCCGCCGTGCTGGGGTGGCCGCAGATACCCAGCGACTGGGTACGCCCTGGCATCATGCTCTACGGGGCCACGCCCTTTGATGAGCCCAACGCCGCCGCCTCGCGCCTGCAAGCGGTGATGACCCTGGAGTCGAAGATCATCAGCGTGCGCGAATTGCCCGCCGGCGAACCGGTGGGCTACGGTGCCCGTTTTATGACCACGCAACCGACCCGGGTCGGCGTGGTCGCCATGGGGTATGCCGACGGCTACCCACGCCAGGCGCCCACCGGTACACCGGTGCTGGTGGATGGGCAGCGCAGCCAACTGGTCGGACGCGTGTCGATGGACATGCTGTGTGTCGACTTGACCGATGTCCCCCAGGCCGGGCTCGGCTCGACCGTTGAGTTGTGGGGCAAGCACATCCTTGCCAGCGACGTTGCCAAGGCCGCCGACACGATCCCCTATCAGATTTTCTGCAACCTGCGGCGGGTGCCACGGCTCTATTCCGGGCATTGATGCACGGCGCCAACGACCGAAAGTCGCTTCACCGCACAGGATTCGGGTCAAAGTGTTGTAAATACTGAACGCTGTCGCCATGATAACGGTCACTTTCCTCACAACCTGATTCCCTGGAGGCTCCAGCATTGGACGTCGGTGAACGACTGCAATCCATTCGTAAACTCAAAGGCCTTTCCCAGCGTGAACTCGCCAAGCGCGCGGGCGTCACCAACAGCACTATTTCGATGATCGAGAAGAACAGCGTCAGCCCCTCGATCAGCTCGCTGCGCAAGGTCCTTGGCGGGATTCCCATGTCCATGGTCGAGTTTTTCTCCGAGGAAATTCTTCAGGAGAAACCGACCCAGATCGTCTACAAAGCCAACGAACTGATCGACATCTCCGACGGTGCCGTGACCATGAAGCTGGTGGGCCGGGCGCATCCGAGCCGGGCGATCGCCTTCCTCAACGAGATCTATCCGCCGGGTGCCGATACCGGTGAAGAGATGCTCACCCATGAGGGCGAGGAAACCGGAATCCTGGTGGAAGGGCGGCTGGAATTGGTAGTTGGCGTCGAAACCTTCGTGCTCGAGGCTGGCGACAGCTACTATTTCGAAAGCACCAAGCCCCACCGTTTCCGTAATCCGTTCGACGTGCCGGCGCGACTGATCAGCGCAGCCACACCGGCCAATTTCTAGAAAAAACGGCGCCGGCCCCGCACGGCAAAGGCGCCCAGGGAATGCGTTGTCACTGCAAACAAGACCCTTGCGACTTTGGGGTTGTTTCAGTGTGACGGGCTTACCGCTATACTTGCGCCCGCCTGCAAACCGTGGCCGCAGGCGTGACTAGCCACCATTGAGGGTGTACGCGTGAACCTAATTATGAAAATGCTGGCTGCACCAGCAACCGTATTGGCCCTATGGGCAGTCAGTGCCCAAGCGGCGACCACCGACGAAATCGCCAAGCGCCTCGAACCCGTTGGCCAGGTCTGCGTCCAGGGGAAAGAATGCAAAGGTATGGAGGTTGCCACTGCCGCGGGCGGCGCTGGCGGTGCCAAGGCGCCGAAAGATATCATTGCCAAACATTGCAATGCTTGCCACGCTACCGGCCTGCTGGGTGCGCCGAAAATCGGTGACACGGCAGCCTGGAAAGAGCGCGCCGATCACCAGGGCGGCCTCGACGGCATCCTGGCCAAGGCCATTACCGGCATCAACGCCATGCCGCCAAAAGGCACCTGCGCCGATTGCTCGGATGAAGAGCTCAAGGGCGCCATCAAAGAGATGTCCGGCCTGTAATACGCCGATATCCCGCGCAAGAAAGCCGCTTACGAGCGGCTTTTTTGTGCCTGGGGTTTTTCCGGGGCTGTTCATCGCAACCAAGACCCGGCAAGCTCGGTCCAACCCACATTCATGGAATGTCCAGGAGGGTGCGATGGTGCAGTTGTGTTCAATCGAACAAGCGGTGGATGACGTGCTCGAGCGCTTGCCCGCGCATATTCATCTGGGCATGCCTCTGGGGCTGGGCAAACCCAACCTGTTCGCCAACGCGCTGTACCGGCGCATCGCACAACTGCCCGAGCGACAGTTGACCATCTACACGGCCCTGAGCCTGGGCCGGCCGAAACTGGGCGATGGCCTGCAGAAGCGCTTCCTCGAGCCCTTTATCGAACGAGTCTTCGGCGACTATCCCGAACTGGATTACCTGGCCGACCTGCATCAGGACAGCCTGCCACCCAACATACGGGTCGAGCAGTTCTTCATGCAGCCCGGCAGCCTGTTGCACAGCGCGTCGGCCCAGCAGAACTATGTCAGCAGCAACTACAGCCACGCGGCCCGGGATATCAACGCTGCCGGCTTGAACCTGGTGGCGCAATTGGTGGCGAGCGAGCCACAGCATCCGGATCGCCTGAGCCTGAGCTGCAACCCGGACATCACCCTCGACCTGCTGCCGATGATCGCCAAGCGCCGGGCCGCCGGAGAAACCATCCTCCTGGTCGGCCAGGTGCACAACGATTTGCCGTACATGCCGGGCGACGCGGAAGTCGGCATCGACACTTTCGACCTGTTGATCGACGAGAAGGACAGCCACACGTTGTTTTCCACGCCGAACATGCCGGTGGGCTTGCAGGACCATCTGATCGGCCTGCACGCCAGTACCCTGGTGCGCGATGGCGGGACGCTGCAGATCGGCATCGGCGCCATGGGCGATGCATTGACGGCGGCGCTGCTGGCGCGTCAGGCTGATAACGCCGGTTACCAGGCGTTGCTGGCGGACCTGAACCTTAGCCAGTGGGCGCAACTGATCGAGCGCGAGGGTGGGGTCGAGCCGTTTGCCAAAGGGCTGTACGGTTGCAGTGAAATGTTCGTCAACGGTTTGCTGGTGCTGGCCGAGGCCGGGATCATCCGGCGCAAGGTCTACCCCGACGAGCCGACCCAGGAACGGGCCAACGCCGGGACCCTCGACGAGGCGGCGCAACCCGATGGCATCTGCGTACACGGCGGATTCTTCCTCGGCCCGCGCAGTTTTTACGAGCGCCTGCGCGAGTTGCCGCAAAGCCGCCTCCGCGAATTCAACATGACCCGCATCAGTTACATCAACGAGCTGCACGGCCAGGAGCAACTCAAGCGCCTGCAGCGCCTCGATGCCCGTTTCATCAACACGGTCTTCACCATGACCCTGATGGGGGCCGGAGTGTCCGATCAGTTGGAAGACGGGCGGGTGCTCAGCGGCGTGGGCGGGCAGTACAACTTCGTTGCCCAGGGCCATGCGCTGGAGGGCGCGCGTTCGATCCTGCTGCTGCGCAGTTGGCGTGAGGCCGGGGGCGAGATCAGCTCGAACATCGTCTGGGAGTACGGCCATTGCACGATTCCGCGGCACTTGCGCGATATCGTGGTGACCGAATACGGCATCGCCGACCTGCGAGGCAAGACCGACGCCGATGTGATCGAGGCGTTGCTGAATATCAGCGATTCACGCTTCCAGCCCGGGCTGATCGAGCAGGCGCAAAGCGCCGGCAAGCTGCCGAAGAACTTCCGTCTCGATCCGCGGTTCGCCGACAACACATCGGAACGCTTGCAGGCGATCCAGGCGCGGCATCCGGCTCTGTTTCCCGAATACCCGCTGGGGTGTGATTTCGATGAGGTCGAGCGGGACCTGCTGCGGGCACTGAACTGGCTCAAGAGCAAGTTCAAGCTCACCGAGATCCTGGAACTGGGCAAGGCCGCCCTGGATGCGCCGGAGCCCTGGGAGTTTGCCGGGCACCTGGAGCGGATGCAGCTGGCCAGCCCTGAGGGGCTGAAGGAGGAGTTGGGCCAGCGGTTGCTGCTGGCGGGGCTCAAGGCGACTGCGCCATAACGGCGTGCACATTCCACTGTGGGAGCGAGCCTGCTCGCGATAGCGGAGTGTCTGTTACGCCAATGTGTCTGACAGACCGCTATCGCGAGCAGGCTCGCTCCCACAGGGTTGAATGAGTGATCAGTCGATGAAGGTCACAACCCCACCGGCCAGCGACTGCACCCGCGCCAACGATTCAACCCGGTAGCCCTGGGCATCGAGTTCCGCGCGACCGCCCTGGAATGACTTCTCAATCACGATCCCCAGCCCGGCGACGGTCGCGCCGGCCTGCTTGATGATGGAGATCAGCGCCTGGGAGGCTTTGCCGTTGGCCAGGAAGTCATCGATGATCAGCACCCGGTCGCTGCTGGTCAGGTGCCGCGGGCTGATGGCGACGGTGCTTTCGGTTTTCTTGGTGAACGAATACACGGTGGCCGACAGCAGGTTTTCCGTCAGGGTCAGGGACTGTTGCTTGCGGGCGAATATCACCGGTACGCCCAGGTTCAGCCCGGTCATGATCGCCGGGGCAATCCCTGAGGCTTCGATGGTGACGATCTTGGTGATGCCCGAGTCCTTGAACAACGCGGCAAATTCGTCGCCGATCAGCTTCATCAACTGCGGGTCGATCTGATGGTTCAGGAACGCGTCGACTTTCAGGACCTGATCGGAAAGCACGATGCCTTGCTCGCGGATTTTCTGGTACAGGGCTTCCATGAAGCCTCCTCTGGTGACGCCTTCGGCGTCTGGATTGGGTAAAAAGCGTGGTGAAAAGGAGTCGATTCTAACGCTTCAACATCGCGCGTATATCGGCCAGGGCACTGTTGCCGCGAACGACTTTGACTTCTGTCGGCGTGTCGTCGTTGCCTTCCCAGGCCAGGTCGTCCGGCGGCAGTTCATCGAGAAAGCGGCTGGGGGCGCAGTCGATCACTTCGCCGTATTGCTTGCGCTTGGCGGCGAAGGTGAAGGCCAGCGTCTGACGGGCTCGGGTAATCCCGACATAGGCCAGGCGCCGTTCTTCCTCGATGGTGTCGGCCTCGATGCTGGAGCGGTGCGGCAGGATTTCTTCTTCCATGCCCATGATGAATACATAGGGGAATTCCAGGCCCTTGGAGGCGTGCAGCGTCATCATCTGCACACCTTCGGCACCGTCCTCCTCTTCCTGCTGGCGCTCGAGCATGTCGCGCAGTACGAGTTTGCCGATGGCATCCTCGACCGTCATGTCGCCGTCTTCGTCTTTTTCCAGGGTGTTCTTCAACGCCTCGATCAGGAACCAGACGTTGCTCATGCGGTAGTCGGCAGCCTTGTCGCTGGAACTGTTGGTGCGCAGCCAGTTCTCGTAGTCGATGTCCATTACCATGCTGCGCAGCGCAGAAATCGGATCTTCCCCGGCGCACTGTTCGCGGACCTTATCCATGAAGCGCTTGAAGCGCGCCAGCCGGTCGGTGAAGCGGCTGTCCAGGTGCTCGCCCAGGCCGATTTCGTCGGTGGCGGCGTACATCGAGATTTTGCGTTCGGTGGCGTAGTTGCCGAGTTTTTCCAGGGTGGTCGAACCGATTTCCCGGCGCGGCACATTGATCACCCGCAGGAAGGCGTTGTCATCGTCCGGGTTCACGATCAGGCGGAAGTAGGCCATCAGGTCCTTCACTTCCTGGCGTCCGAAAAAGCTGTTGCCCCCCGACAGGCGATAAGGGATCTGGTGATGCTGCAGTTTCAGCTCGATCAGCTTGGCCTGGTAGTTGCCGCGGTACAGGATGGCAAAATCGCTGTACGGCCGGTCGGTGCGCAGGTGCAAGCTGAGGATTTCCATGGCCACGCGCTCGGCTTCGGCATCCTCGTTGCGGCAACGGATCACGCGGATCTCGTCGCCGTGACCCATCTCGCTCCACAGTTGCTTTTCGAACTCGTGGGGGTTGTTGGAGATCAACACGTTGGCGCAGCGCAGGATGCGGCTGGTGGAGCGGTAGTTCTGCTCCAGCATCACCACTTTGAGCGACGGATAGTCTTCCTTGAGCAACATCAGGTTTTCCGGCCGCGCGCCGCGCCAGGCATAGATCGACTGGTCGTCGTCGCCGACCACGGTGAACTGGTTGCGCGTACCGATCAGCAGCTTCACCAGCAAATACTGGCTGGCGTTGGTGTCCTGGTATTCGTCGACGAGCAGGTAGCGGACCTTGTTCTGCCATTTCTCGAGAATGTCGGCGTGGTCCTGGAACAGCTTGACCGGCAACAGGATCAGGTCGTCGAAGTCCACCGCGTTGAACGCCTTGAGCGTGCGCTGGTAGTGGGTGTAGACGATGGCGGCGGTCTGTTCCTTGGGGTTGCGGGCGTTTTCCAGGGCTTGTGGCGGCAGGATCAGGTCGTTTTTCCAGGCGCCGATCATGTTCTTGATCTCATCCACGCCGTCGTCGCCCGAGTACTCCTTCTGCATGATGTCAGTCATCAGGGCCTTGACGTCGGTCTCGTCGAAAATCGAGAAGCCCGGTTTGTAGCCCAGCCGCGCGTGTTCCTTGCGGATGATGTTCAGGCCCAGGTTGTGGAAGGTGCAGACCGTCAGGCCGCGGCCTTCGCCGGCGCGCAGCAGGCCGCCGACCCGTTCTTTCATTTCCCGGGCGGCCTTGTTGGTGAAGGTCATGGCGACGATGTACTGGGCGCGGATGCCACAATTCTGGATCAGGTGCGCGATCTTTCGGGTGATTACGCTGGTCTTGCCGGAGCCTGCACCGGCGAGCACCAAAAGAGGGCCGCCGACATAGTTCACGGCTTCTTGCTGCCGGGGATTGAGTCGGGACATGACAGAGTCAGGGAGTCGTTTGCGAAATGGGCCGGCATTTTAACAGGCTCTGAGAATTGTGCTGCTCTGTCCGACTTGTGACGCACAGTGCATTGTCATTTGCCGCTTCCGTTACTTTCACGCAGGATGTGGGGCCGATTGCGTCCTGCGCGGGATTTGGAGTGGAAAAAAACCACTGAAACCGCGTGTTTGAGAACCATTGGCATTGGTCATTGCTCATTGGCACGTCATAATGCCCGGCGCCACCACCTTGCAGAGTCTAGGGAGTCAGCTTGTCAACGCCTGTCGAACCCTTGCGTTTGCTGTTATTGGCCCAAGAGCCTGCGTGGTCAGCAATATTGCGCGAGTGCCTGGCGCCCTTGGGGCCCTCGGTCGTGTTGATCAGCGCCCCGAGCTGGGAGTCAGTCAGCAGCCTGTTCGAAGATAATCGCAACGCGGTGTTACTGACCATTGCGGCGTTGCAGCCGGCACCGGGCCGTTGCAGCCTGCCGACGATCCTGTTGCTTGAGCACGAGCCGGCGGTTGCCCCCGACGGCGTGAGCGACTGGTTGGTGCGTGATGTCCTCGACAGTGCGACCCTGCGTCGTTGCCTGCGCCATGTGCGCGAACGCGGCGTGCTGGAAAACACCTTGCAGCGCCTCGCCGAACAGGACCCATTGACGGGCATCGCCAATCGCCAGGGTTTCCAGACGCTGTTGGCGGCGCGCCTGGCGGAAAACGACGGCCGTGGCCTGGCGCTCGGTCACCTGGACCTGGACAACTTCCGTCACGCCAACGACGCCCTCGGCCA
This sequence comes from Pseudomonas sp. RL_105y_Pfl2_101, assembly GCF_963970585.1. Taxonomy (NCBI): domain Bacteria; kingdom Pseudomonadati; phylum Pseudomonadota; class Gammaproteobacteria; order Pseudomonadales; family Pseudomonadaceae; genus Pseudomonas; species Pseudomonas sp. RL_105y_Pfl2_101. The sequence continues at coordinate 99,855 of NZ_CAXAPG010000005.1, forward strand.
CCAGGCCGGTGACCGCTTGATCCTGCAAGTGGTGTCACGGCTCAAAAGCTCGCTCGAGGCCGGCGATCAATTGGCGCGGTTGGGCAGCGATGAATTCGCCCTGCTGATCGACACCCGCCGCGCGCCACAGCGGGCCGAGTGGATGGCCGAGCGTATTACCGAAGCCTTGGCCGAACCCTATTGGGTGGACGGTGAAAGCCTGCTGATTGGCTGCAGCCTGGGCGTTGCCCACGCTCGCGCCCAGGCCGGCGCCGATCCGCTGATGTGGCACGCCCACATCGCCATGCAGCAGGCCAAGAGTACCCAGGGTTGTACCTTTCATATCTTCAACGAGCGCATCAATCGCAACGCCCGCAGCCTCGCCGACCTGGAAAGCGAACTGCGCCGGGCATTGCGCCGCGACGAGCTGGAGCTGCATTACCAGCCACGGCTGAACCTCGATGGCGGCCACATTGTTGGCCTCGAAGCGCTGGTACGCTGGCGTCACGGCGAACGTGGCTTACTGCCGCCGAGTGAGTTCGTGCCGCTGGCCGAACAGAGCGGCCTGATCGTGCCGCTGGGCTACTGGGTGATTTCCCGGGCACTGCGGGACATGCAGGCCCTGCGCGAGCGGGGGCTGGCGCCGTTGCACATGGCGGTCAACCTGTCGTTCCGACAGTTCCAGGACAGCCAGTTATTGCCGACCTTGAGCCGGCTGATTGCCGAGCGGGGTGTCGAGGCGCAATGGCTGGAGTTTGAACTCACCGAAACCGCCGTCATGCGCCGTAGCGAAATGGTCAAGCAGACCATGGATGCCCTGGGTCGCCTGGGGGTGCGCTTCTCCCTGGACGACTTCGGCACCGGGTTCTCTTCGTTCGTGCACCTCAATAGCCTGCCGATCGCCTTGCTCAAGATCGACAAGAGCTTCGTCGGCGGCATGGAACGGCGCGAAGAGAACCGAAAACTGGTGCACGCCATGATCAACCTGGCGCACAACCTCAATCTGGAAGTGGTGGCCGAAGGTGTGGAAACCCGGGAGCAACTGGACCTGCTACGCGGTTTCGGTTGCGACCAGGTGCAGGGTTTCCTGATCAGCAAGCCGTTGCCGTTGCCGGAGTTGGTTGAGTACTTGACGTTCGAGGGTGATCAGCAGTCGATGCTGGAAATCAGCTGACTCAAAACCCTGTGGGAGCGGGCTTGCTCGCGAAGGCGGTGGGTCAGTCGATATATTTCTGGCTGATACACCGCCTTCGCGAGCAAGCCCCACACATAGGGAAGCTCAGTCGGCTTGGATGCTTTCCAAACGCTTCAGCCCAGGTTCACTGCGAATCATCCGCGTCATCTTCCATTCAAACGCCAGCGTCAGGCTCACGGCCGCGCAGGCCAGCCCCAGGGCGAGGCCCCACCAGACGCCGGTCGGCCCCCAGTTCAGATGGAAGGCCATCCACCACGCCGCCGGCGCGCCGACCAGCCAATAGCAACCCAGGCCGACCAGAAAGGTGGTCTTGGCGTCCTTGAGGCCGCGAATGCAGCCCATGGCGATGGTTTGCGTGCCATCGAACAGTTCGAACCACGCCGCCACCGCGAGCAGGCTGACGGCCAGGTTGATGACCTCGCGAAACGCCGGGTCGTCGTGGTCCAGGAACAAGCCGATCAATTGATCGGGCAGCAACCAGAACACCATGGCGAACGTCAGCATGACGGCCGCGCCAAAGCCAATTCCAACCCGACCGGCCAGGCGCGCCATCAGCAGTTGCCCGGCACCATAGTGCTGGCCGATGCGCATGGTGATGGCGTAGGACATACCGGCCGGCACCATGAACGCCACCGAGACGATTTGCAGCGCGATCTGGTGGGCAGCCAACGGCGTGCTGCCCATGGTGCCGATGCACAGCGCGGCGAACGTAAACAGCCCGACCTCCACCGCGTAGGTGCCGCCAATCGGCAGGCCCAGGCGCCACAGTTCCTTGAGGTATTGGCGATTGGGCCGCGACAGGCCGTCGAGCAATGGATAGGCGCGGTAGGCCGGGTGCCGATGAATATGCCAGGCCAGCGCCAGGGCCATGCAGTTGGCGACGATGGCCGTGACCAGGCCGATCCCCATCAAGCCGAGTTTCGGCAGGCCGAACATACCGGTGATGAGCGCGTAGTTGAGCAGGAAGTTGGCCACCGTGCCGCCGAGACTGATCACCATGACCGGTGTGGCCCGGCCGATGGCGCTGGTGAAACCGCGCAGGGCCATGAAGCTCAAGTAGCCGGGCAGGGCGAATGGCAGCGCCAGCAGGAACTGTCCGGCGGACAGCACGTTGGTTTCGGTCTGGCCAAACATCAGCAGCACCGGCTTGAGGTTCCACAGCAGCAACCCGGCCATCAACGCCATCAACCAAGCCAGCCATAACCCGGCTTGGGTCAACCGGGTGGCGCCTTCGACATCGCCTGCGCCCTGGCGGATCGCGACCAGGGTGCCGACTGCGGCGATCACGCCGATGCAGAAGATCGACACGAACGAGTAGGTGGCCGCCCCGAGCCCGCCGCCGGCCAGGGCTTCGGGGCTCAGGCGCGCCATCATGAGGGTGTCGGTGAGCACCATCAGCATGTGCGCCAACTGCGAGGCAATCAACGGCCCCGCCAGCCGCAGGATGGCCCAGAGTTCGGTACGCACCGGATGCCGCATGATCATCACGCTCCATGTTCAAACAAGGCAGTAAAGCAGCGATTCTCGGCGCTCTCGGCGGATTGCACAAAGGGATAAAAAAGATCGCTGGCATGATTAAAACTCATGCTGAACGTGTTTCTGGTAGGGTTTGCAAATAACGCCATGGAGCTTTTGCGATGCCCCGTCGTCTTCCTCCTCTTTATGCGCTGCGGGCATTCGAAGCCGCGGCGCGCTACAGCTCGTTCACCCGGGCCGCTGAAGAGCTGTCGATCACCCAGAGCGCCGTCAGCCGGCACATTCGCACGCTGGAAGATCACTTTGCCTGTCGGCTGTTCCTGCGCAGCGGCCGCAACCTGCAATTGACCGAGGCGGCGCGCTTGCTGTTGCCGGGCGTACGTGAGGGCTTCATGGCGCTGGAGCGGGCCTGCCACACCTTGTGTGGCGAGGATGGCATTCTGCGCATGAAAGCGCCTTCCACGCTGACCATGCGCTGGTTGTTGGCGCGCTTGAGTCGCTTCCGGCATTTGCAGCCCGGCAACGAGGTGCAACTGACCAGTGCCTGGATGGACATCGACTCGGTGGACTTCAACGTCGAGCCTTTCGATTGCGCCGTATTGCTGGGCAGCGGGCATTTTCCGGCGGACTGGGAAGCCAGTTTGCTGTTTTCCGAGGAGTTGATTCCGGTGGGCGCGCCGAATCTGTTGAATGATCAGCCTTGGGATGTGGCGCGGTTGGCCAGCACCGAACTGCTGCACCCCACGCCCGATCGCCGGGACTGGCGTAATTGGCTGCAACGCATGGGGCTGTCCGACAAGGTCTCGCTCAAGGGAGGGCAGGTGTTCGATACCCTGGAGCTGGGCATGATCGCGGCGGCACGTGGCTATGGGATCTCCATGGGCGACCTGTTGATGGTGGCCGAGGATGTCGCCCAGGGACGCCTGAGCCTACCATGGCCGACGGCTGTCGCCAGCGGTGAACACTATTACCTGGTCTGGCCGAAAACCCGGCCGGGAGGTGAACGTTTGCGCCGGCTCAGCGACTTCCTCCAAGGTGAGGTGAAGGCCATGCAATTACCCGACGTGCAGCGTCTGGGCTGAAACGTTGCAGTTGGAATGATGGCTAATTAACATTAATCCTTCCAGGCCGCTCAAGTATTTGGCTTTGCCGCCGAAGCCGTGAAGATGGAACCTTCGTTCAGAAAGGCTAACTTACCTCACCGAATAAGATGCCGAGTGTGCGAGCGTGATCAGGATGATCCAGTCTCTCGGCCAGGAGCCGTCATGTCTCAACCCCGTGCCCGGATCGCCTCACAACTAGGCCTTGCCCTCGCTGTGATATTGGCGGTCGTGATCTCCGGCAGTACCGTCTTCGCCCTACGTTCGCTGGACGCTGCCAACCTCATCACCCGCGAAGAGCACCTGGCCAGCGAAGCGCGCCTGATGGCCGATCAGCTCAATACCTTCCACAGCACCCTGCGTGAGAGCACCCAGCGGTTGGCCGGACTGTTCGAACAGCGCTTCAGCGCTGGCCTGAACGTGCATCCAGACCAGCCCGTGACGGTGGCGGGTGTACAAACCCCAGGCTTGAGCCTGGGCAGTGAAGTGTTGAACAACAACTTCAAGGAAGTTGATGAGTTCAAGCACATGACCGCCGGGGTGGCGACGGTCTTCGTGCGTAACGGCGACGACTTTATCCGCGTCAGCACGTCATTGGCCAAGCAGGACGGTACGCGGGCCATTGGTACCGTGCTCGACCGCGCCGGGCCTGCCTACGGTCCGGTGATCAGCGGGCAGAGCTACATTGGCCGAGCCTTGCTTTTCGGACGCTTCTACATGTCGCAGTACACGCCCGTACGCGACAGCAGCGGCAAGATCATTGCCGTGCTGTACGTAGGCTTCGACTACACCGATGCGCAGAACGCGCAGTTCGAGAACCTCAAGCGCTTCCGCATTGGCCAGACCGGTTCGTTGGCCCTGCTGGACGAACAAAACAAGTGGCTGGTGCCGCCGGCCGGCGTGCAGGCACTGGACCAGGCGAGCGCGACCATCGTTGGCCTGGTCAAGAAACCGGGCAAGGGCGCCTTCTGGAGCGATACCGCCGAAGATTTCTACAGCGTTGCCGTACCGTTCGAAGATGGGCCGTGGGCGGTGGTGGCGAGCATGCCGAAAACCGAGATTCGCGCCGTGACCTGGAGCGTCGGTACGCAATTGGCCATTGGCAGCCTGCTGGCGATGTTGTTGGCGGTCGGCTCGGCAATGTGGTTGCTGCGCAGCAAACTGGCGCCGCTTGGGGACCTGGTACGCCAGGCCGAAGCCTTGGGCGCCGGCGACCTGAGCGTGCGCCTGAATGTGTCGAGCCATGATGAGATCGGTCAGTTGGCCCGTGCTTTCAACCAGATGAGCCAGGCCTTGTCGACCATGGTCGAGCACATCCGCAAGGCCTCCCAGGAGGTCAACAGCCGTGCCCAGGCGCTGTCCGGGTTGTCCGGCGGGGCGTATGAAGGCATGGAGCAGCAATCCGGCGAAATCACCAGCATGGCCGGCGCAGTGGAGGAGTTCAGCGCAACCTCGTTGAACATTGCCGACAACATGGGCAACACCGAACGCCTGGCCCAGGAAAACGCCCAGCAAACCCGCATTGGCCGGACCTCGATGGACGAAGCATCGTCGTCCCTGGAGCAAATTGCCGGCGCGCTGAACAGCACCGCCACGGTCATCAATACCTTGGGTCAGCGTTCCCAGGAGATCGGCGGCATCGTGGGGGTCATTACCTCGATCGCCGAGCAGACCAACCTGCTAGCCTTGAACGCCGCCATCGAAGCTGCCCGCGCAGGCGAGCAGGGCCGTGGTTTCGCCGTGGTGGCCGATGAAGTCCGCAGTCTGGCTTCCCGCACCCGCCAGGCCACTGACGAAATTTCCAGCATGATCAACAGCATCCAGCAGGAAACCGGCAATGCCGTCAGCACGATGGAGCAGGGCAACCTGTTAATGCAGGAAGGCCTGTCGCGCAACGCCAACGTGGCCACGGCCCTGGCGCGCATCGACGAGCAAAGCCGCTCGGCGGGCCAGCAGTTTGCGGCGATCACCACCGCCACCCAGGAACAAAGCAGCACCGCGACCCTGCTCAGCAGCAACCTGCAAAGCATCGCCATGGCCAACAGCGAACAGCGCCAAGTAGTCTCGAACCTGGCACTCACCGCCAAGGAACTGGAAAAACTGGCCCAGGACCTGCGCCAAGAGGTTGATCGGTTCCGCTGAGGCTTCTGTGACCTGCGCGTGCAAGCTCCCCCCCCCGAGATTAGGGTGGTGGGCTTGCTCGCGAAGGCTGCTTTCCAGCCACGTCTCTGCCCACTGACCCACCGCTTTCGCGAGCAAGCCCGCTCCCATAGAAGCTGCCACTCTGGAGTCACTCCCTTTTTAGGGAATTTGCTGTTTTTAAGCTTGCTGAAACGTTTCTTCAAGTCTATAAAAACCGCACAACTCCAATAAAGGTCGTGACCATGACTCCGCTCAAACTCCTCATCACCCTTGGCGCCTTGGGCGCTGCCTCCCAGGCGATGGCTTGGGATTACGTCCTGCTGGATACGGACAAAGCCGCCCAACCCTGGCAAATCACCAGCCAGCAACTCGGCGTGAAGACCGACAAGCCCTTTTCCGTGACGATGCGCACCCTGCACGGCGGTCGGCAGGAAGGCGTCAGTGTGGTCGACATCGACAACGGCACCCTGAAGCTTTCGGTCGTCCCGACCCGTGGCATGAATGTGCTGCAGGCGTCAGTCGGTGATGTGCGCATGGGTTGGGATTCTCCGGTCAAGGAAGTGGTCAACCCGGCGTTCATCGAGCTCAACGGCCGAGGCGGCTTGGGTTGGCTCGAAGGCTTCAACGAGCTGGTCACCCGCTGCGGCTACGAATGGGTCGGCCATCCCGGCATGGACAATGGCGAGCTGCTGACCCTGCATGGTCGCGCTGCCAACATTCCTGCCAACAAAGTCACTTTGCACATCGATGAAAAACCACCCTACGCCATCACCCTGCGGGGCGAGTTGAAGGAGCAGGCGTTCAAGAAGGTCGATTTCTCGGTGCAGACCGAACTGGTCACCGAGCCCGGCAGCGTAACGTTCGCGCTCAGCGATACGCTGACCAACAACGGCGATTATCCGAAGGAATACCAAGCGCTCTACCACAGCAACTTCAGTACACCGTTCCTGGAGCAGGGCGCTCGTTTCGCGGCACCGGTCAAGCAGATCTCGCCGTTCAACGACAAGGCCAAGGGTGATTTGTCCGATTGGCAAACCTACCGGGGCCCCACCAAGGATTACGACGAAACCGTCTATAACGTCGTGCCATACGCTGACGCCAAGGGCGACACCCTCACCGTGCTGCACAACAAGGCCGGTAGCCTCGGTGTGTCGGTGGGCTTCAACACCAGCACGCTTCCGGTGTTCTCCCTGTGGAAAAACACCGACACCCAAGGCCAGGGCTACGTGACCGGGTTGGAGCCAGGCACCAGTTTTTCCTATAACCGCCGGTATCAGCGCCCCCTGGGACTGGTCCCCACCATTGCGCCGAAAGAGCACAAGCAGTTCCAGATCCACTACAGCCTGTTGGCGGACAAGGGCGCTGTGGATAAGGCGCTCAAGCGCATCGACGCCATTCAGAACGGTCAGAAAACCGAAGTCCGGGAAACACCGTTGGTGGACCTGAGCAAACCATAAGGCGGTTCAGGGGCTAGTCGGCCGATACTGCAATGCTTCGGCCAGATGCTCGCGGCGGATGCACCCCGCTTGCTCCAGGTCTGCCAGTGTCCGGGCGACCTTGAGCAAGCGGTGGGCGGCGCGCAACGACAGGGTCAGCCGTTCGCAGGCGGTTTCCAGCCAGGATTCATCGGTTGTGGATAACTTGCAATGCTGACGCAACCCCGGCAGATCGAGGAAGGCGTTGGCGCAGCCCTGGCGCTTGTGCTGGCGCTCCCGGGCCTCGGCCACCTGCTCGGCGACCGTGGCGGTATCGTCCCCGGTTTCGCGCTTGGGGTTCAACGCCGTGGCTTCCCGGGCGACGGTCAGGTGCAGATCGATGCGGTCCAGCAGCGGGCCGGAGAGTTTGTTGCGGTAGCGCTGCACCATGTCCGGTGTACAGCAGCAACGGCCGCTGGGTTCGCCAAGATATCCACAGGGGCAGGGATTCATCGCTGCCACTAACTGGAAACGAGCCGGAAAACGCACCCGGTCACGGGCGCGAGAAACCACGATGTGCCCAGACTCCAGCGGCTCTCTCAAGACCTCCAGTACCCTACGGTCGAATTCCGGCAGTTCATCCAGAAACAGCACGCCATGGTGGGCGAGGGTGATCTCCCCCGGTTGCGGTTTTGACCCGCCACCCACCAGCGCCGGGCCGGACGCCGAGTGGTGCGGCTGGCGAAACGGACGCTGCGGCCAATGGCTCAACGGCACGCAACTGGCCACCGACTGAATGGCCGCGACCTCCAGGGCCTCACTCTCGGCCAGGGGTGGCAACAGCCCCGGCAGGCGGCTCGCCAGCAGTGTCTTGCCGGTGCCCGGTGGGCCACTGAACAACAGGTTATGAGCCCCCGCGGCGGCAATCAGCAAGGCCCGCTTGGCCCCGGCCTGGCCTTGTACTTCGTTCAAGTCGGGATAGGGCTTGCTGGCCGAAAGCAGCCCATTGGAAACGAAAGGCTCGACCGGCGTGTGCCCATTGAAGTGCGCCACCGCTTCGAGCAGGTGGTCCACGGCAATCACCTTCAGCCCCGAGGCCAGGCAGGCCTCCTCGGCATTGGCCCGCGGCACCACCAGCATGCGCCCGGCCTTGCGCGCCGCCAGCGCCGCGGGCAATACCCCGCGCACCGGTCGTACCGCGCCGGACAATGCCAGTTCACCGAGGCATTCCACGTTGTCCAGGGTCAGGGTTGGCACCTGCACGCTGGCCGACAGGATCCCCAAGGCGATGGCCAGGTCGAAGCGTCCGCCGTCCTTTGGCAGGTCCGCTGGCGCCAGGTTTAGGGTGATGCGCCGAGCCGGGAAGTTCAGCCCCGAATTGATGATCGCGCTGCGCACTCGATCCTTGCTTTCCTTCACCGCCGCCTCCGGCAGACCAACCATCGTCAGCGACGGCAAGCCATTGGCCAGGTGGACTTCAACGGTAACGGCAGGAGCCTCGACCCCTACTTGGGCGCGGCTGTGGACGATGGCAAGCGACATGAATCATTCCTTGAGTGAATAGGGCGCCGCATCCTGCGGCTCTGGAAGGTTAGTCGTGGGGATGAACTTGGGCGCGGCAATTGAAGGGAGAAGTTTTTGGCAGGATGTTTCGACAATGGGTGGCAGCCGAGGGGGGCCAAGCGCGATGCGGTAGCGGATATCGCCGCCTCACCTGACCACCCAAAATGCCCGGGAAGGACCCTCTGCTAGACTGCGATTTGCCCAGTCGGCACTTGGCGGTATCAACGGCACAACGAGGAAGTGGCCATGAACGATCTGCTGGCTCTGTTAACCGACAAGCGCTTCATGCCCCATGGACATTGCTACATGTGGCGCCCGGATCTGCTGTGGACCAACGTGATCGCCGACAGCTTGATCGCCCTGTCCTATGTCACCATCCCCTTCACGCTCCTGTACTTTATCCACAAGCGCAAGGACGTGCCGTTTGACTGGATGCTGGCGGCTTTTGGTGTGTTTATCCTGGCCTGCGGGACCAGCCATGTGATGGAAATCCTGACCATCTGGCAGCCTTATTACTGGCTGATGGCGCTGGTCAAGGTGATCACTGCGATTGCCTCGGTGATTACCGCCATCCTGCTGGTCCGGTTGGTGCCGACGGCCCTGAGAATTCCCAGCCCGCAACAGTTGGCCAAGGTCAACGACGAGTTGCGCGAGGCGCAAGCCGAACTGGTCACCACCGCGCGCCGCGCCGGCATGGCGGAGATTGCCACCAATGTGCTGCACAACGTGGGCAATGTGCTCAACAGCGTCAATGTGTCAGCCCAGGTCCTGTACGAGAAGGTGCACACCTCCAAGGGGCCAGCGGTGGCCAAGGTCGCCCAGTTGATGAAGGAGCATCCCGATGACCTCGGTGACTTCATCAGCAGCGACCCGAAAGGTCGCGCGCTACCCGACTATCTCGACAAGCTGGCCGACGCGTTGGCCGTCGAGCAGCAGGGCATGATCGCCGAGTTGGCGCAGTTGACCCGCAGAATCGACCACATCAAGGAAATCGTCGCCACCCAGCAATCCTATGCCGGCAACGCCAGCGTGTTGGAGCTGGGCTCGTTGCGAGAGCTGCTCGAGGATGTCGTGCGCATTTGCGATGTGTCCCTGGCCCGTCACCACATCACGCTGATCAAGGCGTTCAGCGATATCCCGCAAATGCCGCTGGACAAGCACCGAGTGCTACAGATCCTGGTCAATCTGATCAACAACGCCAAGCAGGCGCTGGACGCGGGTGCGAACCGACCGCCGCAGATCATTCTGCGCCTGAAGGCCGTTAATGACAGGCGCGTGCGGGTTGAGGTCGAGGACAATGGCGAGGGGATATCGCAGGACAATCTTGCGCGGGTGTTCGAGCATGGCTTCACCACGCGCCCCGAAGGCCATGGTTTTGGCCTGCACAGTTGCATTCTGGCTGCGCACGAGATGGGCGGCGATCTGACCGTGCAGAGCGCCGGGCCGGGCAGGGGCGCGCTGTTTATCCTGGAGCTGCCGCTCGTACTGACCCCGGACCCCTCTCGGCGGGTGGCGGATGGTTGAGCGGCCTGCCTTGGCTTTATCGCGTGAGCCCCATGACGTGGGGCTCAGGCTGCCAGGTTGAGGCTATTCCTGGGGCGGAGCCAGTCGCGCTTCCAACTCCGCAACCTTGGCCTCCAGGCTTTCGAGTCGTGCCCGGGTCCGGGCCAGCACTACCATCTGGCTGTCGAATTCTTCCCGGCTGACCAGGTCCAGTTTGCTGAAGCCGCTTTGCAGCAGGGCCTTGAACTGGTTTTCGATTTCGCTTTTGGGCAGCGGCGTGTCGCCACTCAAGATGCGGGAGGCGTGGCCGCTCAGGGCGTCGAGGAGATCTTTGGGCGCGAGCATGTGCAGGTGTCCTGAAAACAATGGCGGGCAGTGTATCACGCAGTGTCTATAGTCAATTCGCAAGCAAGGGATGCACGCTTTTCGCGCATGGGGGCGGGCGCCGCTGCACTGTTGTTGTGCGTATCGCAGCGGTTCATGGCGCAATGCACGTTGAGCAGGTGGCCAAGAGACTGATATCAGAGGGTTTGGGTGCAGATGGCAAGGTTTCTGCTTAGAGGCTGATGACCCATGCACTGATGCAGTCGCTGTGACGAATGCAGTGCAGCAGGCGGAACGGGGAGTTTCGTCAGGATCGGTTAACTGGCACCTGTCGGGCAACTTGGGCCGACGACGCGTTACAAAGCCAGGCACTGCGCTTAGACTTGAGTCGGGTTTGTTTTCCTGGGGCAAGTCCACCAATTCGGGAGAAAGTTTCATGAAGCTAGTCACTGCCATCATCAAGCCGTTCAAGTTGGACGACGTGCGCGAGTCGTTGTCCGAGATCGGCGTGCAGGGCATTACCGTTACTGAGGTCAAAGGCTTCGGTCGGCAGAAAGGTCACACCGAGCTGTATCGCGGCGCGGAATACGTGGTCGATTTCCTGCCCAAGGTGAAGATCGATGTCGCCATTGACGACAAGGATCTTGATCGGGTGATCGAGGCAATCACCAAGGCCGCCAACACCGGCAAGATCGGTGACGGGAAGATCTTTGTGGTCAATCTGGAACAGGCTATCCGCATCCGTACCGGCGAAACCGATACCGACGCCATCTAAGCCGCCAAACCCAACGCCCCAGGAGAAAACAATATGACTCTGCGTAAATTCGCAGGGCTAGGAGCCCTGTTGTCCTTCGCAATGCCTGGCTTGGCCATGGCAGAAGAAGCGGCAGCCCCAGTCCTGAACTCCGGCGATACCGCCTGGATGCTCACGGCCACGATTCTTGTACTGTTCATGACTATTCCTGGCCTGGCGCTGTTCTACGGCGGCATGGTTCGGTCGAAAAACCTTCTTTCCGTGATGATGCAATGCTTCGCCATTACCGGTCTGATCAGCGTTCTGTGGGTCATTTATGGCTACAGCATCGCGTTCGACACCACGGGCATGGAGCAGGGCGTCGTCAACTTCAACTCTTTTGTCGGTGGCCTGGGCAAGGCGTTCCTGGCGGGCGTTACGCCGGACAGCCTGACCGGCCCGGCGGCGCTGTTCCCTGAAGCGGTGTTCATCACCTTCCAGATGACCTTCGCGATCATTACCCCGGCCCTGATCGTCGGTGCCTTTGCCGAGCGGATGAAATTTTCCGCCATGCTGATCTTCATGGGCGTGTGGTTCACCCTGGTGTACGCACCGATTGCCCACATGGTCTGGTCCGGTGATGGCGGCCTGCTGTGGGACTGGGGCGTGCTGGACTTCGCCGGCGGCACCGTAGTGCACATCAACGCCGGTATCGCAGGCCTGGTGGCGTGCCTGGTACTGGGCAAGCGCAAAGGCTTCCCGACCACGCCGATGGCGCCGCATAACCTGGGTTACACCCTGATGGGCGCGGCCATGCTGTGGGTCGGCTGGTTCGGCTTCAACGCCGGCTCTGCTGTCGCCGCCAACGGCACCGCCGGCATGGCGATGCTGGTGACCCAGATCGCGACCGCTGCGGCGGCGCTGGGCTGGATGTTTGCCGAGTGGATCACCCATGGCAAGCCAAGCGCACTGGGCATCGCCTCGGGCGTGGTGGCGGGTCTGGTTGCTATCACCCCGGCTGCTGGCACCGTGGGCCCGATGGGCGCCCTGGTCATCGGCCTAGCAGCGGGCGTGGTGTGCTTCTTCTGCGCCACTACCCTCAAGCGCAAACTCGGCTATGACGACTCCTTGGACGCCTTTGGCGTGCACGGCATCGGCGGTATCCTCGGCGCGATCCTGACCGGGGTGTTTGCAGCACCAGCCCTGGGGGGCTTCGGTACCGTGACCGATATCGGCGCGCAAGTGTGGATTCAATTCAAGGGTGTGGCTTTCACGGTGGTCTATACCGCGATCGTCACCTTCGTCATCCTCAAGGTCCTGGACGCCGTCATGGGGCTGCGTGTCTCCGAGGAAGAAGAAGCCGTGGGCCTGGACCTGGCCCAGCACAACGAACGTGGCTACAACCTGTAAGCGCACGCGATAAAAAATGCCCGGTTCGCCGGGCATTTTTTTGTCTGGAATTTGTCATTGCTCACAAGGTGCAGCGGTTTTCCGACGCCTTTTGTTGTGGATGCGACATGGGTTTTTATACCGCCAAAGGCTTACACCGAAGCAAGAATATTAGGCCCTTTGTTTTTTCCCAGAGCGCGCTAGAATGCGCGCCGAACGTGCGGAGATCTGTATGTGGCAACAGACGCTGATAACCCTGCGGGCAAGGCCTCGGGGCTTTCATCTGGTGACGGACGAGTTGCTTGCCGGCCTGCCTGAACTCCAGGCGTGTCGTGTCGGTCTGTTGCATCTGTGGCTGCAGCATACCTCGGCTTCGTTGACCATCAACGAGAACGCCGATCCGGCGGTACGTCGAGACTTCGAACGATTTTTCAATCGGCTGATCCCACAAGGAGCCGCCGACTATGAGCACAACGACGAAGGCCTGGACGACCTTCCGGCGCACTTCAAGACCAGTGTGCTCGGCTGTCAGATCAGCCTGCCGGTCACGGCAGGACGGCTGGCATTGGGTACCTGGCAAGGTGTTTATCTGGGCGAGCATCGCGACCATGGCGGTGCTCGTAAAGTCCTCGCCACCTTGTACGGTGAAGGGGCATAACCGCTGATTGCCGGCGGATGTTGAATTTTTTCTGGCAGCCTTCGAACAGATGGCGAAGCTGGGCTATAACTAATCTGCTTTTCGCAAGTCATGAGGTAGAACATGAGCGACGATGATCTGGAAAACGACGACCTCGAAGTAGGTGACGAAGACGAGACCGAGGAAGGCCTTGATGCGGCGGCGGAAGACGTTGCCGACGACGATGGTGCCGATGTTCCGGCACCTGCCGCCAAAGGCAAGGCCAAGGCGGCCGTGTCGGTCGACGAGTTGCCGAGCGTAGAGGCCAAGAACAAGGAGCGTGATGCGCTTGCCAAGGCCATGGAGGAATTCCTGGCCAGGGGCGGTAAGGTGCAGGAAGTGGAGGCCAACGTGGTTGCGGATCCGCCCAAGAAGCCGGATAACAAGTACGGCAGCCGCCCTATCTGAGTTTCTGCTTCTTGCTTGCTGAAAAAGCCCGCCGTCGCTGCGGGCTTTTTCATGGGGGCGATTCCATCCCCTGGTCGGGGCCCGCTCCCAAAGGGTTTTGTGCCTGGCGCTGAACCACGCGACACAGCAGATCCAGGGCTGTAGTGGCTGCTGGGCAGGGGATCAGCGCTGGCGATGCCACCCTGCCAATAAGCCGGGCAGTTCGGTCAGGCTGCGGATTTCTGCATCCGGCGCGTGGTCGGCATTCCAGGGTTTGCCTGCCGGGTTGAACCACACCGCGCGCAGGCCGGCCTGTTGGGCGCCGGCGATGTCGTCGCCTGGATGATCGCCAATGTGCACGGCGGTTTTCGCCGTGGTGCCGCCGCGTTGCAGGGCTTCGTGGAACAGTCGGGCGTCAGGCTTGGCGATGCCGATGTCTTCAGCGCACAAGGCGAACTTGAAATAGTCCGCCAATCCCAGGCGCCGCACATCGGCGTTGCCATTGGTGACCACTCCGAGGGCGAAATGATTGGCCAGGATCTCCAGGGTGGGCTGCACCTCGGGAAAAATCTCCAGTTGATGGCGGGCGTGCAGGAACGTCTCGAAGGCTTGGTCCGCCAGCTCAGAGGCTTGCCACTGGTCGTAGCCGGCTTCCTGCAAGGCACGGAACAACACGCGCCGGCGCAGCGCGCTGATGCGGTGCTTCAGCCCAGGCTCCTCGCGCAGCACTTGTTCGCGAATCGAAAAAAGGTGCTCCACCGGCAGGCCGCCCAGGTTCGGTGCGTTGTCGGTCAGCCATTGGCGGAGTATGGCTTCGGCGCTGGCGATCACCGGGGCGGTGTCCCACAGGGTGTCGTCCAGGTCGAAAGTGATCAGCTCGATGGTCATGCTTCGTCGCCCTTGATGCGTTTGGCCCTGGGGTGGGCACTGTCATAGACCGTCGCCAGGTGCTGGAAATCCAGGTGGGTGTAGATCTGGGTGGTCTTGATGTCCGAGTGCCCCAGCAGCTCTTGAACGGCGCGCAGGTCCTGAGAGGACTCCAGCAGATGGCTGGCGAAGGAGTGCCGGAGCATGTGCGGGTGCAGGTTCTGTCCCAGCTCTCGTTCGCCGGCAGCCTTGACCCGCAATTGAATCGCTCGCGGGCCGAGGCGCCGCCCCTGTTGGCTGACGAAGACCGCGTCGTCGGCGGGGTTGGTCAGCGCCCGCAGCGCCAGCCATTGTTCCAGGGCTTCACGGGCCTTGCGGCCGACGGGCAGCAGGCGTGTCTTGCTGCCCTTGCCGAGCACCTGGACCATGCCATCGGCCAGGTCCAGTTGATCCAGGTTAAGCCCCGTCAGCTCTGAAAGGCGCAGGCCGGAAGAATAGAACAGCTCAAGAATCGCCTGGTCGCGCCGGGCCAGGAAGTCATCCTCGACGGCGCCTTCGAGCAGTTGCAGGGCGCGGTCGGTGTCGAGGGTTTTCGGTAATCGGCGTTCGCCCTTGGGCGGTGCCAGGCCGGCGGCCGGGTCGTGATCGCACAGGCCTTCGCGATTGAGGTAGTGATACAGGCCGCGTACTGCCGACAACAGGCGCGCCAGACTGCGGGAGGATTGCCCCTGTTGATGCAGGCGGGCGATCAGGCTGCGCAAGCGCTGGATGTCCAAGGTCGACCAACTGCCGATGCCCTGCTTTTGGCACCAGCCCAGTACTTTTGCCAGGTCGCGGCGATAGGCCGATAACGTGTGGGGCGACACCTGGCGCTCACTGCGCAGGTGTTCGCAGTAGGCGTCCAGTTGTCGTTCCATCCTCAGCGTACCGAGCGCAGCGAACCGGCGACCCGTGGCAACACCCGACCGGTGACTTCGGCGATGTAGCTCAAAAACAGCGTGCCCACCGAGCTCTTGTAGTGCTGCGGATCGCGGCTGGCGATGGCCAGCACGCCGTGCACGCCCTGGTGGGCGATGGCAACGACGGCGGTGGAGCCGATCTGCTTGCGCTGTTCTTCGCCGAACAGGAAGTCCAGCTCATGCTCGCGCAGGCTGCCGCTGACGCTTTTGTCTTCCGTGAGCAGGCCGCCGATGGCCGTCTGCGCTTCGGCGTGGGTCACCCAGCGACCCACCGGCATGGCGTTGTCACCGAACAGGATCAGGCTGACAAAGGGCACCTGGAAATCCTGACGCAGGCTGTCTTCGACGCTCATGACCAGGTCTTCGAGGGTGCTGGCGTCCATCAGGGCGAGGATCAGCCGACGGGTCTTGTCGAACAGTCGGTCGTTGTCCCGGGCCACGTCCATCAGGTGCGAAAGACGATGGCGCATTTCGATGTTGCGCTCGCGCAGGATTTTCATCTGGTGTTCCACCAGCGACACGGTATCGCCACGCCGGTGGGGGATGCGCATCGTCGCAAGCAGTTCTTCATGCTCGACGAAAAAGTCCGGATGCGCCTCCAGATAAGCCGCCACGGCTGCGGCTTCTGGCAGGCTGGAGGATTCGTCGGGCTGTGGGGCTGGAACCTGTGGCTGGTCGGTCATGGGTTTGGCTCACTCAAAGACGAACTTGTCCTTCGTATACGCGCACTGCCGGGCCGGTCATCATCACCGGTTGGCCAGGGCCTGCCCATTCGATGGACAGACGCCCGCCGGGCAGGTCGATCAACAACGGCGAATCCATCCACCCCTGGCTGATCGCAGCGACTGCAGCCGCACAGGCGCCGGTACCGCAGGCCTGGGTTTCCCCAGCGCCGCGTTCCCAGACGCGCAATTGTGCGCGGTGGCGGTCGATGACTTGCAGAAAACCGACGTTCACCCGTGCCGGGAAGCGCGGATGGTGTTCGATTTTCGGCCCCAATTCATGCACCGGCGCGCTGTTGACGTCGGTGACCCGCAGCACGGCATGGGGGTTGCCCATGGACACCGCTGCCAGTTCTACCGTATTGCCATCGACTTCCAACGGATAGCTCAGGGCCTGGGCCGGCGCTTCGAACGGAATGTCCGCCGGTACCAGGCGCGGAGCGCCCATATTGACACCGATCTGGCCGTCGCTGCGCACATCCAGCTCGATAATGCCGCTCTTGGTCTCGACGCGAATCTGCCGCTTGGCGGTCAGGCGCTTGTCCAGCACGAAGCGGGCGAAGCAGCGCGCGCCATTTCCGCATTGCTCAACTTCCGAACCGTCGGCGTTGAAGATCCGATAACGGAAATCCACGTCCGGATTGTTGGGCGCCTCGACGATCAGCAATTGGTCAAAACCGATACCGGTGTGCCGATCCCCCCATTGCTTGGCATGCTTGGGCAGGATGTGCGCGTGCTGGCTGACCAGGTCGAGGACCATGAAATCATTGCCCAGGCCGTGCATCTTGGTAAAACGCAGCAGCATGGTTTTACTCCGGCAGCAGGCTTTCGCCGGCAAACAACTCGGCTACCGTCTCGCGGCGACGCACTTCGAATGCCTGATCACCATCCACCAGCACCTCGGCGCAACGGCCGCGGGTGTTGTAGTTGGAACTCATGACAAATCCGTAGGCACCGGCCGAATGCACGGCCAGCAGATCGCCTTCTGCCAGCGCCAGCTCCCGACCCTTGGCCAGGAAGTCACCGGTTTCGCAGATCGGCCCGACGATGTCGTAGTCGCGGGCCGCAGTGTCGCGAGGGCGTACGGCGGTAACGTCCATCCACGCCTGGTACAGCGCCGGGCGGATCAGGTCGTTCATCGCCGCGTCGACGATGGCGAAATCCTTGTGCT
This sequence comes from Pseudomonas sp. RL_105y_Pfl2_101, assembly GCF_963970585.1. Lineage (NCBI taxonomy): Bacteria > Pseudomonadati > Pseudomonadota > Gammaproteobacteria > Pseudomonadales > Pseudomonadaceae > Pseudomonas > Pseudomonas sp. RL_105y_Pfl2_101. The sequence goes on from NZ_CAXAPG010000005.1 coordinate 117,456, forward strand.
CGGTGTGCTTGAGGTACTCGACCTGGGTCAGCAGCACGCCGGCGTTGGCGACGATGTAGCGGCCCGGTTCGAACATCAGTGCCAGGTCACGGCCGTCGAGGCGCTCGCGCACGGCCTTGATGTAGTCGGCCACCAGTGGCGGCTCTTCATCGCGATAGCGCACGCCGACACCGCCACCGAGGTCGATGTGGTGCAGGTAGATGCCGCAATCGCCGAGGCGATCGACCAGTGCCAGCAGGCGGTCGAGGGCATCGATGAACGGTTCCAGGGTGGTCAGTTGCGAGCCGATGTGGCAATCGACGCCCAGCACTTCCAGGTTCGGTAACTGGGCGGCGCGCACGTACACGTCTTCGGCGTCGGCAATGGCGATGCCGAACTTGTTTTCCTTCAGGCCGGTGGAAATGTACGGGTGGGTGCCAGCATCGACGTCCGGGTTCACGCGCAGGGAGATCGGCGCGCGGACACCGAGCTCGGCGGCGACGATTTGCAGGCGTTCCAGCTCGTCGGTGGATTCGATGTTGAAGCAGTGCACGCCAACTTCCAGTGCGCGGCGCATGTCTTCACGGGTCTTGCCGACGCCGGAGAAGACGATCTTGTCGGCGCTGCCGCCAGCGGCCAGCACACGTTCGAGCTCGCCACCGGAGACGATGTCGAAACCGGCGCCCAGGCGCGCCAGGACGTTGAGTACGCCCAGGTTGGAGTTGGCCTTGACGGCGAAACACACCAGGTGCGGCATGCCTTCGAGGGCATCGGCGAACGTCCGGTACTGGGCTTCGATGTGGGCGCGGGAATAGACGTAGGTCGGCGTGCCGAAACGTTCGGCGATCGCGGACAGGGCAACCCCTTCCGCGAACAGCTCCCCGCCACGGTAGTTAAAAGCGTCCATGGCGTTCCCTTAGTAAGTGGTGGTGGGGGTGTCGTGCGAGTGGGATTTGGCTTGCGACGACTTGGCCTGTTCTTCAGGGGACTTGCTGTCATCAGGCAGGTACAGCGGACCTTTTTGACCACAGGCTGTCACGAGGCAGGCAACCGCGACGAGCGCAGCAAGGGAAGAGATCAGGCGCTTCATGGCGAAATCCTTGAAAATGCTTTAATTGCGCCGGAGTATACCGGCCACCCGTCAGCTTGCCTATGCAACGGGGCGCCCGTCCGGCGGCGCTGGTGGTCGTCACTGGGTATATCCTTTGCAATCGCCGGGAAGCGTCCGTATCTTGCGGCGCTTGAGCATGAGTAGACATTTTCGAGGTTGCCGCAATGAGTTTGACTGAAGCCCGTTTCCACGATCTGGTCGATGCGACCCAGCAAACGCTGGAGGATGTGTTCGATGACAGTGGCCTGGACATTGACCTGGAAATCTCCGCCGGTGTACTCACCGTCAAGTTCGAAAATGCCAGCCAGTTGATTTTCAGTCGCCAGGAGCCGTTGCGGCAATTGTGGCTGGCGGCGGTCTCCGGTGGCTTTCACTTCGACTACGACGTAGAAAGCGAACGTTGGATGTGCGACAAGAGCGAAGAGCAACTGGGCGAAATGCTCGAGCGCATCGTCAAGCAGCAGGCTGGCGTGGAACTCGATTTCGAAGGCCTGTGACGGCGTGAGCCAGACCGCCGCGCAACGGCCACCCAAGCCGCTCTACAGCAACGTCAGCCCGGCCGTGCCGTCGCCGTGTACCGGCGTGTGCAAGCTGGATGAACAGAAGGTCTGCCTCGGATGTTTGCGCCACGTGGAAGATATCCGCGAATGGCGCTCGGCCGACGACGAGCGTCGGCGGGTCATCTGCGCCCAGGCGCTAAAGCGCAGATCCCTGTAGGCGCTGCCAAAGGCTGCGATCTTTTGATCTTGATCTTGGGGCTTTCGCTTAAGACCCAATTGCCCGAGTCAAGATCGCAGCCTCGCTGCGCTCGTCAGCTCCTACAGCCCGGGGCAAGATCGCAGCCTCGTTGCACTCGTCAGCTCCTACTGATAGTGTCTGGTTACGCCTCAATCCATCGAGGCCCGTGAAAACCCCGCCTTTTTGTGGCGGGGTTTTGCTTTTTTGTGCAGAAGAAAGGAGTCTGCCAGGATCATGACCGCACCTTCCATCACCCTTACCCGTCTGGACGTACAGCGTCTGGAGCGCTTGATCGACAGCATTGATGAAACGCTGCCGGGCGTGATTGCGCTGCAAACCGAACTGGATCGCGCCGAGAACGTGGTGGGCCACGAAGAAGTGCCTGCCGATGTCGTGACCATGAACTCGCGCGTGCACTGTCGCGAAGAAAGCAGCGGCAAGGACTATCACCTGACGCTGGTTTATCCACAGGACGCAAATGCCGACGAAGGCCGGATCTCGATCCTGGCCCCAGTGGGCAGTGCGTTGCTGGGTCTGAAGGTTGGCCAGCACATCGACTGGCCGGCCCCGGGTGGCAAGACGCTGAAGCTGACGTTGCTGGCTGTCGAATACCAGCCTGAAGCGGGCGGTGATTTCCACCTCTGAGTGTCTGGGGCTTCAGGCCAGGGCCAGTGCCTCGTTCAGGGCGCGTTCCAGGTCGGCCTTGTAGCGCAGGTACAAATTGCTTGAACAGGCGCCGTCGCCCACCAGGCCCGAGAGGTCCAGGTCGGTGATGTAGCAGCGATAGCGCTGGGCTCCGCGGCGCTGTTCGACGATTTCCCTGGCGACCACGCGGAACAGTTGGTCGCCATGTTCCAGTTCGGAAAACTCCTGCTGATCGCAGTACAGGGTAACGTGCACCTGCCCGTGTGCCGCTTTGCCGATGATCGCCTGCACGTCATAGAACGGCTTGTTGACCAGCGTCTGCGGGGCTTGCCGTGCTTCGATCCGTCGCGCTCGGCCGCTGCCTGAGGGCAATAACTGGTAGTACAGGGTTTCCAGGGGCAGCGGCTGGGCGGCGTCCAGCGGCAGCAGGGCGTCGCGACGGTACAGCACCGATTGCAAAAAGCGTTGCAGCGGCACCAGCAAGCTTTGTTCGTCGTGATAAGGCACATGTTGTTGCCACAGTGCGTTGAACTCATCGAGCACGTACAGATCGGCCTCGTCTTCGTCGACGCGATAGAACACCTGGATGCACTCGGGCTGGCCCATGGGCAGGATCAGCGCCAGGTCTTGCTCCTCCAGGGCCATTGGGTCCAGGTGCAAGGGGCTGTAGGCCTTCAGTTCCTCGCCCAGGTAATCCATCAGCGCCGACAGGCTGCCCAGCGCCACGTGGTTGACCTGGCCGGGCACCAGCTCCAGAACGTGATAGTGCTGCTGGACCTGAAGCAGGTAGCGGTGGTTGAGCCTGCTCAGCAGCAGGGTCTGCGCCGTTTCGATGACTTCTTCGACGCGCCGCGCAATGAATTGGGCGCGGTTGTGGCAGAAGCAGCGCACCTGCAAGCGCGGCTGGCGCTGGGTGACTGGCAAGTCGTTGAGGTAATCGCGCAGACAGTCGAGCAGGGCGTGTTCGCCGTCAAAACGGTTGACCAGCACCTCATTCCAACTGTTGAGCGTGACCTGGTCGAGGGTCAGCACCAGGTTCTCCCGGACCCCGGCATAGCTCAGGGAGTCGGTGCGCTCGGTGGTCATCAGGATATTCAGGTCGCGGTGGTGCTTGAGCGGGTCGACGCCGACGTTCACCAGGATCAGTACTTCGCTGGGCACGCTGGCGCGCAGCAACTGTGCTTCATCCACCGTGGTCAAGGGCAGGGCGATGGACTGTTGCAGGCTGCCCAGCAGGTTGAACAGTTCGAACTCGCTCAGATCGCTGCTACCTGGGTGCAGTGCCAGGCGCGTGCTACTGTCGATCACGCCGTTGCGATGGCACCAGGTCAGCAGTTCCAGCAACTCGCGGCAGCGCTTGACCGGCGCGAAGTTCTCCCACTCCAGGGCTTTGAGGCTACCGTTGTACAGCCCCCACTGGTGCTGCCCCGGTTCTTTCTTGTTGGGTGACTGGACCAGCGTCAAGGTGTCTTCGGCCAGGTCCGGCGCAATGCCAGGGTTGATGAACTCGACCTTGTCAGCCTTGCGCTCGAAGGCTGCGTACAACCGCCGGCCAAGCACGTTGAGATCGCGCTTGTTGATCAAGCTGACGGTTTTCTCGGTGCGGGCGAACTGAGTCAGGAAGCGGTAGCTATGGGTGAGTTCGTTGACCAGGGCCCGCCGCTCGTGGCTGACCTGGCGGACTTTCCATTGGCTACGGCTGTCCAGCAACACCAGTTGACGCGGGTCCCAGCCCCATTCCTGGGCCAGTCGCTCGAGCAGTACCCGTTGCCAGCCGCTGCTACGCGCCTGGCCGGTGAGCTTGCGATTGACCTTCAGGTATAGCGCGCGGCGGATTAACTCCAGGCGTTCGGATTCGCCGCGGGCATTGAGGTATTCCTCGATGCGGCGGTAGACCAGCATGTATGGGTCCAGCTCTTCGAGGTCCAAGCGATTGGCAAACACGGCCTGTTTGAAGCGCAGGCTCAGGCAGCGGACATTCGGGTGTTCGCTGGCATAGACCTCGGTCAGCAGCAGCTTGAGCACGGACTTGTAGGGTGACTCGATACCTTTGAACAGCTGCCAGAGCCCGGCACCGACGAATTCGCCCGGCGGAATATAAGCCAGGTGCCCCAGGTTCAGGGTTTCATCGGCGCGAATGAAGCGCTTGGAGATCAGCGTATGGGTGTACTGCTCATAGTTCTCTTCTTCATAGACCGGCACCAGCCACCAGATCGGCGTGCGTCCGGCCAGCCAGATCGCGGTGCGGTAGAACTCGTCCAGCAACAGGTAATGCTGGGTCGTACCGCAGTCGTCGGAACTGAGCTGGTTGTCCCGGTCTCCCCGTACGAAACGTGCCGGGTCGATCAGGAAGAAGTGGGCTTCGGCGCCCTGGGTCGCGGCCCAGATCTCCAGCAACTGGCACTTTTTGCGGAGCTCGGCCAGTTCATCGTCGCTCAGGTCCGGCCCGTGGCACACCCAAACGTCCATATCGCTCTGGTCGGCCTGGGCCAGGGTGCCGAGGCTGCCCATCAGGAACAGACCAAGGATCGGTCGTGGTGGATTGCTGCCGTGCCGGGGTTTGTAGGAAAACGAACGGGTCAGTCGTTGGGCTTCGGCAAGGATATTGGCGTCAGGCTCGTAGTTCGACAGCCCGGCAGGCGTGCTGCCGGAAACGTAGCCGGGCAGCAGCGGATGGTTGACGTGGAAAAACAGCGGCAACAACGTCAGCACACCTTGCTGGCGCGGTGACAGGCCTTCGAGGGCGCGCTCCATTCGCACGGTGTTGAGCTTGAGAAAACGTGCGCGCAACTGGCTCAAGACCTTGCGGTCGATTCCCTCGTCCAGATCGGGGCGTATTTCGTGATTGCGGGTCATGTCAGCTCAAACCGGCTCGCAGCGTCGAACGTGGGGTGATGGCAGGTTAGCGCCCGATCTTGGGAATACTTAAGCTGAAAGCAGGATTCGGATGCCGGTTTTTTACGCAGGGCACCCATACGCCTGCGGAAATCCCGTAAAGAAGATTTCCGTGGGCGACAGGGGGATCAGGCGGCTTCTTGCACGCTGAGTATCGTCAGGACGGTTTGTACGTTTTGGGCAGCATCTCGCCCCAGGCTTGTCAGGTAACCACCGTCGGGCTGGGTGATCAGTTCTTTTTCGAACAGGCGTTGGGCAGCGGCAATCGCTTTAGGGGCAGCGGTCTGATGGATTTTCAGGCCTTCCTGGGAACTGTCCAGGTTGAAGAGTGCGAGGATTTCCAGTTCGGCAACCAGCTCAGGGGTAAGCGACATAAGGACTCCAGACTTTCTAGGAATTTGGTCGACAGCGTCACTAAGGTGAGCGCACTCGGTCGAGCTGTCCAGTCTCACTGTCATGCTTTTTTTGTTTAAAGCGATTTTCTGTGGCCCCGCAGAAGCAGCGTAGGAGCTGACGAGTGCAACGAGGCTGCGATCTTGTCCCAGACAATTGAGTCGAGAGCGAAAGATCAAGATCAAGATCAAAAGATCGCAGCCTTCGGCAGCTCCTACAGGGCGCAGCCGGGCGGGAGCAAGAGCGGTTCAGTTCTTTTCCGGCGGCAACTCAGGCAAGGCGCGCAAGGCGGCTTCGTACCACTCGGTGTTGAACGGGCGATCTTCTTCGAGGATCGCGTCGATTTCCACCGCTAGCACATGGGCCATCAGGTTGAGAATCTCTTCGCGCTCATAACCCACCAGGGTCAACTTATTGAAAGTGGCCTTGGCTGCGGGCGGATTGTCACTTTCGATCTGGTTTTCGATGGCCTGGATCAGCGTGTTCTCGACGAATTCTTCTTCGTCGTTGTCGATGTCGGTTGGCTCGCTCATGGCAGGCTCCTGGGAGAAAGGCTGTCAGTTTACCTGCATTCAGCGACGTGATGCGCCTGGCAAGAAATGCCCTGACGGTCTATAAAGCAAGGCTGCCAACCCCCCACGGCCTGGAGGCTTTGTAATGCTCGAGCTTTATGGTTTCCCCGTCAGTAACTATTACAACATGGTCAAACTGGCGCTGTTGGAGAAGGGCCTGCCCTTCGAAGAAGTGCCGTTCTACCCCAATCAGACCCCCGAGGCGTGGGCCGTCAGTCCTCGCGGGAAGGTGCCGGTGTTGAAAACCGAGCAGGGGTTCGTCAACGAAACCAGCGTGATCCTCGAGTACATCGAGCAAACCCAACCAGGCAAAGCCCTGCTGCCCAGTGATCCGTTCGATCGGGCCCAGGTAATGGCCTTGTGCAGGGAGATTGAGTTGTACATCGAACTGCCGGCAAGGGCTTGCTTTGCCGAGGCATTTTTTGGCATGTCGGTGCCTGATGCCATCAAGGAAAAGAGCAAAGATGAGTTGCAGCAGGGGTTCGCCTCGCTCGGCCGGCACAGCAAATTTGCGCCCTTCGTGGCGGGCGAGAGTCTGACCATTGCTGATCTGTATTTCTTCTACAGCGTCTCGCCGGCCTGCCAAGTGGGCAGGAAGTTGTTCGATATCGACCTGCTGGCAGACCTGCCGGCGGCCAAAGCGCTGATGGAGCGCTTGGAGCAGAATCCGCATGTGCAGCGGATTGCGGTGGATAGAGAGGCGGCGATGCCAGCGTTTTTGGCGATGATCGCTGCCAAGAAGTGAATTTTCTGGCGCCTTGAAGGACGCCTTCGCGAGCAGGTTCGCTCCCACATTGGATCTCCATACTCACAAGATTTGAGTTCACTGAAGATCTACTGTGGGAGCGAGCTTGCTCGCGATGCTTTTAGCGGCTGGCGAGCAACGCTTGGCCGCGTACCACCGCTGCCTTGACCTGCGCCGGTGCGGTGCCGCCGATGTGGTCGCGGGCATTGACCGAGCCTTCGAGGGTCAGCACGGCAAACACGTCCTGTTCGATCTGGTCGCTGAACTGGCGCAGTTCGTCCAGGCTCATTTCCGCCAGGTCTTTGCCACTGTCCACGCCGTACTTCACGGCATGGCCGACGATCTCATGGCAGTCGCGGAACGGTAGACCACGGCGCACCAGATAATCGGCCAGGTCCGTGGCGGTGGAGAAACCGCGCAGGGCCGCTTCGCGCATCACTGCGTGCTTGGGCTTGATGGCCGGGATCATGTCGGCGAAGGCCCGTAGCGAGTCGCGCAGGGTATCGGCAGCGTCGAACAGCGGCTCCTTGTCTTCCTGGTTGTCCTTGTTGTAGGCCAGCGGCTGGCCTTTCATCAGGGTCAGCAGGCCCATCAATGCGCCGAACACTCGGCCACTCTTGCCCCGTACCAGTTCCGGCACGTCAGGGTTTTTCTTTTGCGGCATGATCGAGCTGCCGGTGCAGAAGCGGTCCGGCAGGTCAATGAACTGGAATTGCGCACTGGTCCACAGCACCAGCTCTTCGGAGAAGCGCGACAGGTGCATCATCGCGATGCTTGCGGCGGCACAGAATTCGATGGCGAAATCGCGGTCCGAGACGTTGTCCAGCGAGTTGCCGCCCACGGCGTCGAAGCCCAGCAGCTGCGCGGTATATTCACGATCGATCGGGTACGTGGTGCCGGCCAGCGCGGCGCTGCCCAAGGGCATGCGGTTGGTGCGCTTGCGGCAGTCCACCAGGCGCTCGTAGTCGCGGCTGAGCATTTCGAACCAGGCCAGCATGTGATGCCCAAACGTTACAGGTTGGGCGGTTTGCAGGTGCGTGAAGCCCGGCATGATGCTCTCGGCCTCGCGCTCGGCTTGCTCTAGCAGGCCTTTTTGCAGGCGCGTGATTTCGGCCAGGATCAGGTCGATCTCATCGCGCAGCCACAGGCGGATGTCGGTGGCGACCTGGTCGTTGCGGCTGCGGCCGGTGTGCAGTTTCTTGCCGGTCACGCCGATGCGGTCGGTCAGGCGCGCTTCGATGTTCATGTGCACGTCTTCAAGATCGACGCGCCAGTCGAACTGGCCGGCCTCGATTTCAGCCTGGATGGTCTTCAGGCCGTCGATGATGCTGTCGCGCTCGGCATCGGTCAGCACGCCGACCTTGGCCAGCATGGTGGCGTGGGCGATCGAGCCCATGATGTCGTGGCGATACAGGCGCTGGTCAAAGTTGACGGAGGCGGTGAAGCGGGCGACGAAGGCGTCGACGGGTTCACTGAAGCGGCCGCCCCAGGACTGATTGGTCTTGTCAGTGCTCATGAATTCGCTCGTGATCGGCTGTGGAAAAATTAGCGGTTAAAGGCTGCGGCGGATGATAGCAGGGTTGCCGGGACTGGCGCTGGCACTGGTCGGTAGGTTTTTCGATGCAAGCCTGGGATCCAACTGGGTTTTCCCGCAACGATATTTTCCGATTGAGCAATATCGTCGCGGCAACCGTCTACAGTGGACTGTAGGACTTTTGCTTTTTCCACCCATGGCGCAGCGGATATGGATAAGAAGGGGGGCTCATATTGGTCAGATCGACAGTTAACAATCCCTACGGCGACGCCGTGCGACAACGGGCCTCGGGCATCGGTCGGCAAGCGCTGGTAAAGATAGGCAACCGCCTCGCGGCACTTTTTGGCCCTCGAATGAGTCTTAGCGTGGATCGCGGTGACGGATGTCACTTCCCCTGTCTACGCTATCCTTGTGCGAGACTCACGCAGGAATCCAGCGCAATATGAATGTCCTGATCGTTGATGACGAACCACTGGCCCGCGAGCGCCTGAGCCGAATGGTTGGCGAGCTCGAGGGTTACAGTGTCCTGGAGCCGAGCGCCACCAATGGCGAAGAGGCATTGGCCCTTATTGACAGCCACAAGCCGGATATCGTGCTGCTCGACATTCGCATGCCTGGCTTGGACGGCCTGCAGGTCGCGGCGAAGTTGTGCGAACGAGAGTCGCCACCTGCCGTGGTGTTCTGTACTGCCCGGGACGACTTCCCCCCCGAGGTGTTGCAGGCCGGTGCCGTGGGCTACCTGGTCAAGCCAGTGGCGGCCGAGGCGTTGCTTGAAGCCTTGCGCAAGGCCGAGCGGCCCAACCGCGTGCAACTGGCAGCGCTGACCCGGCCGGCCGCCGAAAGTGGTAGCGGCCCGCGCAGCCATATCAGTGCGCGCACCCGCAAAGGCATTGAGCTGATCCCGTTGAACCAGGTGGTCTATTTCATTGCCGACCACAAATACGTGACCTTGCGTCATGAGAGTGGCGAGGTGTTGTTGGATGAGCCGCTCAAGGCCCTCGAAGACGAGTTCGGCGAACGTTTCGTACGCATCCACCGCAACGCCCTTGTGGCCCGCGAGCGTATCGAGCGTTTGCAACGCACCCCTCTTGGGCATTTCCAACTGTTCCTCAAAGGGCTCAATGGCGACGCGCTGATTGTCAGCCGACGGCACGTAGCCGGCGTGCGCAAGATGATGCAGCAGCTTTAATGCGGCGGTTCAAGGCGCTCGATGCGTTTCACTTCGCGGATTTGGCGGCCAGGGAGGCCTTGGGGTCGTGATTCAAATCAAAGCGGTTTTGGCTGAGCTGTTATTATCTGCCGTATCTTTTAAGTACGGATTGATCCATGTCCCCTCGCGAGATCCGCATTGCCACCCGTAAAAGTGCCTTGGCCCTCTGGCAGGCCGAATACGTTAAAGCCCGCCTGGAAGCGGCCCATCCCGGCCTGATCGTGACCCTGGTGCCCATGGTCAGTCGCGGTGACAAGCTGCTGGATTCGCCGCTGTCGAAGATCGGCGGCAAGGGCCTGTTCGTCAAGGAGCTGGAAACCGCGTTGCTGGACAACGAAGCTGACATCGCCGTGCATTCGATGAAAGACGTGCCCATGGACTTCCCCGAAGGCCTGGGCCTGTTTTGCATCTGCGAGCGGGAAGACCCACGCGATGCGTTCGTCTCCAACACGTTTTCCAGTCTTGAAGCACTGCCGGCCGGGAGCGTGGTTGGCACTTCCAGCCTGCGTCGCCAGGCACAGTTGCTGACTCGCCGCCCGGACCTGCAAATCCGTTTCCTGCGCGGTAACGTCAATACGCGCCTGGCCAAGCTCGATGCCGGTGAGTACGACGCGATCATCCTCGCCGCCGCCGGCCTGATCCGCCTGGGTTTTGAAGATCGCATCACCTCGGCCATCAGCGTCGACGACAGCCTGCCGGCTGGTGGACAAGGTGCGGTGGGCATCGAGTGCCGCAGTGCCGACAGCGAAATCCACGCCTTGCTCGCGTCGCTGCACCATGACGACACCGCTACGCGGGTATCCGCCGAGCGCGCCCTCAATAAACATCTCAATGGTGGTTGCCAGGTGCCAATCGCCTGTTACGCCGTGCTGGAAGGCGAACAGGTCTGGTTACGCGGCCTGGTGGGGGATCCCGGCGGTGGCCGGCTGCTCAGCGCCGAAGCCCGGGCGCCGCGCCACGATGCCGAGGCGTTGGGCGTGCGGGTGGCCGAAGACCTGCTGAGCCAGGGCGCCGCGGACATCCTCAAGGCGGTCTACGGCGAGGCCGGCCACACGTGACGGGCTGGCGGCTGCTGCTCACCCGGCCGGCGGAAGAGTCCTCGGCGCTGGCGGCTGTCCTGGCCGAAGCGGGGGTCTACAGCAGCAGCCTGCCCTTGCTGGCTATCGAGCCGGTCCCGCTGTCCGATGCCGGGCGGGCGATATTCCAGGCGCTGGACCAATACTCTGCCGTGATCGTTGTCAGCAAACCTGCCGCACGCCTGTGTGTCGAGCTGCTGCACCAATACTGGCCCGAACCTCCAGACCAACCATGGTTCAGCGTGGGCGCGGCCACCGGGCAAATTCTCGTCGATGCCGGCCTCACGGTGTTCTATCCCGATAACGGCGATGACAGCGAAGCCTTGCTGGAACACGTGGTCTTGCGCCAGGCTGTTGCGCGACCCGACCCCAGGGTGTTGATCGTGCGGGGCGAAGGCGGGCGTGGCTTGCTGGCAGAGCGTTTGCGCGAGCAAGGTGCTAGTGTCGATTATCTGGAATTGTACCGCCGCCACTTGCCCCATTACGGCGAAGGGGTGTTACCGGCGAAGGTCGAAGCGGAACGCTTGAACGCACTGGTGGTCAGCAGTGGGCAGGGCTTCGAGCATCTGCAGCGGCTGGCCGGCGATGCGTGGCCGGCCCTGGCGCGGTTACCGTTGTTTGTTCCAAGCCCAAGGGTTGCCGAGATGGCGCGTGCCGCCGGGGCCCGAACAGTTGTGGATTGTCGTGGCGCCAATGCCGCGGCTTTGCTGGCGGCGTTACGGGAACACTCCGAGCCGTTTTCTAATGCAAAGGATGGATACGTGAGCGAAACAGCCTTGCCAAAAGAAGATCTAGACCAGCCAGCGATCGATGCGCCGGTTGAAACTCCGCCCCCGATGGCGCCGCGTCGCGGCAACGGGTTGGCCATTGTTGCGTTGCTGCTCGGGGCCGCTGGCGTGGCGGTGGGCGGTTGGGGCGTGTGGCAGGTGCGCCACCTGCAAACCAACAACCAGCAGCAGTTCGCCCAGGTCCAGGCGCTGAATGACCAGGCCCAGGCTCTCAAGCTCAACGAGCAACGCCTGAGCGAGCGCCTGACGCAATTACCCCCGGCCGAAGAGTTGGAGGAACGGCGACGCCTGGTGGCCCAGTTGCAAAGTGACCAGCAGCATCTGAACCAGCGCCTGGAAACCGTGCTCGGTGCCAGCCGCAAGGATTGGCGCCTGGCGGAGGCCGAGCACTTGTTGCGCCTGGCCAGCCTGCGTCTTTCCGCCCTGCAAGACATCAACAGTGCCCAGGCACTGGTCCAGGGGGCTGACGAAATCCTGCGCGAGCAGAACGACCCTGGCTCGTTCGCCGCCCGCGAGCAATTGGCCAAGACCCTCGCCGCGTTGCGCAGCACCGAGCAACCGGATCGCACCGGGCTGTTCCTGCAACTGGGGGCCTTGCGTGACCAGGTCCTGGAGCTGACCGAACTGGCGCCCGAGTACAAAGACCGTGGAGAGTCGCTGCTGGGCCTGACCGCCGACGGCGATGGCGCCAGTCGTTGGGCGCAGTGGTGGGATCAGATCTCGCGCTATATCCGTATCGACTTCAATGCGGATGAAAATGTTCGTCCGCTGCTGGCCGGGCAAAGCCTTGTGCAAGTGCGCCTGGCCTTGAGCCTGGCGCTGGAGCAGGCGCAATGGGCCGCGCTCAATGGTCAGGCGCCGGTGTACACCCAGGCGCTGACCGAGGCTCGGGACGTGTTGAAGAACAACTTCAACCAGGACAACCCGCAAAGCAAGATCATGCTCGAACGCGTGGGTGAGCTGTCCAAGCAACCGGTGACGGTGGTCACCCCGGACCTGACGGGCACGCTGAGCAGCGTCCAGGCTTACCTTGAGCGCCGCAATCTCAATGCCCAGGAATCGGTCAAGCCGCTGCCTGCGTCCGGTGCGCAGGAGGCCACGCCATGAAGCGTCTCTACGTGATTCTGTTCGTGGTCATCGCTGCCGCCGCTTCGCTGGGCGTGGCGATTGCCGAGCATTCGGGTTACGTGCTGGTGGCGTACAAGAACTTCCGTTATGAAGCTGGCCTGTGGGTCACCCTGGCGCTGGTGGCGGTGCTCTGGCTGTTGTGGCGAGGCCTGAGGGCGCTGATCGGGCTGGTGACTACGTCCAGCGGCGTGGTCAACCCATGGTCGCGGCGCAACCGCAGCCGTCGCGTGCAAGTGGCGATCGAGCACGGCCAGTTGGACCTGGCGGAAGGTCGCTGGGCCAGTGCCCAACGACACCTGCATCGTGCCGCCGAAGCCGAGCGCCAGCCGCTGCTGTATTACCTCGGTGCCGCCCGTGCGGCCAATGAACAAGGTCTTTACGAACAGAGCGACAGTTTGCTGGAACGCGCCCTGGAGCGTCAGCCCCAAGCGGAACTGGCCATTGCCCTGACGCACGCACAACTGCAGACAGACCGAGGTGACACGGACGGCGCATTGACCACGCTGCAGGCCATGCATGAGCGTCACCCCCATAACGTCCAGGTCCTGCGCCAACTGCAACGACTGCATCAGCAGCGCGGCGACTGGTCAGCGGTGATCCGGCTGTTGCCGGAGCTGCGCAAGGACAAGGTCCTGCCGCCGGCTGAACTGGCTGAACTGGAACGTCGCGCCTGGGGCGAAAACCTCACCCTGGCAGCTCACCGTGAGGAGGACGGCAGCGTCGGTTTGCAGTCGCTCAATCGCGCCTGGCAACAACTGACCTCTGCGCAACGTCAGGAGTCGGCGCTGGTGCTGGCCTATGCCGAGCAGTTGCGCCAGTTGGGGGCCCAGGTCGAGGCCGAAGAGGTACTGCGAGGTGCGCTCAAACGTCACTATGACAGCCATCTGGCGCGCCTGTACGGGTTGGTTTGTGGCCATGATCCGATCCGCCAGTTGCAAATGGCCGAAGGCTGGCTCAAGGGCCACCCGGCCGATCCAAGCCTGCTGCTGACCCTGGGGCGCCTATGCCTGCAGAACAGTTTGTGGGGCAAGGCGCGGGATTATCTGGAAAGCAGTTTGCGCGTCCAGCGCAATCCCGAAGCCTGTGCTGAACTGGCGCGATTGCTGGCGCAACTGGGGGATGCCGAGCGCAGCAACCAGTTGTTCCAGGAAGGGTTGGGGTTGTTGGATGAGCGCTTGCTGGCCGCGCCGTTGCCGACCCCGGCTCAGGTGTTGTCCACCTGAGAGGGGCATAATTGTGGAGAGGGCGCTTGCTCCCGCTCGGCTGATGCCCTGTAGGAGCTGCCGAAGGCTGCGGTCTTTTGGTCTTTTGATCTTTCGCTTGAGATTCAAGTGTCTGGGGAAAGATCGCAGCCTCGTTGCACTCGACAGCTCCTACGCAGCTCCTGCGTGGCGCTTACGCAGCGCCAACATGCAGCTCAGCGGAGCGGGGTTAAGCACCCTCGGCAGGGTTGGTGAGCCTTAAAGGCGCGGTTGCGAATACCGCCCCGTTTTTGGGGCTTTGGCAATGGCGTCAGTAAAGTCCTACAGCCCATCGCGCTGAATCCTCTTTGGCTTGTCGGGAATTCCCTACATCCCTGGTGAAGTGTCTGCGTGGGCCTGCCTTGAAAGGCTCGAGGGCTTTCCTCTACCGTAACTGCTTGTCTCTTCTGTTACGGAACCGCCATGTCTTTGGCCAGCTCACGCTTCTTGTTTTTCATGGCTTCCATCGCCGCAGCCCTGGCTTTGGGCATCGCCACTTATCTGGAATATTCGGTCGGCCTGACGCCTTGCAGCCTGTGTGTCTTGCAGCGGTTGTGCCTGATGCTGTTCCTGGTGAACAGCCTCGTGGCATGCGTGCACGGTCCAGGGCAAAGAGGCAGTCTCTTGTATGGGGCGATAGGGTTGGTTTTTGCGGCGGGTGGGATGACCCTGGCTTGGCGTCAGGTGCTGATACAAAGCCGTTCGTTCGAGCCGTTGCCTGATTGTATTGCGCAGCTCAAGCACGCGGATTCCTGGTGGTGTGCGTTGCATCGCGTCCTCGACGGTGCCGTCGATTGCGCGAATATCACCTGGACGCTGTTTGACCTGAGTATCCCCGAATGGGGCCTGTTGTTTTTTCTCGCGGTGTCCAGCGCGATGACCTATCTGCTGCTGCGCCTTGCTTGGAGTGCTCTGGTACGACCGCTCAGCGGCGATACGTCGCAACTGGTCCGGGTCGTGGATTAAACACTTGTATGAACATTATCTCCTGCGTACCTTGAAGCCATTGTCGTGCGGGCATAATCTGGCTCGCACGTGTTATTGGAATTGTGCCGCTCGATCATGTTGTGTCTGGCTTGTCCCTGTTTATCAGGCTTGGCACAGGCTGCGAGGGGCATGACCCACAAGGGAAAAATCACCATGCTCGAAAGTTGTCAGAATGCTCAGGAACGCTGGGGTGGGGTGCATCTGCTGATCGATCGCTGGTTGCAGGAGCGTCACGAACTGGTTCGGGCCTATGATGCCCTCGGCGATAAACCTGAAGCGCTGAGCGAAAGCCGCAAACCCTTGCAGGAGTTTTGCGGTGTGCTGGTCGACTATGTGTCTGCCGGTCATTTCGAGATCTACGAACAATTGACGGGCGAGGCCAAGGCCTTCAACGACAAGCGCGGCCTGGAGCTCGCCGAGACGATCTACCCGCGCATCGACGTCATCACCGAAAAGCTGCTGGCGTTCAACGACCTGTGCGATGAAGGCAAGTGTGTGGTGGAAAAATTCAAAGAGCTGGGCGGCTTGTTGCATGAACGTTTCGAACTGGAAGACTGCCTGATCGAAGTGCTGCACAACGCTCACAAGGAAGAAGCCGAGGTCCAGGCCTGAGGGTTTCGCAGTCAATAAAAAACGGTGCGCATTGCGCACCGTTTTTTATTGGGCCGGCGTCAGGTCGTCGCGCCCAGCAACTCGATTTCAAACACCAGTGGCGTGAACGGCGGGATCACATCTCCCGCCCCTTCGGCGCCATAGGCCTGGGGTGACGGAATCACCAGCCGCCATTTTGCGCCTACCGGCATTTGCGGCAATGCACTGCGCCAGCCGTCAATCACGCTGTCGAGGTTGAACCACTGCGCCTGGCGGTTTGAGTCGAATACGGTGCCGTCGGGCAAGCGACCGGTATACAGCACCTGGACCTTGCCGTGAGGGCCTGCCTTCGCGCCGTGGCCTGGCTTGATTTCGGTCAGCAGGATGCCGTCTGCGAGTTGCTGGACGCCGGACCGGTTCTTTTCTTCGTTGAGAAATTTCTGCTCCGTGATCAGCGCGGCTTCGATCTGCGGTGTTGTCGACTGCCAATTCAGTTGTGCCTGGTGCTCGGCCAGGATCTGTTCGATGCGTTCATCCTTGAGGGCCAGCGGCTTGCCCAGGTAGGCCCGTTGCAAGCCTTCGACCAGGGCTTTGATCTGCAGGTCCGGCACGTCCTGGCGCAGGCGTTCGCCGAGGCTGGCGCCCAGGCTGTAAGCCAAATCGTGGGCATCGTTTGCGCTGGTCTTTTCAACGGCCTGGACCGTAGAGCAAACCATGCACAGGAATAAAAACAAGTGACGCGACATGTGTGCTCTCCGGCCTCGAATCGAGGAATTATGCCAGTGTCGATATCTGTAGAGGTGGATTGCCAAGGCACTGGCGCAGAAGATTTTTCGTCCCTTGCAACGCAACGTCTTGTGTACTGTCAACATGCCCTAGCGGCGGTTGCAGCAGAGGTCTAGTATGAGCCGCACTCACGTCAGTCAGGAGGTAAACCATGTCGGCCACCAAGAAGCCAGTAAACACTCCGTTGCACTTGCTCCAACAACTCTCGGGCAGCCTGCTCGAACATCTGGAAAATGCCTGCTCCCAAGCCCTGGCTGATGCTGAAAAACTGCTCGCCAAACTTGAAAAACAACGCGGTAAAGCGCAGGAAAAACTGCACAAGTCGCGCACCAAATTGCAAGACGCAGCCACCGCTGGCAAGGCCAAGGCACAAGCCAAGGCCAAAGGTGTCGTGAAAGAACTCGAAGACCTGCTCGATGCCTTGAAGGATCGTCAGTCCGAGACCCGCACCTACATTCTGCAACTCAAACGTGATGCCCAGGAAAGCCTGAAACTGGCCCAGGGTGTCGGTCGCGTGCAGGAAGCCGCAGGCAAGGCGCTGACGCTTCGTGCTGCCAAGCCTGCCGCTGTATCGGCCAAGAAGCCGACGGCTAAACCCGTTGCGGCAAAAGCACCGGCCAAAGTCGCTGCCAAGCCTGCGGCAAAAGCACCGGCCAAAGCTGCCCGCAAGCCAGCTGCCAAATCGGTCGCTGCCAGTGCTGCCAAGCCTGCGGTAAAAAAACCAGTCGTCAAAGCTGCGGCCAAGCCCGCCGCAAAAACGTCGGCCGCTAAACCTGCTGTAAAAGCTGCCGTTAAAACCACCGCTGCAAAACCTGCCGCGACGAAAACCGCTGCCGCTAAACCTGCTGCCAAAGCGGCGGTAAAATCCACTGCAAAATCTGCCGCTGCCAAGCCTGCGGCAACCAAAACGGCGGCGGCCAAGCCTGCTGCGAAAACGGCTGCCAAGCCAGTCGCTGCCAAAGCACCCGCCAAAGTTGCGGCCAAACCCGCTGCCAAACCGGCTGCCGCGAAGCCGGCCGCAGCAAAACCTGTCGCTAAGCCTGCCGTGAAAAAGCCAGCCGCTGCAAAACCTTCGACTGCGCCAGCAGCCAAGCCAGCGACGCCGGCTCCAACCGCCAGCACTCCGGTTGCGGCGACCAGCCCATCTGCCGCCGCTGCGCCAAGCACCAGCAGCACCCCAACCAGCGCTTCCTAAGTGCCGGACACCGCGACGCGCAGCTGATGCAACGCGTCGCGGCTCGCTGCCCCGGCATTCGCCGCCAGCCCCTGCAGCCATTGCGCTGAATCGTTCTGTTGTGCCCCGGGCCAATCCTTGGTCAGCGCTTCCAATCGCTCCAGCAATTGCCGTTCGGCTGCCAACTCCAGTTGCTTGACTTGCTCGCGCAGGCTATTGAGTGCCGTGTCCTGGAGGGCACTGGTTTTCCATTGGCGGCGAAGCGTGCGCAGTGGCCGTACCACCTCGACATCCCATGGCTCGGCCAATCGTCGAAGCTGCTGCAGCCTGTGTTCATTGCAGGCCACGCCGCGCTGCGCCAGCCACAGGCCACACAGCAGCAGGCAGACGTTGGCGCCGGCGTCTTGTGACGCCAGGCAGGCAGGCTCTACGCCAGGCTTGGCATAGAGCTCGAGGGAAAAATTCCACAGGTCAGGGGGCATCGTGCTACTCGCGCCAGTTGTGAGCGAAGCTGGTAGACTCCGCCGCCATTATGATCCGACTTCAGAACCTGACTTTACAGCGTGGCCCGCAACGTCTGCTAGAAGACGCCGAGCTGACCCTGCACGCCGGCCACAAAGCTGGCCTCATCGGTGCCAACGGCGCCGGCAAATCGAGCCTGTTCGCCTTGCTGCGAGGCGAGCTGCACCCGGACTCGGGTGATTGCCTGTTGCCGGCCGATTGGCGCATCGCCCACATGCGCCAGGAGGTCGACACCCTCGAGCGCCTGGCGGTGGACTACGTGCTCGATGGCGACCTGCGCCTGCGCCAGGTGCAACGTGACCTGGCTGCGGCCGAAGCGGCCCACGACGGCGCCGCACAGGCCCGCCTGCACGCGGAACTCGACAGTGCCGATGGCTACACCGCCGATGCCCGTGCGCGCAAATTGCTCGCCGGCCTGGGCTTTACCAATGAGCAGATGGATCGCCAGGTCGGGGACTTCTCCGGTGGCTGGCGGATGCGCCTGAACTTGGCCCAGGCCTTGATGTGTCCTTCGGATCTGCTGTTGCTCGATGAACCGACCAACCACTTGGACCTCGACGCCATCATCTGGCTCGAAGACTGGCTCAAGAGTTACCCGGGCACGCTGCTGCTGATTTCCCACGACCGTGATTTCCTCGACGCGGTGGTGGATCACGTGGCCCACGTCGATCAGCGCAAGCTCACCTTGTACCGCGGCGGCTATAGCGCCTTCGAGCGCGCGCGTGCCGAACGCCTGGCCCAGCAGCAGCAGGCCTACGAGAAGCAACAGGCGCAACGTGCGCACATGGAAAGCTACATCGCCCGCTTCAAGGCCCAGGCCACCAAGGCCCGTCAGGCCCAGAGCCGGATCAAGGCGCTGGAGCGGATGGAAGAGTTGTCGGCGGCCCACGTCGATTCACCGTTCGATTTTGTCTTCCGCGAATCGACCAAGATTTCCAGCCCTTTGATCGACCTGTCCGACGCGCGCCTGGGTTACGGCGACAAGACCGTGCTGGAGAAGGTCAAGCTGCAACTGACCCCGGGTGCGCGGATCGGTCTGCTGGGGCCCAACGGTGCCGGTAAGTCGACCCTGATCAAGAACCTGTCCGGTGAACTCGAGCCTCTGGCTGGGCGCCTGACCCGGGGCGAGAACACGGTGGTCGGCTACTTCGCCCAGCATCAGCTCGATTCCCTGGATTCCAAGGCCAGCCCGCTGTTGCACCTGCAACGCCTGGCTCCGACCGAGCGTGAGCAGGTCTTGCGCGATTTCCTCGGCGGTTTCGATTTCCGCGGGGCGCGCATCGACGAACCGGTGCTGAATTTCTCCGGTGGCGAAAAGGCGCGCCTGGCGCTGGCGTTGATCGCCTGGGGCCGGCCGAACTTGTTGCTGCTCGACGAACCGACCAACCACCTGGACCTGGAGATGCGCCTGGCCCTGACCATGGCTTTGCAGGAATTCAGTGGTGCGGTGCTGGTGGTGTCCCACGATCGGCATTTGCTCAAGAGCACCACGGATAATTTCTTCCTGGTGGCCGACGGCAAGGTCGAGGAGTTCGACGGCGACCTGGAAGACTACGCCCGTTGGCTGGTGGAATACCGTCAGCGCAACGCGCCGGTCAGCAACACGCCGGTCAACCCGGACAAGACCGACAAGAAAGCCCAGCGCCAGGCCGCCGCGGCATTGCGCCAGCAACTGGCACCGCACAAGCGTGAGTCCGACAAGCTCGAAGTCGAGTTGGGCAAGCTGCATGCAAAGCTGCAAACGATCGAAACCAGCCTTGGCGACAGTGGTCTCTACGAGGCCGCGCGCAAAGATGAGTTGCGCGACCTGCTGGCCGAGCAGGCCAAGCTGAAGGTTCGGGAAGCGGAGCTCGAGGAGGCGTGGATGCAAGCG
Organism: Pseudomonas sp. RL_105y_Pfl2_101; assembly: GCF_963970585.1. Lineage (NCBI taxonomy): Bacteria > Pseudomonadati > Pseudomonadota > Gammaproteobacteria > Pseudomonadales > Pseudomonadaceae > Pseudomonas > Pseudomonas sp. RL_105y_Pfl2_101. The sequence continues at coordinate 137,444 of NZ_CAXAPG010000005.1, forward strand.
CTGGAACTGCTGGAAAACCTGCAAGCGGAGCTGGAGGCATTGTCCTGATGGACGCGTTGGCGTTGCCTGTACCCATCATGTGGATCGAGCCGATCTGGCTGGGTGTGCAAATCCTGCTGATCCTGCTGGCCGGTTATGTCGCGCAGCGTGTCGTGGCGCGGACCCTTACAGGTCTGGGTGAGCGTTACCCGTTTCCACCCCAACTGGTCATTATCCTGCGGGGAGTGTTGCGCTGGCTGATCATGGGCGCTGCGGTGCTGGTGGTGCTCGAACGCTTGGGCGTCTCGGCCACGGTGCTGTGGACGGCACTGTCGGGCTTCGTTGCGGTGGCCGCGGTGGCGTTCTTTGCCATCTGGAGCGTGCTGTCGAACCTGTTTTGCGCCGTTTTGATCTACACCGTCGGACCGTTTCGCCTGGGCGATGTGGTCGAGTTGGTGGACACCACCGACAAGCCCGGCATCAAGGGGCGTGTCGTGGCGATCAACCTGCTGTACACCACGTTGATCGAGCCCGAGGAAATCGGCACCGGCAGCGCCATGGTGCAAGTGCCCAACAGCCTGTTCTTCCAGCGTTCGGTGCGGCGCTGGCGCGGCAGCGAGGCGTTTCCGGTGGGTGGTTTCGTCGAGTAATACGAGGGCTGCTACGCGGCCCAGCGGGAGCGAGCGCCCTCGCCATGGTGCTTTTAAGTGAATACCGCAGGCGTGTGCAAAAAAACGGTGGTCAACGACCTGACGGCGCATTAGCTTAGTCGTTTCGACAAATTCGAGCCGGGGAGTGCAATGGTGCTGGAAACATGGCTGGCGTTTTTCGCTGCGTGCTGGTTGATCAGTCTTTCGCCGGGTGCCGGCGCTATTGCATCGATGTCCAGCGGGCTGCGGTACGGCTTCTGGCGTGGTTACTGGAATGCCTTGGGCCTGCAGTTGGGCCTGGCGTTGCAAATCGTGATCGTCGCCGCCGGTGTTGGCGCGATTCTTACGGCGTCGGCCACGGCGTTCTATGCAATCAAATGGTTCGGCGTGGGCTACCTGGTCTATCTGGGTGTCAAACAGTGGCGAGCCATCCCCAGTGAAATGACTGACGATGCGGGCCCGCGGCCCATCGGCAAGCCCCTGGCACTGGTGTTTCGCGGCTTCCTGGTCAACATCAGCAACCCCAAGGCGTTGGTGTTCATGCTGGCGGTGTTGCCGCAGTTCATCAATCCCCATGCACCGTTGATCCAGCAATACCTGATCCTTGGGGTCACCATGATCGTTGTCGACCTCATCGTCATGGCAGGGTACACCGGACTGGCATCCAAAGTCCTGCGCCTGTTGCATACCCCGAAACAGCAGCGGCGGATGAACCGTGCCTTCGCGGGTATGTTCATTGGTGCGGCGGGTTTGCTCGCGACGATTCGCAAGGCTGCGGTGTAAAACCGAGCGTGAGTGGAGCAGGGTAAGCACTACGTAGGCGCTGCCGAGCGAAGCGAGGCTGCGATCTTTCCCCTGACACTTGAATCTCAAGCGAAAGATGAAAAGATCGCAGCCTCGCTTCGCTCGGCAGCGCCTACGAGGTCAGCGCAGGATCACCGGCGCCGTATCCCGTGGCAGATTGTTGCGCTGCATCGGCTCGCCCGGTTGTTGATAGCTCGGGCCGCCGAGCTGTTCGCTCAGTTGCCGCGCCACATCTTCCCCCAGGGCCTTGGACACTTCGCGCACCACCCGTGGACGGTTGAGGCTGATGTGGACGTCCCGGTGGTTCAACAGCTTGGTGTCCTGGCCTTCGCCCATGGCCGTAAAGGCCGAGGTGATTTCGTAGGTCTTGGTGTTGATCAAGCTGAAGTCTGCCACCAGGGTCAGCGCCAGCACGGCCGAGTAGCTGGCGGTATTGGCCAGCTCGTTGATGTCGCGGGTGAAGTCGATGTCCGACACCGTGCCGAACAGCACGTAATCGGCACCTTTGAAGTTCCCGGCCTTGATGCGTTTGATCACGTCATAGATGTCGCCCTTGGACGCCGCCGTGTAGGGTGTGCCCTGGGTCAGCTGGAACATCCCGCTGCGCAGAATCTCGCCCTTGATGTCGCCGGTGAACTTGCGCAGTTCGCCCTGCTCGATGTAGCTGCTGGTGGCTTCCATCTCGTCGTAGCTCGAGGAAGCGCTGGCGCTGTAAGGGTTCGCCTGGAAGTTGCTCTGCGCTGAAACGGTGTGGATGTATTCCTCCACCCGTTCCTGGTACGCAAGGTCGGTCACCGCAACTTTTGGGGCCGCCTGCGCACCAAATGCGCAGGCCAGGGCCATGATGCCTATCCATGTGCGCATGGCTTAACGCTCCGTGGTCTTGCGGATTTCTTTTTCGTCCATCCACTCGGCCAGACCGCTTTCGACGTCGATCAATTGCAGGCTGAATTTGTAGAAGACGTCCTTGTAGTCGCTGCTGCGCTTGACGATCGAGCTGATGGAGCCTTCAAGACGGTACTTGGCAGCGATCATGTTGCCGGTCTTGGCCACGGTGCTTTTCTTGTACAGGCCGCTTTGGTTCTGCAGCTTGAGCTGATCAACCTGGCTGCCCATGGCGGTATTGTCGCTGGCGAAACGGGCCGCGCCGGTCTTCATCAGCTGAGTCTTGATGCTGGTGGTGATTTCGCGGGTGTCGATGTATTCGCTGGTCTTGTTCTTCACGTCATAGACCTGGACTACCGGGCGACCTTGCAGGATGCCGGACTGGGCCAGGGAGCGGGTCATGGACTCGGCGATCATTTGCAGGTCGGTGGAGCCGAACTCGTTGGTCACGGTTTCCACGGCCTTGGTATCGCCGTAGCTGATGTTCTTGTTACCCAGGACCGGCGAGTTGTTGGCACAGCCGCTGACCAGCAAGGCGGCGAGGGCGAGGGAGGAAATGCGTACGAACATGTGGGTGCTCTCAATAACTGTATAAAAGGTTTTGTGGCGAGGAGATTTGGCGAAACGCCTCACCGCCCCGCTGGCTGCGCACTGTAGGAGCGGCCAAAGGCTGCGATCTTTTGATCTTTCGCTTGAGACTCAAGTGTCTGGGGAAAGATCGCAGCCTCGTTGCACTCGTCAGCTCCTACGCAGCGCTTATGACACGGGCTCAAGGGGTATTGATTTCCAAACGGAAATCCACCGCCTTGGGTGTCGGTGCGATGGCCGGCAGGAAACTGGTCTGTTCGCCGTACAGCGTCAGGCTTTTCCAGGTTTCTTCCTCGGCGATCGGAAAGCCTTCCGGCCCCAGCCAGGCAAATCGGTAATACATCGTCTTGTTGTTGTAGCTGGTGTTGCTCAACTGGACATTGACGGTCATGTAACCGTTTTCCCGGGCTACGCGCATGGCGCCGACCACGATGTTCTTGGTCTTGCCCATCGACACGACCTTGCTGGCGGCGCTGCCCGGTTCCGGTGGCGGCGGGGTGGCGCAACCGGCCAGCAAGGCCAGGGCGCCGACGGCGATCAGTTTTAAACGCATGTGAGCAAGACTCCGTTCTTAAGGTTGCTTGAGGGCGATGGCGCTCGGGTTGGCGTTTGGTATCACCTGGGCAGCCAGGCCACCGGCGTACACCTGGTTACCCACCGCCCGCAGGCTGATGACCTGGTAGCGTTGGTCGACGGTGACCTGGACCACCGAGCCGCCCACCGAGCTTGGCAAGGTGACCTGGTGCTCGCCTTTCTTCAGGCGCAGGCGCACCACTTGGGTGTAGTCAGGCAGGGTGCGCCAGGTCCGGGTGTCGGCGCCTTCGAGTACGGCCGAGGTGAGGCCGACGGCGAGGCCGGCCAGTGGGTTGGTGTCGTTGATCTGCTTTTGCGCCACGCCACGGGTGATGGCGCGCACGGTGGTGCGCAGGATGATGCCTGGCATGTCGTCGCGCAGGGCGCGGCGGGACATGGCGGTGGTGCTGTTGAGTTGGGTCAGCTCCAACTGACGGCCGTCGACACCGATTTGGCTGAAGGTGGCCGTGGAGGTGTCAGGCTTGATCAGCGGGAACGACAACGGCGTGATGACCAGGTTGCCGCTGATCGGCAAGGGCAGGGGAATACGGATCGAGTCCCGGGACGGTGCCAGGCCACTCTGCACCACGATCAGGATGTCGCTGTCATCGTTCTTGGCGGCAGGCTTGTCGAGGTTGAGCAGGGCCTGTTCCAGCAGCGGCGTGTTGGGGCGCAGTTCGGCGGCCTTGCGGTAGCCCGGTGCGGCCAGGTCTTTTTCACCCAGGGCTTCGTAGACGAAGCCGGCCAGGTAATGGCTGAACGCGCTCTGATAACTGTTTTTCAGGCTGACCACTTCCGGGGCGTCGAGGCTGGCCACCGGATAACCCTTGAGGTCCTTGTATTCGGTCTTGACCCCTTGCTTCTCGGCGTCTTCCTCGCGCTTGAGGTATTCCTTGTCCCGCAGGTCGGCGATCACCGCTTCGCGTTCGTGGGTCTTCTTGATCTGGGTTCGCGCGCCATCGAAGTCATTCACCGCCAGCAGGTTCAGGGCCATCTGCGTGGTCAGCATGACCTTTTCGTAATCGTAGCCTTCGTAGCGGCGGACTTTATCGTTGACCAGGAAGCTGCCGAACTGGGCCAGGTACTTGGCCGTGTCGAGTTTGACCGCGTCTTCCCATTGACCAACCTGTTGGTCGGCGCTGGTCCAGGCCGTCTGGCTGCCGGACAAATCACCCTTGGCGCGCAGCAACTCACCTTTCTCGAAGTAGTACAGCAGGTCCTTGTCCTGGCTGGTGTTGTTCTTTTCCAGCAGTGTCAATGCGGCGTCGACGTTGCCGGAAGCCAGTTGCTGGTTGGTCTGGGCCAATTCACTGTCGTAGTTGCGAAGGGCCGAACAGCCGGACAACAAGGTGATCGCACCGAGGGCGACCGGAAAAGCGACACGGGATGCCATGAACATTTCTTCCCTGAGTAACAGCCGAGTTTGCGGGTCGGGCTGGATCGATCCCACGGACAAGCGTCGAGACGCTGCCGGTTCCTCATAAAAAGAGGAGCTTTTATGCCATCCAACAATAAGAAGGCGGCGCGATTATAAACATGGCGCTTGGCTATGTAATGGCTTTTCGATCTCGAAATGCCTTTTTTGTGACATCACCTTCAAAGTACGAATATCCGATGAAAATGTGCCGCCAAAGCACATCGGCTCTTGAGCCAAAGTCATTGGAAGTGAACAATGTGTTACTTCTTATTACCAACCGAGAGTCATTCATGACTGCGCCGTTCCGTTTCCTGGCCTGGCTTGTACTGCCATTGCTTGCGCTGTGCAGCCCCCCGCTGCTGGCCGACACCGTCGAGGGCGCCCCCCAGGCGCTGCATTTGCTGGATTACATCGGCGCGGATTACCCAGCGACGGTCGAGGCAGGCAAGGTCATCGAGGAGGGGGAATACCGCGAGCAGCTGGAATTCACCCAGGTGTTGGAAGGGTTGATCGCCGGGCTGCCGGCCAAGCCGGAAAAGACTGAGCTGGTCCACGGCATCGACACCCTGCGCAATGCAATCACCCAGCGCCAGGACGGCGGCGATGTCGCCCGCCTGACGCGGCAACTGGGGGCTCGGTTGGCAGTGGCGTATGAAGTCAGCCAGGCGCCGGTCATCACCCCCGATCCTTCCCGCGGCGCACCGCTGTATGCCCAGAATTGCTCGGTGTGCCACGGTGCCAACGGTGCTGGCGACGGTCCTGCCGGTGTCGGCCTGGAACCGCCGCCCGCCAACATGCGGGACGCCCAGCGGCTGGATCGCCTGAGTCTTTATGCGATCTACAACACCGTCGGCATGGGCATCGACGGCACCGACATGCCGGCCTTCGCCGATCAGCTCGACGACCGTCAGCGCTGGGACCTGGCGACCTACATCGCCAGTTTCAGCGCCGACCCGGCGGCCGCCAAAAGTGAACAGGTCTTCAACCTCGCTGACCTGGCGCGCCAGACCCCGGCCGAAGTCCTCGCCGCGCAAGGCACGGCAGTGGCGGCGACGTTCCGTGCCCAGCGTGCCCAGCCGCCGCAGGTGCAACGTGGCCCGGCGCAGTTGCTCGACTACACGGCGGCCACCCTGGATAAAAGCATCGCGGCGTATCGTGCCGGTGACCACGACCAGGCCTACGATCTGTCGGTAGCCGCTTACCTGGAAGGTTTCGAGCTGGTAGAAAGCTCGCTGGATAACGTCGACGCCAACGTGCGCAAGGACACCGAAAAGTCCCTGATGGCCTACCGTCAGTCTTTGCAGGACGGTTTGCCGATCGAGCAGACGGTACAGCGCCTGGACGCGGCCAAGGCCAAGTTGAAGGCGTCAGCCGACCTGCTGGGCGGCGATGGCTTGAGCTGGTCGCTGAGCTACATCTCCGGGTTGCTGATTCTGCTGCGCGAAGGGCTGGAGGCGATCCTGGTGCTGGCGGCGATCCTGGCGTTCCTGCGCAACACCGGTCAGCAGTCGGCCGTGCGCAGCGTTAACGTCGGTTGGGGCCTGGCACTGTTGGCCGGCCTGGCGACCTGGGGGGTGGCGGCGTATGTGATTGACGTCAGCGGTGCCCAGCGTGAGTTGCTCGAAGGCGCGACGGCCTTGTTCGCCAGTGTGATGGTGCTGTGGCTGGGGGTCTGGATGCACGACCGTCGCCACGCAGCGGCCTGGCAGGACTACATCAAGAGCAGCCTGGTGGGCGGCGGTGGTCGTTTTGGTTTTGCGATCCTGGCGTTCTTCTCGGTCTATCGCGAACTGTTCGAGGTGATCCTGTTCTACGAAACCCTGTGGTTGCAAGCGGGCCCCGCCGGGCACAACGCAGTACTGGCCGGTGGCGTGACGGCGCTGGTGTTGTTGATGGGGCTGGCCTGGGTGATCCTGCGCGGCTCGGCGAAACTGCCGCTGGCGTTGTTCTTCAGCATCAACGCTGGGTTACTGTGCGCGCTGTCGGTGGTATTCGCCGGTCACGGCGTGAAGGCATTGCAGGAAGCCGGGATCTTCGGCACCCATCCGGTGGCGTTCTTCGACTTTGACTGGCTGGGCATTCATGCCGATGCCTATTCGCTGGCCGCTCAAGTGGTGGCGATCCTGGCGATCGTGGTGCTGTATGGGCGCAGTTGGGTGGTGGAGAAACGTAGGGTCCAGGTTTCCTGAAAAGCATTCGCTGCGCTCATAATCACGGGCAAGCCTTGCTCCCACAGTCAACACTCCCCTGTTGGGGCAAGGCTTGTGTGGGAGCAAGCTTGCCCGCGATGCTTTTAACCTAGAGGAAACCACTCAATGCGCGTATGGATCGACGCCGATGCCTGCCCCAAGGCGGCGAAAGAACTGGTGGTCAAGTTCGCCTTGAAGCGCCGGTTCGAGGTGGTGATGGTGGCCGGTCAGCCGCAGATCAAGCCTGCCCTGGCTTGTGTGAAGCTGATCGTGGTGCCCAGTGGCCCTGACGCGGCGGACGATTACCTGGTGGCGTACGCCGAGCCGGGTGAGCTGGTGATCTGCAGCGACGTGCCCTTGGCCGACCGGTTGGTGAAGAAGGGCGTTGCCGCCCTGGATCCACGAGGCAAGGAGTTCGATGCCCAGAACATGGGCGATCGGCTGGCGGTGCGCAACCTGTTCACCGATTTACGTGAACAGGGCCACATGGGCGGCGGCCCGGCGGCGTATAGCGAGCGGGACAAGCAGGGGTTTGCCAATGCGCTGGATCGGATCCTGACGCGCCTGACCCGAATTTCCTGAGCCTTGCCTCAATCCCCTTGTGGGAGCGGGCTTGCTCGCGAAGGCGCCGGTTCAGTTGGCCCATCGAGTGGCTGACACACCGCTTTCGCGAGCAAGCCCGCTCCCACAGGAGGGAATTCGGCGGTGTCAGGCGTCGTTTTCGTGTGTCAACTCCAACACCCGGTCCACCAGCTTGTGGATGCCAGAAGCCGCTTCGCTGATGTTCTGCGCCAGCATGTAGGCCGGGGTGCTGACCAGTTTGCGCGCGCGGTCTTCGACGATATCGGTGACGGTGCACTCTTCGTGAGTGCCCCCCATTTTGGTCACCGCGGCGGCCGTGTCGACGTCGTTGCCGATGGTGCAGACCACTCCCGGGCCGTAGATTTTCGCCGCCATGGCCGGGGAGATGCAGATCAGCCCGACTGGTTTGCCGGCCTCGGCAAAGGCCTCGGCCAATGCCAGGACCTCTGGCTGGACCGTGCAGCCGGCGCCTTCGACGGCGAAGTTGGACAGGTTTTTCGCCGAGCCAAAACCGCCGGGGACGATCAGGGCGTCGAAGTCCTCGACCCTGGCTTCACGCAGGTCTTTCACGTTGCCCCGGGCGATCCGTGCCGATTCCACCAACACGTTGCGGCTCTCGGGCATTTCCTCGCCGGTCAGGTGATTGATCACATGCAACTGGGCAATGTTGGGGGCGAAGCACTGGACGTGAGCTCCACGCTGATCGAGACGCAGCAAGGTGATCACGCTTTCGTGGATCTCGGCGCCGTCATACACGCCACAGCCGGAAAGGATCACCGCAATTTTTTTGCTCATGGTTTTTTCTCCATATTCATGGCGTTAAATGTCTACTAATTTGTCACTCGTTGCCATAGGGGGATGGGGCAGCTACACCTAATCTGCCGACTATCTCCCTGCCTTGCATGCCCGGGTTGCGTCATGAACTTCATCCTGTATGCCGTGCCGTTCTTCTTCGTGCTGATCGCCGTCGAGTTGCTGGCTGATCGCTGGCGGGGCGTGAGCCACTACCGTGTGGCAGACGCGATCAACAGCTTGAGCACCGGCGTACTGTCGACCACGACGGGCCTTTTGACTAAAGGCATGGGGCTGGTGACCTACGCCTTTGCGTTGAAACACCTGGCTGTCATCGGGCTGCCTGCCGACCGCGCCTGGACTTGGGTGTTTGCCTTTGTGCTCTACGACTTCTGCTATTACTGGCTGCACCGCATGGGCCATGAACGCAACATCCTCTGGGCCGCTCATTCGGTGCACCACCAGAGCGAGGACTACAACCTTTGCACCGCATTGCGCCAGACCAGCACCGGGTTCCTGCTGAGCTGGATCTTCTACGTCCCGCTCGCCGTAGTGGGCGTGCCGCTGGAGGTGTTCGTCAGCGTCGCGGCGTTGAATCTGCTGTATCAGTTCTGGGTCCACACCCAGCACATCCCCAAGCTCGGCTGGCTGGAGTGGTGCCTCGTTACGCCGTCCAATCATCGTGCCCACCATGCACAGAACCCTCTCTACATGGATCGCAACTACGGCGGGGTGTTCATTATTTGGGACCGTCTGTTTGGCACCTTCCAGGAAGAAGATGCCAACGAACCGGTGATTTTCGGCGTGACCACGCCGCTGGCCAGTTGGAATCCGGTGTGGGCCAACCTGCAGTTCTATGCGCAGCTAGGGGCCGATGCTCGTCGGGCCGGGCGTTGGTGGGACAAGCTGCGGATCTGGTTCATGCCCACCGGTTGGCGTCCGGCGGATGTCGCGGCCAGGTACCCGCTGAACAAGCCGGACTTGAGCCAGTTCCGCAAATTCGAAGTGCCGTTGGAGGCTCGCCAGCAGTGGTACGTGGGGCTGCAGTTCTGCGCCTACATTGCCCTGGGCAGTTATCTGATGAACCTTGAAGCCAGCCTGCCGGTCGCCGCCCTGGTGCTGGGTTGGGGCGCGGTGGCGTTCGGCCTGTTCGTGTTGGGCGTGGCCCTGGAGAATCGCCCGTGGGCGTTGAGGCTGGAGCTGTTGCGGCTGGCCTCGAACCTGCCGCTGGTATGGCTGGCGCCCCTGGCCGGGTTGTGGCCGGCCAGCGCTGTGATGAGCCATGGGGCCTGGGTCGTGCTGCTCAGCTACAGCCTGCTCAGCGGCATCGGGCTGTATTGCTCTCGTACCCGGTTTACTCGGTTGGCGTCGTAGGTTCGCCGGACCGGGCTTGTTCCAGGCGCTCGGCTTCGAGGATTTTTCTGGCCAGGCGCGCATTCTTGATACGTCGGCGCAGCCACAAGACTAGGCCCAGCACCAGCAGCGCGCCGAGGACCCACAACTCATACTTCTTGATGCTGCCCAGTATGCCTTCGAGCACCGCGCCAAAGTGGTACGCGGCCGCGGCCAACGCCGTGGCCCAGATCGCCGCCCCGATGCCGTTGAGCAACAGGTAGCGACCCGGCGGATAGCCTGACAGGCCGATCGCCACCGGCATCACCGTGCGCAGGCCATAGACGAAGCGGAAGCTCAGGACCCAGATGTCCGGATGCCGGCGAATATGCTCCAGCGCCCGATCCCCCATCAACTGCCAGCGTGGCTTGCGGGCCAGGAGCTTGCGACCGTGCTTGCGTCCCAGGAAATACCACAGCTGATCGCCCGCGTAGCTGCCGCAGAACGCCACGACGACGACTAGGTTGATGTCCATGTAGCCACGGAACGCCAGGAAACCTGCGAGCACGAGGATGGTTTCGCCTTCGAAGAACGTGCCGATAAACAGGGCCAAGTAGCCGAAGTCATGCAGAAATTGTTGGAGCATTGTCTGGGTGCTGGCGAAATGAACGCGCAGCCTAACCCTTCAGGCACATTCAGGAAAGTATCGAAATGTGTCTCGACGTGAACAATTCCTACAATGACAATAACTGCGACGACAGGACGCAGGCACACATAAACTGTAATGTCTTCGTCATAATGGGCGCTTATAACTGTCACGCTCGCCCGCCAGCACGGGCTCAGGAGTCTGCCGTGAGCTTTACCCCCGCCAATCGTCTGTTCCCTGCTACCCGCCTGCGTCGCAACCGTCGTGATGAGTTCTCTCGTCGGCTAGTGCGTGAAAACGTGCTGACCACCAATGACCTGATCCTGCCGGTATTCGTTCTGGACGGTGAGAGCCGTCGCGAAGCGGTGGCGTCGATGCCCGGGGTGGAGCGCCTGACGATCGACCTGCTGCTTGAGGAAGCCACTCACTGGGTCGAGTTGGGTATTCCGGCATTGGCGCTGTTCCCGGTCACGCCGCCGACACTCAAGTCTCTGGACGCCGCCGAAGCCTGGAACCCGGAGGGCATCGCCCAGCGTGCGACCCGCGCTCTGCGCGCGCGCTTCCCGGAGCTGGGGGTGATCACCGACGTGGCACTGGACCCGTTCACCACCCACGGGCAGGACGGTATTCTCGATGAAGAAGGTTACGTGCAGAACGACATTACGGTCGATGCACTGGTCCGGCAGGCCCTGTCCCACGCCGAGGCCGGGGCGCAGGTAGTGGCGCCGTCGGACATGATGGACGGGCGTATCCAGGCGATCCGCGAAGCCCTCGAGGTGGCCGGTCACGTCAACGTGCGAATCATGGCCTACTCGGCCAAATACGCGAGCGCCTATTACGGCCCGTTCCGCGACGCGGTCGGCTCGGCCCTGAACCTGGGCAAGGCCAACAAGGCTTCTTATCAGATGGACCCGGCCAACAGTCAGGAAGCCTTGCACGAAGTGGCGGCTGACTTGTCAGAAGGGGCAGATATGGTCATGGTCAAGCCTGGCATGCCCTACCTCGACATTCTTTGCCGGGTCAAAGACGAATTCAAAGTGCCGACCTTTGTTTATCAGGTCAGCGGCGAGTACGCCATGCACATGGCCGCGATCCAGAACGGCTGGTTGGGCGAAGGGGTAATCCTGGAGTCCTTGACCGCTTTCAAACGCGCAGGCGCTGATGGCATCCTGACTTACTTTGCCGTGCGCGCCGCCCAATTGTTACGAGAGCAGAAATAGCCTCCCAGGAACTTGCGATGAATACCGAAGGACTCTCCGAAGTTGCCGTAAAAGACGCTCAACCCGTGGTCGAGCAGGTTGCCGAGACACCGCCAGCGATGGAGCCCGCAGCCCCAGTTGTCGTCGAGCCCGCACCGGCCCCGGCGATTGTGATTCCCAGCCTGGATGACAGCAGTCTGTACATCCATCGCGAGCTGTCGCAACTGCAGTTCAACATCCGCGTGCTGGAGCAGGCGCTGGACGAGTCCTACCCGCTGCTGGAACGGCTGAAATTCCTGCTGATCTTTTCCAGCAACCTGGATGAGTTTTTCGAGATCCGCGTCGCCGGCCTGAAGAAGCAGATCACCTTTGCCCGTGAACAGGCCGGCGCCGACGGCTTGCAACCGCACCAGGCCCTGGCGCGCATCAGCGAGCTGGTCCACGGTCACGTTGACCGCCAGTACGCGATCCTTAACGACATCCTGTTGCCGGAACTGGAAAAGCACCAGGTGCGCTTCATCCGTCGCCGCAACTGGAACACTAAGATCAAGACTTGGGTGCGCCGCTATTTCCGTGACGAGATCGCGCCGATCATTACGCCGATCGGCCTCGATCCGACGCACCCGTTCCCGCTGCTGGTCAACAAGAGCCTGAACTTCATCGTTGAACTGGAAGGCATCGACGCCTTCGGCCGCGATTCCGGCCTGGCGATCATTCCGGCGCCACGCCTGCTGCCGCGCATCATCCGCGTACCGGAAGACGTCGGCGGTCCCGGCGACAATTATGTGTTCCTGTCGTCGATGATCCACGCCCACGCCGATGACCTGTTCCAGGGTATGAAGGTGAAGGGTTGCTACCAGTTCCGCCTGACGCGCAACGCCGATCTGTCGGTGGACACCGAGGACGTCGAAGACCTGGCCCGCGCCCTGCGCGGCGAGCTGTTCTCCCGTCGCTACGGTGATGCGGTGCGCCTGGAAGTGGCCGATACCTGCCCGAAACACCTGTCCGATTACCTACTCAAGCAGTTCAACCTGCATGAGACCGAGCTGTATCAGGTCAACGGCCCGGTCAACCTGACCCGACTGTTCAGCATCACCGGCCTGGACAGCCATCCGGAGCTGCAATACCTGCCGTTCACGCCACAGATCCCGAAACTGCTGCAAAACAGCGAGAACATTTTCAGCGTGATCAGCAAGCAGGACATCCTGCTGTTGCACCCGTTCGAATCGTTTACGCCGGTGGTCGATCTGCTGCGCCAGGCCGCCAAGGACCCCCACGTCCTGGCGGTGCGCCAGACCCTGTACCGCAGCGGCGCCAACTCGGAAATCGTCGATGCCCTGGTGGACGCGGCGCGAAACGGCAAGGAAGTCACGGCGGTGATCGAATTGCGCGCGCGCTTCGACGAAGAATCCAACCTGCAACTGGCCAGCCGCCTGCAAGCGGCCGGTGCGGTGGTGATTTATGGCGTGGTCGGCTTCAAGACTCACGCCAAGATGATGCTCATCCTGCGCCGTGAAGCCGGTGAGATCGTGCGTTACGCCCACTTGGGCACCGGCAACTACCACGCCGCCAACGCCCGGCTGTACACCGACTACAGCCTGCTGACCTCTGACGACGCCTTGTGCGAAGACGTCGGTAAGCTGTTCAGCCAGTTGATCGGCATGGGCAAGACCCTGCGCATGAAAAAACTGCTGCACGCGCCGTTCACCCTGAAAAAGGGCATGCTCGACATGATCGCCCGGGAGACGCAGTTCGCCCTGGAGGGCAAGCCGGCCCACATCATTGCCAAGTTCAACTCGCTGACCGACCCGAAGATCATTCGTGCGTTGTACAAGGCCAGCCAGTCGGGTGTGCGCATCGACCTGGTGGTGCGTGGCATGTGCTGCCTGCGGCCGGGCATTGCGGGGGTGTCCCATAACATCCACGTACGCTCGATCATCGGGCGCTTCCTGGAACATACGCGGGTGTTCTACTTCCTCAACGGCGGTGAGGAGCAGATGTTCCTGTCCAGCGCCGACTGGATGGAGCGCAACCTCGACAAGCGGGTCGAGACCTGCTTCCCGGTGGAGGGCAAGAAGTTGATCCTGCGGGTCAAGAAAGAGCTGGAAAGCTACCTCACCGACAACACCCACAGCTGGAGCTTGCAGTCGGATGGCCGTTACATCCGCAACACGCCGACCGGTAATCAGAACCCGCGCAGCGCCCAGGCGACTTTGCTGGAGCGCTTGAGTAGCCCGGTGTTGGCGGTTCGTTAAGGTCTGCGGCGGGGGAGTTTGTTCCTGCGGGCTGTACTGTAGGAGCTGCCGAAGGCGGCGATCTTTTGATCTTTCGCTTGAGACTCAAGTGTCTGGGGAAAGATCGCAGCCTCGTTGCACTCGACAGCTCCTACAGGCCCAGCGGGAGCCGGCGGGATTGTAGAGCCACCGGCAAGCGATCAGTGAATGTTCAGCACAATCCCGACCCGGGTCAACCAGTCGGCTTCCTGGGCGAAGTCGGCCTGGGTCAGTTGATTCTCTTCCAGCCAACCTTCGGGAAACAGCACATCCAACTGATCGCCATTGGCGTGCAGGACCACCTGGGGCATTTCCTGGGTGCCACGGATGTGATGGAACAGGATCGCAAAGCGCAGCAGCACGCACAAACGAATCAGCTTGCTGCCGTTATCGCCGAACTCGGCAAATTTATCCTTGGGAATGTTGCGCCGATGGCCGCGGACCAACAGCGCGAGCATTTGCTGGTCTTCCCGGGAAAACCCCGCCAGGTCCGAATGCTCGATCAGGTAGGCGCCATGCTTGTGGTAGTGATAGTGGGCAATGTCCAGGCCCACTTCATGGACCTTGGCGGCCCAGCCCAGCAGCTCGCGCCAGACGCCGTCGTTAAGGTCCCAATCGTCGGCCACCTGGTCGAAGGCGTGCAGCGCCTTGCGTTCGACCCGTGCGGCTTGTTCTTGGTCAACGTGATAACGCTCCATGAGCGAGCCCAGGGTACGCTCCCGGACGTCTTCGTGATGATGACGCCCCAATAGGTCATACAGCACACCTTCGCGCAGGGCGCCGTCACAGTGGTCCATGCGTTGCAGTTCGAGGGCGTCGAAAATCGCCTCGAGGATGGCCAGGCCTGCAGGGAAAATTGCCCGGCGATCGGGCTTGATGCCGTCGAAATCGATCTTGTCCGCGTCGCCGAGCTTGAACACCCTGCGCTTGAGCCAGGCCAGCCCTTCGGCGTTGACCTCGCCAGTGCCGTGGCCGCCAGCCTTGAGGGCCAGGCCGATGGCCCGAATGGTCCCTGAGGAACCGATGGCTTCGTCCCAGGCCAGGCGGTGCAGGGCGTGTTCGATACTCATGATTTCCAAGCGCGCCGCGGTGTAGGCCTGGGCATAGCGGGCCGGGGTGATCTTGCCGTCGCGGAAATAACGTTGGGTGTAGCTGACGCAACCCATCTGCAGGCTTTCGCGCAGCAGCGGTTCGAAGCGCTGTCCGATGATGAATTCGGTACTGCCGCCGCCGATGTCCGCCACCAGGCGCTTGCCCGGGGTGTCGGCCAAGGTGTGGGAAACGCCCAGATAAATCAGGCGGGCTTCTTCACGGCCGGAGATGACTTCCACCGGATGTCCGAGGATTTCTTCGGCGCGGCGGATGAACTCGCCCCGGTTGCGCGCCTCGCGCAGGGCGTTGGTGCCCACGATCCGCACCGCACCCAGGGGCATGCCGTTGATCAGTTGGGCAAACCGCTTGAGGCAATCGAGCCCGCGCTGGATGGATTCCTCGCTCAGCTTTCGTGCTTCGTCGATACCGGCGGCCAGTTGGACCTTCTCGCCGAGCCGCTCAAGAATGCGGATTTCCCCGTTCTGCGCCTTGGCGACGACCATGTGGAAGCTGTTGGAGCCCAGGTCGATGGCAGCGATCAGGGACAGATTCTTGGCTTGGGATGGCGGCATGGTCAAAAAGTCTCGGTCGATAACCACGTCATCCTGCCACGATCAACCGCTTACGCCAACGCGCCTGAACCAAACCCTTGAGCCAGAGCAGCCTGCAGGGTGCCTTTGTGGCGAGGGAGCTTGCTCCCGCTGGGCCTGTAGGAGCTGTCGAGTGCAACGAGGCTGCGATCTTTCCGCTGCCCATTGAGTCATAAGTGAAAGATCAAAGATCAAAAGATCGCAGGCTTCGCCAGCTCCTACAGAACCGAGCGGGAGCAAGCTCGCTCGCCACAGACTGTTCTTTGGCAGCAAAGATCAGGCTGGCTCGACCATCCCGATGAAGTTCGCCAGTTCGGCTGTCTGCGGATCGGCGAACAACACCTTGGGATCGCCCACCTCATGCACCTTGCCCTGGTGCATGAACACCAGTTTGTCGCCGACTTCCCGGGCAAAACGCATTTCATGGGTGACCATGATCAACGTCATGCCTTCCTTGGCCAACTGCCGCACCACGCTGAGCACTTCGTTGACCAGCTCCGGGTCCAGGGCCGAGGTGATTTCATCGCACAGCAGCACTTTCGGCGACATCGCCAGCGCCCGGGCAATCGCGACCCGTTGCTGCTGGCCACCGGACAAGCGGTCCGGGAAGGCATCGAATTTCTCGCCGAGCCCGACCCGTTCCAGCATCTGCCGTGCCAGCTCGGCCGCCTTGGTCTTGGGTACTTTTTGAACAACCTGCGGCGCCAGCATCACGTTCTCGCCGACCGTCAGGTGCGGGAACAGGTTGAATTGCTGGAACACCATCCCGACTTTCTGCCGCAGGCTGCGCAGGTCGGCGCGAGCCGCATCGAGGTATTCGCCGTCGACTTCGATCACACCGTCGTTGATCGATTCCAGGCCATTGAGGGTGCGCAGCAAGGTGGATTTGCCCGAGCCGCTGCGGCCGATGATCGCCACCACCTGGCCTTCCTCGACACTCAGGTCGATGCCTTTGAGCACGTGGTGATCGCCGTAGTATTTGTGCAGGGCGGTAATTCTAAGCAGAGGCATGCAGTCTCCTTTCCAGGTAGCGCGCACTGAGGGACAAGGGGTAGCAGAGCAGGAAATAACCGAAGGCGACCAGGCCATAGACCATGAACGGCTCGAACGTGGCGTTGGCGAGCATGCCGCCGGTCTTGGTCAGTTCGGTAAAGCCAATGATCGAGGTCACGGCCGTGCCCTTGACCACTTGCACCGAAAAGCCCACGGTCGGCGCCACGGCGATGCGCAGGGCCTGGGGCAGGATCACATAGCGCAACTGCTCCAGCGGGTTGAGGGCCAGGCTCGCCGAGGCTTCCCACTGGCCGTGGGAAATCGAGTCGACACAACCGCGCCAGATCTCCGCCAGGTAGGCGCTGGTAAACAGCGTCAAGGCAATCGCCGCCGCCATCCAGGGGGAAATCTCCACCCCGGCCAGGGCCACGCCGAAGAACACCAGGAACAGTTGCATCAACAGCGGTGTGCCTTGGAACAGCTCAATGTAGGTACGGGCGATGTTGCGGGGCAGGGCGCTCTTGGAGATGCGCAACACCATGATCAGCAAGCCGATCACGCCGCCACCGATAAACGCCACCAGCGACAGCGCCAGGGTCCATTGCAGGCCGGTGAGCAGGTTGCGCACCACGTCCCAGAAAGTGAAATCGCTCATCGGCCGCTCCCGTTGCTGCTCTTGTAGAGGCAGCGGCGACCCACCCAGTTCAGGAGCTGGCGGATCAACAGCGCCATGCACAAGTAAATGAGCGTGGTCAGCGCATAGGTTTCGAACGCGCGGAAGTTACGTGACTGGATGAAGTTGGCGGCAAAGCTCAACTCTTCGGTGGCGATCTGCGAACAGACCGCCGAGCCGAGCATCACGATGATGATCTGGCTACTCAGGGCCGGCCAGACTTTGCCCAGCGCCGGCAGCAGCACCACATGGCGCAAGGCCTCGAAGCGGGTCATCGCCAGGGCCGCGGCGGCTTCCAGTTGTCCCCGCGGGATCGCCTGGATGCCGGCACGGATGATCTCAGTGGAATAAGCGCCGAGGTTGATCACCATCGCCAGCACTGCGGCTTGCCATTCGCAAATCTGCAGGCCCAGGGACGGCAAGCCGAAGAAGATGAAAAACAGCTGCACCAGGAACGGCGTGTTGCGGATCAACTCCACGTACACACCGAAGATTGCCGCGAACGGACGAATGTTCCACGCCCGCACCACGGCCCCGACGATGCCCAGGCCGACTCCGAGCAACGTGCCGATGGCCGTCAGCTCCAGGGTGAACAGCGCGCCACGCAACAGCAGCTCGGTGTTTTGCACCACCGGCAGAAAATCGAACTGATAAGCCATGCTCAGCCTCTCAAGCGTCGGTCAGAGATCGGCCGGCAACGGCTGCTTGAGCCAGGTCTGGGAATTTTTCTCCAGGCTGCCATCGGTCTTGGCGGTGGCGAGAATCTGGTTGACCTTGTCCAACAGCGCCGGCTCGTTTTTGTTCACGCCCACGTACACCGGCGAATCCTTGAGTTTTACCTTCAGCGCCGGAACACGCTTGGGGTTACGTTCGCTGATGGCGACCATCACCACGTTGCCGCTGGCGATCAGGTCGACCTGACCGGCCAGGTAGGCGGCGATGGTCGAGTTGTTGTCTTCGAAGCGCTTGATGATGGTGCCTTCGGGGGCAACCGTACTCAGCTCGATGTCTTCGATGGCGCCACGGGTGACGCTGATGGTCTTACCCTTGAGGTCGTCCAGGTTGTTGATGGCAGCGTCAGGCGGGCCGAACACGGCCAGGTAGAACGGCGCATAGGCATTGGAAAAGTCGATGACTTTTTCCCGCTCCGGGTTCTTGCCCAGGCTGGAAATCACCAGGTCGACCTTGCCGGTGGTCAGGAAGGGGATGCGGTTGGTGCTGTTGACCGGCGTCAGCTCAAGCTTGACCTTGAGCTGGTCGGCCAGCAGTTTCGCGGTGTCGATGTCCAGGCCACGGGGCTTCATGTCCGGGCCCACCGAGCCGAATGGCGGGAAGTCCTGAGGCACGGCGACCTTGAGGGTGCCACGCTTGACCACGTCTTCCAGGCCATCGGCGTGGGCGGGTAGCTGACAGAGCATCAGGCTGGCAAACAGGGCTGTGAGCAGGGCGCTGCAACGCTGAATCATGGCGAATCTCCGCAATCGGTGATGTGATTTCTGCGTTCGGACAGAGCACAGGCCATGCCAAGGCGACATTTCACCGGCCCAAGCCACGGTTTTGCTGGTGGGAGGCGGTCTTACTGGTCTGAACAGTTACGGTGTTTTTTGCACCGTTATCGGGCGTCGTTATTTGTCGCCGAACCCCGCTGGGGCACGACTTGCCGGGCGCGGCGAATAGCTTTACAACTAGTCGCTCACTGGCCCGGTTCGTCTTAAAAATCATGAATTCCATCGCTCGCGCCGTTCCTGAAGTGGCCCTGCAAGCCATCCGCAAACTGATCGTCGATGAAGGCTTCGGCCCGGGCGATGCGTTGCCGTCGCAACGGGACCTGGCGCTGCAATTGGGGGTGAGTCGGGCCTCGCTGCGCGAAGCGCTGTCATCTCTCAGTGCCCTGGGCATGATCAGCGTGCAGCCGGGCAAGGGGGTATTCGTGCAGGCACCGGTAGAGGCTCCACGCAGCGAGTCGACGCCGGGCTGGCCGTTCGCGGCCCAGGCCTCGCCAGTGGATATCTTCCAATTGCGCTACGCCCTGGAGGGTTTCGCGGCGGGGTTGGCGGCGGTGACGCTCAGCGCCGATGAGCTGGACAGGCTGCAAGACAATGTCGAAGCCATGCGCCGGGAATTGAAGATCAGCGATTTCGACGCCGCCGCGCGGTTGGATTTCGAATTCCATCGGCGCATCTTGTTGGCCAGCGGCAACCAGGCGATGCTGAGCATCCTCACCGCCAGCGCCGACATCTTCCTGGAAAGCCAGAAACTACCGTTCATCCGGGCGGAGCGGGCGATGGAAACCTGGCAGGAACATCGCAAGATCCTTCGCGCCCTGGCCCGGCGCGCTTCGGGCGCCGCGCAAAAAGCCATGCAGGAACATGTACGTAACGCGGCCCTGCGTACCGGGATTTCCTTCGTCGCGCCCGCTGCTTCGTGAGGCCAGCCATACCCAAAGCCATCGATCGTCATAGCGAGACTCAATCAACTGCGGCTTCCTGAACCCGGGAAGGGTCGCTATGATGGGCCACGTTTTTTTGCTGACAAACCCGGAGACTTCCATGAGCAGCGATCTGATCAAACACGTTAGCGACGCTAGCTTCGACGCCGACGTACTCAAGGCCGAAGGCCCGGTACTGGTCGACTATTGGGCAGAGTGGTGCGGTCCCTGCAAGATGATCGCCCCGGTCCTGGACGAAATCGCTACCTCCTACGCCGGCAAGCTGACCGTTGCCAAGTTGAACATCGACGAAAACCAGGAGACTCCGGCCAAGCACGGCGTACGTGGTATCCCGACCCTGATGCTGTTCAAGAACGGCAACGTCGAAGCCACCAAAGTGGGTGCGCTGTCGAAGTCGCAACTGGCTGCTTTCCTCGACGCCAACATCTAAGCGCCGAATGCCACTGAAAAAGCCCCGCGAATCGCGGGGCTTTTTCGTTATTCAGGGCTAGACGCTCGCAAACCCAGGTGGTACATTCGGCCCCGCACTGGTTTCTCCATTGCCCCCTGCAAGCCGTCGCCGACGCTCTCCTTTCGAACAAGTACGCGATCCTGTCGCCTTCTCCGCGGCGCGGCCTCATTAAGCCAAAAGCTTAATTTCCCCCCTCCATAAATGATTACGTCATTCCTATATGAATCTGACTGAACTCAAGCAAAAGCCGATTACCGAACTGCTCGAATTGGCCGAACAGATGGGCATAGAAAATATGGCCCGTTCGCGCAAGCAGGACGTGATTTTCTCCCTGCTCAAGAAGCACGCGAAAAGCGGCGAGGAAATCTCCGGTGATGGCGTGCTGGAGATTCTCCAGGACGGCTTCGGCTTTCTCCGCTCTGCAGACGCTTCCTATCTCGCCGGCCCAGACGATATCTACGTCTCGCCGAGCCAGATCCGTCGCTTCAACTTGCGCACCGGTGACACCATCGTTGGCAAGATCCGTCCTCCGAAGGAGGGCGAGCGTTATTTCGCGCTGCTCAAGGTCGACACGATCAACTTCGATCGTCCGGAAAACGCCAAGAACAAGATTCTCTTCGAGAACCTGACCCCGCTGTTCCCGACCGTGCGCATGAAGATGGAAGCCGGTAACGGTTCCACCGAAGACCTCACCGGTCGTGTCATCGACCTGTGCGCACCCATCGGCAAAGGTCAGCGTGGCCTGATCGTGGCGCCGCCGAAAGCGGGCAAGACGATCATGTTGCAGAACATCGCGGCCAACATCGCCCGTAACAACCCTGAAGTTCACCTGATCGTGCTGCTGATCGACGAACGTCCGGAAGAAGTGACCGAGATGCAGCGCACCGTGCGCGGCGAAGTGGTCGCCTCGACGTTCGACGAGCCGCCGACCCGCCACGTGCAGGTTGCCGAAATGGTGATCGAGAAGGCCAAGCGCCTGGTCGAGCACAAGAAGGACGTGGTGATCCTGCTGGACTCCATCACCCGTCTGGCCCGTGCCTACAACACCGTGATCCCGAGCTCCGGCAAGGTGCTGACCGGTGGTGTCGATGCCCATGCGCTGGAAAAACCGAAACGTTTCTTCGGTGCTGCGCGGAACATCGAGGAAGGCGGTTCGCTGACCATCATCGCCACCGCGCTGGTTGAAACCGGTTCGAAGATGGACGAAGTGATCTACGAGGAATTCAAGGGCACTGGCAACATGGAGCTGCCCCTGGATCGCCGTATCGCCGAGAAACGTGTGTTCCCGGCCATCAACATCAACCGTTCCGGCACGCGCCGCGAAGAGTTGCTGACCGCCGATGATGAGTTGCAGCGCATGTGGATCCTGCGCAAGTTGCTGCATCCGATGGATGAAGTCGCCGCCATCGAGTTCCTGGTCGACAAGCTGAAGACGACCAAGACCAACGATGAGTTCTTCCTGTCGATGAAACGCAAGTAACACGAAGCCATGCTTCAAAAAAGAGTGCCCTGAACAGGGGCGCTCTTTTTTTTGCTGAAATTTGTATCAAAATAGACACTTTTGAAGGCCGGCAGTGTCGTTCCGGTTGGCATTGTATATTTCAAGACAAGGAGCGTTATGCACACATTTGGCAATCGACGTGATATCGACGGTTTGAGGGCCTTGGCCGTTATCCCGGTGGTGTTGTTTCATTTCGGCTTCAGCACGTTCAGCGGCGGCTTTGTCGGGGTCGATGTCTTCTTTGTCATTTCCGGGTTCCTGATAACCAGCATCCTGTTCCGAGAGATCAGCGCGCAGCGTTTCAGCTTCGTCGATTTCTGGGCCCGGCGTGCGCGACGCATCCTTCCGGCCCTGAGTCTGGTGCTGCTGGTAACGTTGGCCCTGGGCTGGTTGCTGCTGACGGCCAAGGACTTTTCGGAACTTGGCCGGACGGTTCGTTATCAGTCGTTGTTCATTTCAAACATCTTGTTCATGCGTGAGGACGGCTACTTTGAGCCGGCGTCAGACCTCAAGCCGCTGCTTCATACCTGGTCGTTGGCTGTCGAGGAGCAGTACTACATTTTCTTTCCGTTGCTGATGGTGTTGTTGATGCGTCATGTGCGTCATTGGCGCTGGATGCTGTTTGCCGTCTTGCTGGTTTCCTTCGGGCTGAACATCGCTTACATCGACAGCAAGCCTGACGTCGCTTTCTTTTCGTTGCCGACACGCGCCTGGGAGCTGTTGTGTGGTGCGATGCTCGCGGTATTGCCCGCGTCCATGCATGGCATGAGACCGTGGCTCTATCAATCGGCGGGCGTGGCCGGCTTGGCTGCAGTGCTGGTGGCTGTTCTCACCTTTGACAGGACCACGACGTTCCCGGGCTGGGCTGCTTTGCTGCCTGTTCTCGGCGCCACCGCGCTGATTTGGTCCGGGGCGCAGGGTTCGACCTGGGTCGCTCAACTGCTCGGTACCAAGGTGCTCGTCTGGATTGGTTTGATTTCCTATTCCCTTTATCTGTGGCATTGGCCTGTCTACGTTTATGCCAATGCTGTTTCCATCGACGGTATCGAGCATTTGGAGGCAGTGGGCTGGATGCTGTTGGCGTTGAGTCTTGCCTGGCTGAGTTGGCGCTTCGTCGAGCTTCCGTTTCGTGATAAGCGCGTGCTGCCAGGGCGCAAACCAGTGCTGGTGGGAGGTTTGCTGGCCATGGTTGCCCTGGCGGTGACAGGTTCGGTGGTTCGTTTGGCGGAGGGTTTTCCCCAGCGCCTTACCGGCAAGGCGTTGGAGTATGCACAGGCGCGGGATTGGAATGCCGGGCAGATGAAATGCATGCTGGTGACTTCGGACAAGCATCTGGACAAGGCGTGCCTGATTGGCGAGAACAAAGAGGCCCAGGCGACTCAACTGTTCTGGGGCGACAGCCATGCCGCGGCGTTGTTGCCGGCGATCGAAAGCAATGCCACCCGCGAGGGGCGTCCGGTATGGCTTTACAGCATGAGCGCTTGTCCGCCTGTGCTGAGCGACGACCTGCGCCAGCGTTGCAAGGACTTCAACGAAAGGACCATGGAGCAGGTTCGCCGCCTGCAGATCACGGATGTGGTCTTGGCCTCCAACTGGAGCCTTTACGTCTACGGTCGTGAGGACGGCGACAACAAAGTGTTGCTCCATCCCCGTGACAATAGGGCCGAGGCCGAGGCGCGTATGACTGCGGCACTCAAGGCTCGGGTGGCGATGTTAAGGGCGGCGGGCGTGCAAGTGTGGTTGTTCAAAGAGGTGCCGCTGCAGCGCAAAGGCGCTATCAATCGATTGACGAGCCTGGCCCGGGTTGGACGTTCGGCAGAAGGATTGGGGCGCCCGCTTCAGGAACACTTGGCCCGCCAGCATTTTCTCAGCGCTTTGTTCGACTCGATGAGTGCTGTCGATCCAGGCGTACATGTCATTGATCCGACCCCACTGATGTGTGCGGGACAGATCTGCAGCATCGAGGTCAATGGTCACTCACAGTACAAGGATGAGGATCATCTGTCTGATATAGGCAGTACCCGACTGAGCCCTCTGTTTGCTCCAGTGCTGTTGGGCGCAACCGAAAATTGATCGTGCCGCGTATGCTCGGGCTGCTGTTTGGACGTGAGAGCAGGTAGGATGTACGCCTATTTTCGGGGTGGCATCTCAATGAAATTCAAGGATCTTCGGGATTTCGTGCAGCAGCTTGAGCAGCGCGGCGAGTTGAAGCGCATCCAGGTTCCCATCTCTCCGGTGTTGGAGATGACGGAAGTCTGTGACCGCACACTTCGGGCCAAAGGCCCGGCGTTATTGTTCGAAAACCCGACGGGCTACGACATTCCGGTCTTGGGCAACCTGTTCGGCACGCCGGAACGCGTGGCCCTGGGCATGGGCGCCGAAGCCGTCAGTGAGCTGCGCGAAATCGGCAAGCTGCTGGCGTTTCTCAAGGAGCCCGAACCGCCGAAAGGTCTCAAGGACGCTTGGTCCAAGCTGCCGATTTTCCGCAAGATCATTGCCATGGCGCCGAAAGTCGTCAAGGACGCGATCTGCCAGGAAGTGGTGATCGAGGGCGACGATGTCGACCTGGCCATGCTCCCGGTGCAGACCTGCTGGCCGGGCGACGTAGGGCCACTGATCACCTGGGGCCTGACTGTCACCAAAGGCCCGAACAAGGACCGTCAGAACCTGGGCATCTATCGTCAGCAGGTGATTGGCCGCAACAAGGTCATCATGCGCTGGCTGAGCCATCGGGGCGGTGCGCTGGATTACCGTGAGTGGTGTGAAAAATACCCCGGCCAGCCCTTCCCGGTGTCGGTGGCCCTGGGTGCGGACCCGGCGACCATCCTTGGTGCTGTCACGCCTGTGCCCGACAGCCTCTCCGAATATGCGTTCGCCGGCCTGTTGCGGGGTAACCGCACCGAGTTGGTGAAATGCCGCGGCAATGACCTGCAAGTGCCGGCCACCGCAGAGATCATCCTTGAAGGCGTGATCCATCCTGGCGAAATGGCCGATGAAGGTCCGTATGGCGACCATACCGGCTACTACAACGAAGTCGACAGCTTCCCGGTGTTCACCGTCGAGCGCATCACCCATCGGATCAAGCCGATTTACCACAGCACCTACACTGGTCGTCCGCCCGATGAGCCGGCCATTCTCGGCGTGGCGCTGAACGAAGTGTTCGTGCCTATCCTGCAGAAGCAATTTCCGGAAATCACCGATTTCTATTTACCGCCGGAAGGCTGTTCGTATCGCATGGCCGTGGTGACCATGAAGAAGTCGTATCCAGGGCACGCCAAGCGGGTGATGCTCGGGGTCTGGTCGTTTTTGCGACAGTTCATGTACACCAAGTTCGTTATCGTCACCGACGACGATATCAACGCACGGGACTGGAACGACGTGATCTGGGCCATCACCACGCGCATGGACCCCAAGCGCGACACGGTGATGATCGATAATACGCCGATCGACTACCTTGATTTCGCCTCGCCGGTGTCTGGCCTGGGGTCGAAGATGGGGCTCGATGCCACGCATAAATGGCCCGGTGAAACCACTCGTGAGTGGGGCCGGGTTATCGTCAAGGATGAGGCCGTTACCCAACGGATCGATGCCATTTGGAATCAGTTAGGAATAGATTGATGCGTGTAACCTTGCAGCCTTCCGGGGCGGTGCTGGAGATCCGGCCCGCCGAGCGGATTCTTGATGGCGCGCGGCGCCTGGGCTATGAATGCCCGCAAAGCTGCCGCAACGGCAACTGCCATGTCTGTGGCGCGTTGTTGGTGGAAGGCCGCGTGGAGCAGGCGGGCGAGGTGCGTGATCACGGTGAGATATTTACCTGCATCGCCGAGCCGCTGGAGGATTGCATAGTGTTATGGGATGGCGTGCTGTCGCCGGGTGAGCTACCGGTACGCAACCTGGCGTGCCAGGTGATCGAGTGCGCCGACGTGGGGGGCGATGTCTGGCGAGTGCGCCTGCGTGCGCCGGCCGGCAAGCCGCCGCGCTATCACGCCGGGCAGTACCTGATGATCGAGCGGGAGAACGGCGAAAAATCGGCGTTCTCCCTGGCCTCGGCACCGCATTCGGGGCGCGAGCTGCAATTGCACGTATTGGTGCGCGAAAGCAGTGCACAGGCGCTGCTGGGGCAACTGCGACGCAACCCCAGCGTGCGTATCGAGATGCCTTTTGGAGACACGCATTTATCCGAACTGCCGGACGGACCGTTGGTGTTGATCGCCGCCGGAACCGGCATGGCGCAGATGCACAGCCTGATCGAGCATTGCCGGGCGGCGGGTTTCAAACACCCGGTGCACCTGTATTGGGGCGTGCGGCGGCCGGAAGACTTCTATGAAGTCGAGCATTGGGAGGAATGGAAGAAACTGCCGAACCTGTTCCTGCATAAAGTCGTCAGCGACTTGTGTGGCTGGGAAGGGCGCTGCGGGATGCTCCATGAAGCCGTGTGCGAGGACATCAGCGATCTTTCTGGCGTGCACGTTTACGCCAGCGGCTCGCCGGCCATGATCTACGCCACGCTCGATGCGCTGGTGGAAGCCGGAATGGATGCCCATCAAATGCGCGCCGACGTGTTTGCGTATGCGCCGCGGCCCTGAGCCACTCTTGAAGCTTGATTGAGGTCTGTTTTTTGTAACGAGGGAGTTTCCGCTTTGTGGGAGCAAAACTTGCTCGTGAAACAGGCACCTCGATCTTGGAAGGCCGCATCGCTCTTATCGCGGGCAAGCCTTGCTCCCCACAGGGTTATATACCTGGCATATATCGATTCGATATTTAGCCCATGCACTGGATGTCGGTAAGGTATATACCGGAGTTCCAGGCATTCATGGCATCCAACTTGCCTTGATTCTGATCAGCGTCAGTGTCATGACGACGCTATCCATCTTCTGACCCGCGAGGAGCCAACCGCTACCGGCCATGACCGCTATCGAATCCGCCATGACCTGTGCCTTGTACCCACCACGACTCGAGCTGGGGCCGCAACTGACCCGTGAGCAATTGCTCGCCTCGATGCAATTGACCATGAGTCTCCACCAGGGCGGTCCGGTCTGGCTGTTCGCGTACGGTTCATTGATCTGGCGGCCGGAATGCACGGCCGTGGAGCGGATGCGCGGCCGGGTCCATGGTTATCATCGCGGTTTGTACCTATGGTCCCATGAACATCGTGGTACGCCGGAGTTGCCGGGGCTGGTGTTTGGGCTGGATCGCGGCGGCTCCTGCAGCGGTTTCGCCTATCGGTTGCCGCAGGACAATCTCGAAGACTCGCTGTTTGCCCTGTGGCAGCGCGAGATGCCGGTCCCGTCCTATCGCCCGCACTGGCTCAGTTGCCGTCTCGAGGATGGCAGCCGGGTGCAAGCCTTGGGGTTTGTACTGGAGCGACACCTGCCCAGCTATGCCGGCAACCTGCCGGACCATGTGCTGAGCCAGGTGTTCGAAAGCGCCTGTGGGCGTTACGGCACCACTCGCGATTACGTCGAGCAGACCATCCACGCCCTACGCAGCCACGCCATGCCAGACCGGAATCTGGAGGCGCGGCTCAAGCGCTGCAAATCAGCGCTGGATCAGGCGACCGCTTCGCGGCTCTGACTGGCGATTTGCTTGTGCCACAGGGTTGGCGCGAGGAAGGCCATCGCCAGCAGGCAGGCACCGACCAACAGCACAAAACCACCGTCCCAGCCAAAATGGTCCACGGTGTAGCCCATGACCGCACTGGCCGCGACCGAGCCACCCAGGTAACCAAACAAACCGGTAAAGCCGGCGGCGGTACCGGCGGCTTTCTTCGGCGCCAGTTCCAGTGCCTGCAAACCGATCAGCATCACCGGACCGTAGATCAGGAAGCCGATGGAAACCAGGGCGATCATGTCGACGGTCGGGTTGCCGGCCGGGTTCAGCCAGTACACCAGCGTTGCCACGGTCACCAAGGCCATGAACACCATGCCGGTCAGGCCACGGTTGCCACGGAAGATCTTGTCCGACATCCAGCCACACAGCAGCGTGCCGGGGATGCCCGCCCACTCGTAGAAGAAATAGGCCCAGGAACTCTTGTCCACCGTGAAGCCCTTGGCTTCCTTGAGGTAGGTCGGCGCCCAGTCCAGCACGCCGTAGCGCAGTAGATAAACAAACACGTTGGCCATGGCGATGTACCAGAGCATTTTGTTGCGCAGCACGTATTTGACGAAGATTTCCTTGGCGCTGAATTCGCTCTCGTGGCTGTCGTCGTAGCCTTCCGGGTAGTCGTTCTTGTATTTCTCGATCGGCGGCAGGCCCACCGATTGCGGGGTATCGCGCATGGTCACGAAGGCAAACACCGCAATGACGAGTGCTAGAGCAGCGGGCACATAGAATGCCGCATGCCAGTCATTGAACCAGCCCATCCCCAATAGGAACAACGGGCCGATCAGGCCACCGCCGACGTTGTGCGCCACGTTCCACACCGACACCACGCCGCCGCGCTCTTTCTGCGACCACCAATGCACCATGGTCCGTCCGCTGGGCGGCCAGCCCATGCCCTGGGCCCAGCCGTTGATAAACAGCAGGATGAACATCATGGTCACGCTGGACGTTGCCCAAGGCGCGAAACCGAACACAAACATCACCCCCGCCGAGACCAGCAAGCCAAAGGGCAGGAAGTAGCGCGGGTTGGAACGGTCGGACACCAGGCCCATCAGGAACTTCGACAGCCCATAGGCGATGGCGATGGCCGACATGGCCAGGCCCAGCTGACCACGGGTGTAACCCTCGTCGATCAGATATGGCATGGCCAGGGAGAAGTTCTTGCGCAGCAGGTAATAGCCGGCGTAGCCAATGAAGATCCCGGCGAAGATCTGCCAGCGAAGGCGTCGGTAGGTGCTGTCTATTTTTTCTTCAGGCAGGGCTGCCTGGTGTGTGGCAGGTCGAAAGAAAGCAAACATTCAAGTGCTCCTGGTTCTTGTTATGACTGCGGATACGAATGTTACAGTTTCGTTACCGAAAATAGCATCGCTCGTTGTCGCATAAATAGCAGAAATTTCGATTGATCATGTTCTTAAGTGAACATGTCGTTCAGGCGTAAGAGAAGGGCGTCGTAGGAAATGTCCTCGCAAAGCCTTTTCATGGGCTGTATTGGTGAGTACGGGGCAAAACGGTGGGAAACATCCTTCGCCCGAATGGGAAGTCTCGCTATAGGGCCCATGAGCCATGGCCTTTACCCTTTACGTTTCTGCCAGGTCTGGCATTGAGCTAAGGGGTAGGGGTATGAGGTGGTCCGTGGTGATGCTGTTGCTGTGCTTGTCTGGTACGAGCGGGGCAGCGGATGTGTTGTTGGTGCCCGAACACAATCCCAACCCGGATTACCCGACGACTCTGGTCGGGAAGGGCATCGCGGGTGTGGCCCGGGTCGGCTTCACGGTGCATGCCGATGGTCGTGTCGATGAAGTCGCGATCCTGCACAGCGATCATCCGGAATTCGCCAAGGCCGCACGGGAGGCTGTGAGTCAATGGCGTTTCAAGTCGTGGACGGTGGATCACGAACACCCAGCGCAGACGCACGTTATAGTGCCCTTCGAGTTCCGCCTGGATGGCTTACCACTGGATGCCAATAAATGGATCAAGACTTGGAAGTGCTCGGACATCAACGCACACGCCAAGGGCCAGCTATGGGTGCAGGACTTGCTCCCGTTCCACTACACACGCCTCTATTTATCCAATGTATTTCTCGTCAAACAGCTACCGGAAACCGAGCGCCTGGCCTTGATCGCCCGGTTCAACAGGCTCCTGCCCTCGATCGTGCAGCGTTGCGGGAGTTTTCCGGCGGCGCGGTATGTGCGGATGCTGCCGAAGGAGGTTCGAGAGTTGCTTTAGTCTTGGTAGTGAGGGGCGTCATCGCCGAGGGTGATGACGCCTATTGTTTACTCTGGCTTGAAACCGGGTTTTCCGTTTTTTTCTCGCCAGAATTCAATGCTATTAAGTATTCCCTGAGGCGTATCTTCAACACCCTCGCTAGGGTAGAAAATAATATCGGTTCCATCTGGATGTTCTGAGGTGTCTACAATTTGATGCACTAATGCATCGAGTTCAGCTTCGGATGAGTATTCTTTGTTAAATAAACGCTCAATGAGGTGGAGGAACTCTTTGCGAGTATATTGGTCGTATTGTTTTGTAATCATTTTCGCTCACCGTCCCATATGAAGGGCGTAGAGGCGTTGGTTCTTTTTGAGCTTCTACTGGTCCCCCTATGAGGCCCCTCATGCAAACCCCAAGCGCCTGAGAAATGTCCCCCAGTTCTGAAATCTGGTGATCTTTCACCTTCGATCGATAAAGGACCTATTTCGTATGAGCCGGGACCCAATTGTTTATGAGGTCCTAAATATGTATTTGCATCGCACATATGACTTATCCATGTCGGCTTGTCCGTTACTGAATGGCTCCACGCTGCTGCGAGGGGTTGTTGTGTGCGAAGAAGGTTTGCGTTTTTTTTCGGCGGGGGTGCGGTATATATCTACCGCCAAATCAGTTTTTATTTATGGCTGCTGAACAATCCAACACAGGCTAATTGGAATAAAAAAGGCCAGAACCACCTCATCAGCGGTTCTGGCCTTTTTGTCCGCCTGGTTTCAACGCACCTGAACCACCACCTTCCCCACCGCCTTGCGCTGCCCCAGGTCATTGATCGCCTGGGCAGCATTGCTCAGCGGGTACACCTGCGACACCAGCGGCTTGAGCTTGCCCTCGGCGAACCAGTCGAACAATTGCCGGAAGTTGGCGGCGTTGTCCTGGGGCTGGCGCTGGGCGAAAGAGCCCCAGAATACCCCCACTACGGCGGCGCCCTTGAGCAGGGCCAGGTTCACCGGCAGTTCGGGGATGCGTCCGCTGGCAAAGCCGACCACCAGCAACCGGCCGTTCCAGGCGATGGCGCGGACGGCCTGGTCGAACAGGTCGCCACCTACCGGGTCGTAGATCACATCGGCACCCTGGCCGTCGGTGAGGCGCTTGATTTCATCCTTCAGGCTGGTTTCGTTGTAGTTGATCAATTCGTCGGCGCCGGCCGCCTTGGCCACGGCGAGTTTCTCCGCGCTGCTGGCAGCGGCGATCACCCGGGCGCCCATGGCCTTGCCGATCTCCACCGCCGCCAGGCCGACACCTCCGGAGGCGCCGAGCACCAGCAGGGTTTCGCCGGGTTGCAGGTTGGCCCGTTGCTTGAGGGCATGCATCGAGGTGCCATACGTCATGCTGAAGGCGGCGGCGGTGTTGAAGTCCATGGACGCAGGGATCGGCAGCACGTTGTAGCCAGGTACCGCCACCTGTTCGGCAAAGCTGCCCCAGCCGGTCAGCGCCATCACCCGGTCGCCGACCTTCAAGTGGCTGACTTTCTCTCCCACTTCGCTAACGACGCCCGCCGCTTCGCCGCCGGGGGAAAACGGGAAGGGGGGTTTGAATTGGTATTTGCCCTCGATGATCAGCGTGTCAGGGAAGTTCACCCCGGCGGCATGCACGTCCAGCAGCACTTCGTTCTTCTTGGCGACGGGGCTGGCGACGTCTTCCAGCACCAGCGATTCGGCGGGGCCGAATTCTTTGCACAGCACGGCTTTCATCAGGGCTATTCCTTTGGGAGTGATGGCCGATAAGTGTAGGTGTGAGAGACAGCGGGTCAACGAGCATGCCCCGCCCTGATAGCCGGCCATAAGCTTGTGCTTGAACGGCGGGTCGGTATGCTGGGCCGCAAACCGGATGAGGAGTCGATTGTGAAAGCGTGGATCATGTTAATGCTGGCCCTGTCGTTGCCTGTGGCAGCAATGGCCGAAGAGGGCAAGGAAGCGAAGGAAGGCGAGGCGCCGAAAGTCAGCTACATCACCCTCAGCCCACCCTTTGTCGGCAACTACGGGCTCGACGGCTCGGCGAAGCTGCGGGTCTACAAGGCCGATGTGGCCCTGCGCGTGAGCGGAGATGCCGCTGCCGCGGCGGTCAAGGCCAATGAGCCGTTGATTCGCAACCAGTTGGTGGCGTTGTTCGCCCAGCAGACCACCGAGGCCATGAATAACCTGGAAGCCAAGGAGAAGTTGCGCCAGGAAGCGTTGAAACAGACCCAGCAGGTGATGAACGACGAAACCGGCAAGCCGATGGTCGATGACCTGTTGTTCAATAACCTGATCATTCAGTAAGCCGGCTCGATCGCAGCCTTTGGCAGTGCCTGGTTCTCCTGGCGCTGCCAAAGGCTGCTTTTTATCGTCAAGACGCCAGGCTTTTCCGAAACCTGGCCAGGGCGATTGCAAAGAACAACAACCCAATGGCCGCCAGCGCCAACAGGTCCGGCCAGATCACGCCAGGGCCGGTATCTCGGAACAGGATCGCCGCGCTGAGGCTGACGAAATGCGTCGAGGGCGAGCCCTGCATCACCCATTGCAACCATTGCGGCATGCTATCCAGCGGTGTACTGCCGCCCGACAACAGCAGCATCGGGATGATGACCGGGATCGCCAGCAAGCCGAATTGCGGCGTCGAACGGGCGAGGGTGGCAAGGAAGATGCCCAGTGAGGTGCTGGCGAACAGGTAGAGTGCGGTCACCAGCAGGAAGAGCAGCATGGAGCCGGCAAGCGGTACGCCCAGGGCGAACTTGACGATGATTTCCAGCGACGCCCAGGTGCACAGCACCACCACCAGCAAGTTGCTCCAGATTTTCGCCAGCATGATTTCCAATGCCGTCAGCGGCAGCACCAGCAAGTGGTCGAGGGTGCCGTGTTCGCGCTCGCGCAGCAGCGCGGTTCCCGTCAGGATGATCGCCAGGATCGTGATGTTGTTGACGATCTGGATCACCGCCAGGAACCAGCCACCTTCCAGGTTGGTATTGAACAGCGAACGCGTGGTCAGTCTCACGGGTGTTGCTTCGCGCGTTTGTGCCTGGCCGGCGTAGGTCGTCAGTTCCTGTTGGAAAATCCGTCCGATGTAGCCGGCGCCCATGAACGCCTGGCTCATGGCCGTGGCATCGACGTTGAGTTGCAGCGTCGGTTCGCGTCCGGCGAGCAGGTCGGCCTGGAAGTTGGCGGGCACGTTAATGACAAAGGTGTAGCGGCCACTGTCCATGACCTTGTCCAGTTCGGCATAGGGCAAGGCCACCGGGTGCTGGAACTCCGGCGGTTGCAGGACCTGGGCCAATTGGCGCGAAAGATGGCTCTGGTCTTCGTCCACCATTGCGACACTGGCGTTGTGGACGCCGATCACCGAGCCGGCGGCCGGCATGTAGATCGCCACGGTGAAGGCGTAGCCCAAAAACAGCAGCAGGACGGAGTCGTAGCGCAGGCTGGTCAGCTCCTTGAGCCCCAGACGCCAGATATGTGAAAGCGTGTGCATCAGGCCTCCTGCTTTTTCAGCATGATCAGGCTGAGCCCGGTGAAACCCAGGAAAAATCCGCCCAGCGCCAGGCATTGCGGCCATAGCTGTCGTAGATCCAGGGCTTTGGTGAAGGTGCCGACGGCGATATCCAGGAAGTAACCGGCGGGAAACAACTGGCCCATCACCGAAGCGGCACCTTCCAGGGACGAGCGCGGCACGATCAGCCCCGAAAACTGGATGGTCGGCAGGCTGGTGATGATCATGGTGCCGAGGATCGCCGCGATCTGGGTGCGGGTGAACGCCGATATCAGCATTCCCATGCTGGTGGTCGCCAGTACATAGAGCAGGCCGCCCACCGCCAGCGTCAGGCCGCTGCCCTTGAACGGCACGCCGAACAGCCAGCGGTTCATCGCTGTCAGCAGGGCCAGGTTGATCAGGCTGACGGCCAGGTAGGGCACTTGTTTGCCCAGCAGGAACTCCAGGCGGGTCAGCGGCGTGGCGTAGAAATTGGTGATCGAGCCCAGTTCCTTCTCCCGCACGATGCCCAGCGCCGTCAACATGGCCGGAATGAACGCCAGGATCAGCGCCATGACTCCGGGGCCGATGGCGTTGACGCTGACCACGTCCTGGTTATAACGAAAGCGCGTCTCCAGTGTCGCGCCGGGTTGCCGGGTCGGCGCGCGGCTGCTGAATTCAGCCAGTTGCTCAAGGTTGGCCTGGTGCACGGCCTGGACGTAGTTGCGACTGGTCTCGGCCCGGAACGGTATGCCGCCGTCCAGCCAGGCGCCCACCGTTGGCTGGCGGCCGGCGTAAAGGTCACGACCGAAGCCTGGGGGGATCTCCAGGGCCAGCTTGATTTCCGAGCGCTGCAAACGTCGATGCAGCTCCTTCGCGTCGCGGATGATCGGCTGCTCCTCGAAGTAGCGCGAGCTGCGGAACGCTTCCAGGTAGGCACGGCTTTGCGGGCTCTGATCCTGGTCATACACGGCGAAGGCGAGTTTCTCCACATCGAGGGAAATACCAAAGCCGAAGACCACCATCATGAACAAAGCTCCCAGCAGGGCGAAAGCCATCCGCACTTTGTCGCGCAGCAGCTCCTTGCCTTCCCGACTGGCGACGGCCCACAGGCGACCGAGGCTCAGGCCGCGCTGGTCCCGGGGGGCGTCGGCACTGTCGAGGGTCACGGGGGGGGCGTCTTGCTGCGTCTGGCCCTGGGCTTTTTCCAGGCATGTGACGAACGCGGCTTCCAGCGTCTGGCCGTTGAACTGCGCCTGCAAGGCCGCTGGTGTGTCGCATGCCAGGACCTTGCCGGCGTGCATCAGCGAAATGCGATCGCAGCGCTGGGCTTCGTTCATGAAGTGCGTGGAAAGAAAAATCGTCACGCCCTGTTCGCGAGACAGCTCGATCAACAGCCGCCAGAAATCATCCCGTGCAGCGGGGTCGACACCCGAGGTCGGCTCATCGAGGATCAGCACTTCCGGGCGATGCAGCACGGCCACCGCCAAGGACAAACGTTGGCGCAAGCCCAGTGGCAGCGCGCCGGAGGGCTGGTCCGCCAGTGCCTGAAGATTGAAACGCTGGATCAGTTCGTCGATGCGCTGGCGGCTCTGCGTCGTAGGCAGGTCGAAGAGCTTGGCGTGCAGTTCCAGGTTTTGGCGCACGCTCAGTTCGCCGTACAGCGAAAAACTCTGGGACATGAAACCCACCCGCTTGCGGGTGGCCAGATCCTTGGCGTTGACCGGGTTGCCCAGCAACTGGGCGCTGCCTTCGCTGGCGGGGATCAGCCCGGTCAGCACCTTCATGGTGGTGGTCTTGCCGCAACCGTTGGAGCCCAGGAAGCCAAAAATTTCACCGCGACCAATGGCGAAGCTGACGTTGTCGACGGCGGTGAAATCGCCGAAGCGCAAGGTGAGGTCGTGGGCTTGGATGGCAATGTCGGTGGTGTTGGCGCTCCTGGGGGGAATCACCAGCGGTTCGGCATCGCGACCGCTGTCGCCCTGGAAATGGGTGAAGGCCGCGTCGAGCTTGCCGTCCGGGGTGACCTTGGCCAGCTCTGTGCTCAGGCCCTTGGCGATCAGGCGACCGTTATCGAGCATCAGGCAATGCTCGAATTGTTCGGCCTCTTCCATGTACGCGGTGGCGACCAGTAGGGTCAGTTGCGGGCGTTGTCGGCGCACGTCTTCTATCAGTTCCCAGAAGCGTCGTCGGGACAGCGGGTCCACGCCCGTGGTGGGTTCGTCGAGAATCAGCAGGTCCGGTTCATGGATCAGCGCGCAACACAGGCCGAGCTTTTGCTTCATGCCGCCGGACAGCTTGCCCGCCGGGCGATCGGCAAAGCGCTGCAGGTCGGTGGCCAGCAGCAAGGTGCCCATGCGTTGTTCGCATTCAGCCCGCGATAGCCCGAACAGCGTGCCGAAGAACCGAATGTTCTCGCGTATCGACAGGTCCGGGTAAAGGTTGCCCCCCAGCCCTTGGGGCATGAAAGCAATGCGTCGGTAGAGGGTATTGCGATGGCGTCGGTCGTCGATCGAGGCGCCGAGCACGTCCAGTTGGCCGTGCTGGAGTTTCTTCACTCCGGCAATCAGCCCCAGCAGGCTCGACTTGCCGGCGCCGTCCGGGCCGATCAGGCCGCAGCGAGTGCCGACGGGCAAGCTGAAGGCGATATCGCTCAGCGCCACCTGCTGGCCGTAGCGATGCGCGATGCCCGAGGCGTGCAATGCCTCGTCGAGGGTAGCGCTCATTGCAAGTTGGCCGGCCAGTCGATGGGGGCGGTGCGTACGTAGCCGGCGCCGGGCATGCCGGGTTTGGCCTGGGGCACTTCGCCGGGTTGGGTCAGGCGCACTTTGACGCGGAACACCAGTTTCTGGCGCTCATCACGGGTCTCGACTTCTTTCGGGGTGAACTGTGATTTGGCCGCGACGAAGCTGACTTTGGCCGGCAGCGGTCGCTCGGGCAGGGCGTCGAGCAGCAGTCGCGCTTCATCGCCCACCGCCAGCTTCCCGGCCACCGACGCTGGCAGGTAAAGATTCATGTATTGGTCGTGCGGATCGATCATCAGCAGTACACGGCCGCCGGCTCCCAGCACTTCACCTGGCTCGGCCAGGCGCAACTGGATCACGCCGTCGAGCGGTGCCCGCAACGTACTGTCATCAATTTCACTGGTGAGCTGGGCCACTTGGGCCAGGGTCGCACCGATGGCCGCATTCGCCGCCGCTACCTGGGCCCGGGCGGCGTTGACCGCGGCGTTGGCGGTGTCGACGCGGGCTTGTTGCTGGTCGATGACCTGGCCGCTGGCGTAACCGCGCTTGAACAGTTCCTGGCTCCGCTTGAGCTCCTGGTGAGCGAGCAATTGCTCGCTCTGGCGCAACTGCACGTTGGCTTCGGTGGCGGCGACGTTCTGCCGGGCGCGCACGACTTCTGCCTCGGCCTGGTTGCGCTGGGCCTCCAGGGTGCGGGTATCCATGCGCGCCAGCACTTGGCCCTTGATGACGTTGTCGCCTTCGTCGACATGAACGTCGGCCAGGCGCCCGGGCGTCTTGCTGGCGATCTGTACTTCAGTGGCCTCCAGGCGACCGTTGCCCATGCTCAAGCCTTCCGGCAGGCGATCGTGGCGTGATTTCCAGTAGCCGAAACCGCCAGCGGCCAGCAACACCGTCATCAAGGCGAGGGCAAAAAAACGAGAGGTACGATGGTTCGTCGACATGTCCGGCATCCTGCGGCTATAGCATCGAAGTCTGCGGGATCAATGGCCGACCCAGCTTGATGTCCATCAACTCATTGGCGATCAGCGCAGGGCAATCACTGCGGCCCATTGTTCGGCCGTGACAGGCATCACCGACAGTCGCGAGCCTTTCTGCACCAGTGGCATTTCAGCCAGGGCGGTCTGTTGCTTGAGGTAGTCGAGCTTCAGCACGTGGGGAAATGTTTCGACGTGGGCCACGTCGATCGCGGTCCAGGGGTTTTTGTCCGGGCCGGCCTTGGAGTCGAAGTAATGGCTGTCGGGTTCCAGCGCCGTTGGGTCAGGATAGGCCGCGCGGACGATCCGGCCGATCCCCGCAATGCCTGGCTCGGGGCAACTGGAGTGGTAGAAAAAGAACGCGTCGCCCACCGCCATGTTCCGCAGAAAGTTACGCGCCTGGTAGTTGCGAACCCCATCCCAGCGTGCCTGGTCGAGCTTTTCCAGACCTTGGATGGACAATTCGTCAGGTTCGGACTTCATCAACCAGTAGGCCATGCTTTCTTCTCCTTGGCAGTGGGGATAAAAATAGTTCAGCGATTTTATGACAAACCGACAGTCGGTTGACGTCAGAGTTTGCGTGTCGGGGCCGGTTGCCGCAAAATGCCGGCCTTCCAAGCTTGACGCTGCTGCACGGCCAATAAGAAAACCGCTGCTGTCATCGTGTGTGATATGCCTTGAGGGGGGCAATCGATGAAACGCAAACCGGATTTGTTGTGGATCTTAGTCATTCTGTTCGGCCTGGGTGTCGTGACCACGGGTTACGCCCAAAGCCTGTGGGCCAACAAGGCCGACGCGCCGGTGGAAATCACCCAACCCGCGCCATCGCTCAAACGCTGAACCCGCGTTCCTGGCGCCGCTGATGACCGCGGCGTCTACCCCGCGATATACCAATGCCTGTCGCTGACCGTTCCCTGCAGCGGCACGTCCCAGCTTGCCTGCGCCAATCGTTCGACTTTCTGGCATTCATGGGCCAGCCCTAATAGCGTCGGCTTGCGCCACTGCTTGCGCCGTGCCAGATACGCCAGGCTGCGGTCATAAAAGCCGCCGCCCATGCCCAGTCGACCACCCGCATCGTCAAACCCCACCAGTGGCAACAACACCAGGTCCAGCGTCCAGACCTTGCGTTGCCGGGCGATGTTCTTGCGCGGCTCAGGAATACGAAATCGGTTGGGCTGCATTTTTTCGCCGGGGTGGATGCGCTGGAACACCATCTTGGTCTGCGGCCAGGGGCTGAGTACTGGCAGGTAAGTGGCCTTGCCTCGGCGCTGTGCTGCGCGCAGCAGCAGGCGCGGGTTGATCTCGCCGTCGTTGGGCAGGTACAAGGCGATGTGCCGCGCACGGCGAAACAGCGGATGCTGGGCCAGTTGTTTGTACAGCCCACGGGCGGCTTGCCGTTGCTGGGCGGGCGTCAGGGCGCGACGGGCCTGGCGCAGCAGGCGTCGAAGTTGCGGGCGGGGCAGCAACGCAGGTTCGGTCATATCAGTGCTTCACGCAGTGGCGATGCCACAGCGTAACCGCAAAACCGGCTGCTCAGAAATCCCTGCGCCAGAAACGACAATGCCAGTCCACATGGACTGGCATTGTCTGGAGTCAGGCTCCCCGGATGAACCGCTGTCGGCTTAGCCCTTGAACCCGAAAGTTCAAGGTGGAAGTTGCAGGGGGCGTTAAGGCTTTCCGTCAAGCGGACATGCACACCGGCCCCAACGTGCAACCCCCGTGGTTGTGCGTATCGGCTCAGGGACATCACCAACTGGCAAGCACCCCAGGGAGTGAGGCGAGTATACCCCAGGCAGCCTCGCGAATCAGCCTTTGCTGACATCTGGATCGGTGGCGAGCACCAGATCCACCCGATCGAGCAGGTCGCGCACCTGTTCACGGGTCGAGCCGCTGACCTGCAGGTCAGGCGTATCCTGGCGATGCAACAGGTCGTGGGTGATGTTCAAGGCGGCCATCACGGCGATGCGGTCGGCGCCGATGACTTTGCCGCTGCTGCGGATCTCGCGCATCTTGCCGTCCAGGTAACGGGCGGCGCTCACCAGGTTGCTACGTTCTTCCTGGGGACAGATGATCGAATATTCTTTGTCGAGGATCTGCACTGTAACGCTATTGCTTGAACTCATGAGTCTTGCTCCAGGGCCTTGAGGCGCGAAATCATCGATTCGACCTTACGCCGGGCGATTTCGTTTTTTTCAATGAGATGCGCGCGTTCCTCGCGCCAGGTTTTTTCCTGAGCTAATAGGAGTCCGTTTTGGCTCTTAAGTTGCTCGACCCGGTCAATTAGCAGTTCGAGTCTGGCCATCAGCGCTTGCAGGTCGGTGTCTTCCATTGTGTCCACTGAAGATTGTGTCTGATGGAGGGTATGGGTCGCACAGCCTCTGATAGTCTTGGCGAGTCTGTCGATGTAGGATACAAGGCCTCCATTCTAGACATAGCGCCGTCTGGCGCCTAGCTGCCCATGCCCATTCAGAAATCCCCGTATCAAGCATTCGCCGTCCTGCTGAGCAACAACGGTCATCCTGTCACGCCTGCCGAACTGCATGGCCTGCTGCTCGGTCGCAGCTGCGCCGGTGCCGGTTTCGATGCCGATGGCTGGTTGGTCGACGCCGCCGAGCTGCTGGAAGGCGAGCCGACGGACCAAGTGCGCAATGCGCTCATCGGCCTGCAGGAAATGGTCAAGGGTGAGTTGACCAGCGATGACATGACCGTCGTCCTGCTGCTGCCCACTGACGACGCCCCCTTGGCCGAACGCGCCGCTGCGCTGGGCCAATGGTGCCAGGGTTTCCTCGCCGGCTTCGGCCTGACCCGCCGCGAATACGCCTTGAGCGAAGAGGTCACGGAGGTGTTGCAGGACTTGGCCGCGATCTCCCAGGTCCAGGATGCCCTGGAAGAATCCGATGACGGCGAAAGCGACTACATGGAAGTGATGGAGTACCTGCGGGTCGCCCCATTGCTGCTGTTCACCGAGACCAAGAAAACCGATGCAGCGGCCCCCAAGCCGTCCTTGCATTAATTTTTAGAGGGAACCCCATCTGCCCATGATTCATATCCCGAAATCGGAATACAGCCGTCGCCGCAAGGCCCTGATGGCGCAGATGGAACCCAACAGCATCGCAATCCTGCCCGCCGCCGCGGTTGCGATCCGCAACCGTGATGTCGAGCACGTCTACCGCCAGGACAGCGATTTCCAGTACCTCAGCGGCTTTCCCGAGCCGCAAGCGGTGCTGGTGCTGATGCCGGGCCGCGCCCATGGCGAATACATCCTCTTTTGCCGCGAACGCAACGCCGAACGTGAATTGTGGGACGGCCTGCGCGCCGGCCAGGAAGGGGCGATCCGTGACTACGGCGCCGACGATGCATTTCCCATCACCGACATCGACGACATCCTGCCGGGCCTGATCGAAGGCCGCGACCGGGTGTATTCGGCCATGGGCAGCAACCCGGAATTCGACCGGCACCTGATGGAGTGGATCAACGTGATTCGCTCCAAGGCCCACCTCGGCGCCCAACCGCCGAACGAATTCGTTGCCCTGGATCATCTGTTGCATGACATGCGCCTGTATAAATCGGCGGCGGAAGTGAAGGTGATGCGCGAAGCGGCGCGGATCTCCGCCCAGGCGCACATCCGGGCGATGCAGGCGGCGCGCCCGGGGCTGCATGAGTTCAGCCTGGAAGCCGAGCTCGATTATGAGTTCCGCAAGGGCGGGGCGAAGATGCCGGCCTATGGCTCGATCGTCGCGGCGGGGCGCAACAGCTGCATTCTGCATTACCAGCAGAACGACGCGCTGCTCAAGGACGGTGACCTGGTGCTGGTCGACGCCGGCTGTGAAATCGACTGCTACGCCAGCGATATCACCCGAACCTGGCCGATCAGTGGCAAGTTTTCACCCGAGCAGAAGGCGATCTACGAAGTGGTGCTGGCGGCTCAGGAAGCCGCGTTTGCCCAGATCGCGCCGGACAAGCATTGGAATCAGGCCCACGAAGCGACGGTGCGGGTGATTACCGAGGGGTTGGTGCACCTTGGGCTGCTGGAGGGTGAGGTGGATGCGTTGATCGCCAGCGAGGCCTACAAGGCGTTCTACATGCACCGCGCTGGCCACTGGCTGGGCATGGACGTGCATGACGTGGGTGAATACCGGGTTGGTGGCGAGTGGCGGGTACTTGAGGTCGGCATGACGCTGACGGTCGAGCCGGGCATCTACATCAGCCCGAACAACCGCAGCGTAGCGAAAAAATGGCGCGGCATTGGCGTGCGCATCGAGGATGACGTGGTAGTGACCAAAACCGGTTGTGAAATCCTGAGCCACGGCGTACCGAAGACGGTCGCCGACATCGAGGCCCTGATAACCGCCGCACGGGATCAAGCGACATGAGCCGGGTCAACGTGGTGATCATCGGCGGCGGCCTGGTCGGCGCGAGCCTGGCGCTGGCTCTGCAGGTCGGTGCCAAGACCCGGGGCTGGAAGATCATGCTGATCGAGCCCTTCGCCCCCGGCGATGCCTGGCAGCCAAGCTACGATGCCCGGTCCTCGGCATTGTCCTACGGTGCCCGGCAAATTTATCAACGCTTGGGTGTCTGGCAGGAGATTTCCCGCCGCGCCGAGCCGATCAAACAGATCCATGTCTCCGACCGCGGGCGGTTTTCCACGGCGCGGCTGTCCGCCATGGAGGAGGGCGTGCCGGCGCTGGGCTACGTGGTGGAGAACGCCTGGCTCGGCCAATGCCTGTGGCAAGGCCTGGACCCTGAGGTGGTCAGCTGGCGCTGCCCGGCGCAGGTCACCCGGATGGAACCGCTGGTCGGTGGTTATCGCCTGACCCTCGACGACGAAACCACCCTGGAATGCGACCTTGCCGTACTGGCTGATGGTGGCCGCTCCGGCCTGCGCGAGCAGTTGGGTATCGGCGTGCGCAGTCGGCCCTACGACCAGAGCGCCTTGATCGCCAACATCACCCCCAGCGAAGCCCACAACGGCATGGCCTTCGAACGTTTCACCGATGACGGCCCGATGGCCTTGTTGCCGCTGCCGGAGAATCGTTGTGCGCTGGTCTGGACCCGCCAGGGCATGGACGCGCAACGGCTGGCGGCGCTCGACGAGCGCAGTTTCCTCAGCGAATTGCAGGGCGTGTTCGGTTATCGCCTGGGCACCCTGAAACAGGTGGGCGTGCGACATCTGTACCCGCTGGCGCTGGTGGAGGCCGAAGAACAGGTCCGTCCGCACTTGGCGATCCTGGGCAACGCCGCCCACAGCCTGCACCCGATTGCCGGGCAGGGGTTCAACTTGTCCCTGCGCGATGCCCAGGCCCTGGCCGATGCCTTGCTCGACAGCGAAAGCGAGCCTGGGGATTTTGCCGTGTTGCAAGCCTATCGCGAGCGCCAGCGAATGGATCAGGCCCTGACCGTGGGCTTCTCCGACCAGGTCACGCGGCTGTTCGCCAGCAGCCTGCCGTTGGTGTCCCTGGGCCGCAATCTCGGCCTGTTGGGCCTCGACTTGCTGCCTCCGGCCAAGCGCTGGTTCGCCCGTCAGGCCATGGGGCTGGGGACGCGTCCCGATGCTTGAGGCAGGGGCTGTCATTTCTTCTCATGGGCGGCTGATGTCGCCCGCAAAACAGGCTTAGAGCATGGAATTGCGTGCAGATCTGCTGATTGTCGGCGCCGGTATGGTCGGCAGCGCCCTGGCGCTGGCGTTGCAGGGCAGTGGCCTGCAAGTGCTGTTGCTCGACGGCAGCCCGATGAGCGTCAAACCCTTCGATCCCCAGGCCGCGTTCGAGCCCCGGGTCAGTGCCTTGTCGACGGCCAGCCAGCGGATCCTCGATCGCCTGGGCGTCTGGGACGGCATCACCGCCCGGCGCGCCAGCCCCTATACCGACATGCACGTCTGGGACGGTAGCGGCACCGGGCAGATCCATTTCTCGGCCGCCAGCCTGCACGCCGAGGCGCTTGGGCACATCGTTGAAAACCGCGTTGTGCAGGACGCCTTGCTGGATCGGCTGCATGACGGTGACCTGGGCCTGCTGGCAAATGCCCGGCTGGAACAGATGCGTCGTTCCGGTGACGACTGGCTGCTGACCCTGGCCGATGGCCGCACGTTGCGGGCGCCCCTGGTCATCGCGGCTGACGGCGCGAACTCCGCGGTGCGTCGCCTGACCGGCGTCGCCACGCGCGAATGGGATTACCTGCACCACGCCATCGTCACCAGCGTGCGCAGCGCCCGGCCGCATCGAATGACGGCCTGGCAGCGTTTCACCGACAGCGGCCCGCTGGCGTTCCTGCCACTTGAGCGTGACGGCCAGCACGACTGGTGCTCGGTCGTCTGGTCCACCCCCCCCGGTGAAGCGCAGCGCTTGATGGCGCTCGATGAAACTGAATTCTGCAGCGAACTGGAACGAGCTTTCGAAGGCCAGCTCGGTACGGTACTGAGTGCCGACCCGCGCCTATGCGTGCCGCTGCGCCAACGACATGCCAAGCGCTATGTGGCCGAAGGGCTGGCGCTGATCGGCGATGCCGCCCATACCATTCATCCGTTGGCCGGGCAGGGCGTGAACCTGGGCTTCCTCGACGCCGCCATGCTGGCCGAAGTGCTGTTACAAGCGGCCGGGCGTGGTGAACGTCTGGCAGGCGTGAAGGTGCTGAGCCGCTACGAGCGGCGACGCATGCCCCATAACCTGGCGTTGATGGCGGCGATGGAGGGTTTCGAGCGCTTGTTCCAGGCCGATCCACTGCCGGTGCGCTGGTTGCGTAACACCGGGCTGAAGCTGGTAGACCGGATGCCTGAGGCCAAGGCGTTGTTTGTGCGCGAGGCGCTGGGGTTGATTGGGGATTTGCCGGATCTGGCCAAGGCCTGAGATGTGCGTTGGGGCTTATGGCCTCATCGCGGGCAAGCCTTGCTCCCACAGGTGTGCAATGTGGGACGAGCTTTTGTGGGAGCAAGGC
Source organism: Pseudomonas sp. RL_105y_Pfl2_101 (assembly GCF_963970585.1). Taxonomy (NCBI): domain Bacteria; kingdom Pseudomonadati; phylum Pseudomonadota; class Gammaproteobacteria; order Pseudomonadales; family Pseudomonadaceae; genus Pseudomonas; species Pseudomonas sp. RL_105y_Pfl2_101. Next base: position 181,060 of record NZ_CAXAPG010000005.1, read on the forward strand.
TTGCCCGCGATGGCGGACACCAAAACACAGCGCGTCTCAAGGCTGCAACATTTGGAAATGTGTCCGGCCATTGTTCGATTGAGATGCCAAATGTGACTCCTTATCATTTGCGCTTCGTTCACAATCCAGAGACCGCTACCATGTTGGCATCCAAGCGCCTGCTGTCCGTCCTCGCCTTGACCCTGATCGGTACCACTGCTGCCCAGGCCGCCGATGAGGTGGTGGTCTACTCTTCGCGTATCGATGAACTGATCAAGCCCGTTTTCGATGCCTACACCAAGAAGACCGGCGTGTCAGTGAAGTTCATCACCGACAAGGAAGCGCCATTGATGCAGCGGATCAAGGCCGAGGGCGAAAACGCCACCGCCGACCTGCTGCTCACCGTCGACGCCGGGAACCTCTGGCAGGCCGAGCAAATGGGCATCCTCCAACCGTTCACCTCGCCGGTGATCGATGCCAACATCCCTTCTCAATACCGCGCTTCTTCCCACGCCTGGACCGGCTTGAGCCTGCGGGCGCGGACCATTGTCTACTCCACCGACCGGGTTAAACCTGGTGAATTGACCACCTATGAAGCGCTGGCTGGCAAAGAGTGGGAAGGCCGCCTGTGCCTGCGGACCTCGAAAAAGGTCTATAACCAGTCCCTGACCGCCACGCTGATCGAAACCCACGGGACGGAAAAAACCGAGGAACTTCTCAAGGGCTGGGTCCGGAACCTGTCCACCGACGTCTTCTCCGATGACACCGCACTGCTTGAGGCAATCAACGCCGGGCAGTGCGACGTCGGCATCGTCAACACCTACTACTATGGCCGCCTGCACCAGCAGAAGCCGGACCTGAAGGTGAAGCTGTTCTGGCCAAACCAGGCCGACCGCGGCGTGCACATCAACCTCTCGGGAATTGGCTTGACCAAGCATGCACCGCATCCGGATGCCGCGAAGAAGCTGGTGGAGTGGATGACCACGCCAGAAGCGCAAAACATTTTCGCCGACGTGAACCAGGAATTCCCGGCCAACCCGAAAGTCGAGCCATCCAAGGAAGTGGCGGCCTGGGGCAAGTTCAAGGCCGATACCTTGCCGGTGGAAGTCGCGGGAAAACGCCAGGCCGAAGCCATTCGCATGATGGATCGCGCTGGCTGGAACTGAACCTGTGGTGAGGGAGCTCGCTCCCACCGGACCTGTCGGACCTGCGTAGGAGCTGTGTAGGAGCTGTCGAGTGCAACGAGGCTGCGATCTTTCCCCAGCCACTTGAATCTCAAGCGAAAGATCAAAAGATCGCAGGCTTCGCCAGCTCCTACAGAGCCCAGCGGGAGCAAGCTCCCTCGCCACATGACCGTTTGCTTAACGAGAGTATTCCTTGGCCCACCCCGCCCAACGCCGCTGGTATCCCCTGGTCTTCGCCATCGCCGCGCTGGTCTTGTTGCCCCTGAGTGTCTTGCTGCTGTCCTGGCAGAGCATCGACCAACAGATCTGGTCCCACTTGTGGGAGACGCAAATGCCGCGTTTGTTGGGCAACACCCTCACGTTGATCCTTGGCGTGGGTGTCGGGGTGACGTTGCTGGGTGTCAGTCTGGCCTGGCTGACCAGCCTGTGTGAATTCCCCGGGCGACGCTGGCTCGACTGGGCGTTGATGCTGCCGTTTGCGATTCCAGCCTACGTGTTGGCGTTTGTCTTCGTTGGCCTGCTGGACTTTGCAGGCCCCGTACAGACGCTCATGCGTGAATGGTTCGGCAGCGACCTGCGCCTGCCCCGGGTTCGTTCCACCGGTGGGGTGATCCTGGTGCTGGTGCTGGTCTTTTACCCTTACGTCTATCTGCTGGCGCGCAGTGCATTCCTGGCCCAGGGCAAGGGTTTGATGGAAGCTGCCCGAGTGCTCGGGCAGTCGCCGTGGCAGGCGTTCTGGCGCGTGGCGCTACCGATGGCCCGGCCGGCCATCGGTGCGGGCGTGGCGTTGGCGCTGATGGAGACCCTGGCGGATTTCGGCGCGGTGTCGGTGTTCAACTTCGACACCTTTACCACCGCGATCTACAAGACCTGGTATGGCTTCTTCAGCCTCTCCAGCGCTGCCCAGCTGGCCAGCTTGCTGTTGCTGGCGGTGATGCTGGTGCTCTACGGCGAACGCCGGGCCCGCGGTGCCCACCGAGCGAGTAACGAGCGCCCCCGAGCCAAGGTTTTGTATACGTTGCGTGGTCTCAAGGCCGTGGCAGCCAGCAGTTGGTGCTTCCTGGTGTTCGCCTGTGCCTTTGTCATTCCGATGCTGCAGTTGGTGGTGTGGTTCTGGCAACGCGGTCGTTTCGACCTGGACGAACGTTATGCCGGGCTGATCGTCCACACCCTCTACCTGGGCGGCCTGGCCGCGCTGATCACCGTTTGCGTGGCCTTGCTGCTGGCGTTCGCCCGCCGGCTGGCGCCAACCCGCCCGATTCGTGCCGGCGTCGGCCTGGCGAACCTGGGCTATGCCTTGCCCGGTTCAGTGCTGGCGGTCTCGATCATGCTTGCATTCAGCTACCTGGACCGTGAGTTGGTCATCCCGCTGTCGACCTGGCTCGGCGGGGCAGGCAAGCCGTTGTTGCTGGGTAGCCTGTCGGCGCTGTTGCTGGCGTATCTGGTGCGCTTCCTGGCCGTGGCCTACGGTCCGTTGGAGAGCAGCCTGGCGCGGATTCGGCCGTCCTTGCCCGAGGCGGCACGCAGCCTTGGGGTCAGTGGGCCACGACTGTTTTTCAAAGTGTATCTGCCCTTGCTGTTGCCCGGCACCTTGAGCGCGGCGTTGCTGGTGTTCGTCGACGTGCTCAAGGAAATGCCCGCGACCCTGCTGATGCGCCCGTTCGGCTGGGACACGCTGGCGGTGCGGATCTTCGAGATGACCAGCGAAGGGGAGTGGGCCCGGGCCGCGCTACCGGCGCTGACGTTGGTACTGGTGGGGTTGTTGCCAGTCATCGGATTGATACGACGTTCGGCCCATCGAAACAGCTAGGTGCCAGTCCCACCTCATGCGGCTACAATGCGCGGCATTCGGTGCGGTCCGTCTGTCGGACCGGGCAACTGAGAACGTCAGAAAACTCCTTTTTTCAAACGTTCGCGCTATGCAGTGCCCGTCCGCACCTTCGCCAAGCCCGGAAGGAGAAACCCATGGGACAGCGTACGCCTCTGTATGACCTTCATCTCGCCCTCGGCGCAAAGATGGTCGATTTTGGCGGTTGGGATATGCCTTTGCATTACGGCTCGCAAGTCGAAGAGCACCATCAGGTGCGTCGAGACTGCGGAGTGTTCGATGTATCCCACATGACCGTGATCGATGTCGACGGCCCCCAGGCCAAGGTTTGGCTGCAGCGTTTGCTGGCCAATGATGTCGATCGTTTGCAGGACACAGGCAGTGCCTTGTACAGCGCGATGCTCAATGAGCGCGGCGGCATCGTCGACGACATGATCATCTACCGTGTCGAGGACGGTTATCGATTGGTTTTCAACGCCTCGACTCGCGATCAGGATCTGGCCTGGATGCAGGCACAGCTCGGTGGCTACGACGTGCAGTTGCATGAGCGCCCCGAACTGGCGATGCTGGCGATCCAGGGGCCCCAGGCCCGGCAGAAGATAGCCGAACTGGTGACACAGCCGCGTGGGCAAATCATCCAGCAACTCAAGCCTTTCGAAGGTCGCGCCGACGGTGAATGGTTCATCGCCCGGACCGGCTACACTGGCGAAGATGGCTTGGAAATCGTCCTGCCCGCCCAGGAGGCGCCGGGTTTCTTCAACGACCTGGTAGGTGCTGGTATTTCGCCGATTGGCCTCGGCGCCCGCGATACTTTGCGCCTGGAGGCCGGCATGAACCTCTACGGCCAGGACATCAGCCAGGACGCTTCGCCGTTGGCCTCGAACATGGCCTGGAGTATCGCCTGGGTGCCGGCGAGCCGCCAGTTCATTGGGCGCAGCGCCCTGGAAGCCGAGCTTGCCAGCGGTGTGCAGCACAAATTGGTCGGGCTGGTGCTGGAAGAACGGGGTGTTTTGCGCGCCCATCAGGTGGTTCGCATCGCCAATGTTGGCGAAGGGGAGATCACCAGTGGTAGCTTTTCTCCTACGCTTAGCAAGTCGATCGCTCTGGCACGTGTTCCGATGGCTACGGCTGACCGGGCCGAGGTGGAAATTCGCGGTAAGTGGTACCCGGTACGGGTGGTCAAACCGACCTTCGTCCGCCATGGCAAAACCCTGATCTAACCTTTTTGCGGCGGGCCGCTGGCCGCTGACACTTTCTCTTGAGGACACAGAATATGAGCGATATCCCTGCCGAACTGCGTTTTGCCGAAAGCCATGAGTGGGCGAAAAAGGACGACGACCTGATCGTCGTGGGCATCTCTGACCATGCCCAGGAGGCACTGGGTGACGTGGTGTTTGTCGAGTTGCCGGAAATCGGCAAGGTGTTCGCGGCCGGTGATGCGGCGGGTGTGGTGGAGTCGGTGAAGGCTGCCTCGGACATCTATTCGCCCGTGGCAGGTGAAGTCGTCGAAGTCAACGAAGCCCTGGGCAGCGAGCCGGAAGCATTGAACAACAAGCCTTACGATTCGTGGATCTTCAAGGTCAAGCCATCCAATGCTGAGGCTGACCTGGCCAACTTGCTTGATGCGGCGGGCTACAAGGCCGCTATCGGCGAGTAACGCCTGATACCTGTGGGACAGCCTGGGGTGTTCACCGGGCAAAAAAATGCCGCTCAATCGAGCGGCATTTTTTATTGGCCGGGCATCAGTCCTGGGCGCCGGCGTTTTTCGCCAGGATCGCGTTGGCCAGTTCCATGTCGGTGGCTTGCAGGCCTGGGTTGTCGGCACGCACTTTCTGCATCGCCGCTTCCAGGTAGGGGCCCCGAATACCGCCGTCACTGGCGACGAAGCTGCCGGCGTCGTCCTGGGCGGCGGCGATCAGCTTGTGATCCTTGAAAGTCAGGTAGGTGGAACCGGTGGTCGCACCGGATGAGATGACGTTACGCCAAAACGTGTCGGCCATTGCCGAGCCAGCAGAAAGAGATAGCAAGGCTAGGGTCGCGACAGCAAGTTTGAGACGCATGATAGGTGACTCCACTGGGTTAACTATGACGTTGGATTACCTGCGCCGTTGTTCAGTTCCATGGCTTCTCAGTCAGCCCGTTCCACCTGCAGCACCACGCCTTCCTGCGCCACCACCCTGACCCGCGTGCCCACGGATGACTCGGGCCCCTTGGCCAGCCAGACGCTGTCGGCCACCTTGATCTTGCCGCGGCCATCGATAATCGCTTCATGAACCTGGAAGACCTTGCCGATCAGCTCTTGCCCGCGCAGGTTCAGGTGCGGTTGATCGCTTTGGCGCACCGCGCTGCGCTGGCGCCGCCACCAGTACAATGCTGTTGCGATGGAGAAGAGGCCGAACAACAGGAACTGCAGCTCCCACGGCATCTGCGGCAAGATGAACGTGAGCACACCGACTGCCGCGGCGGCCATGCCGATCCACAACAAGTAGCCGCCGGCGCCGAACACTTCAAGGATCAGCAGGATGACGCCCAGCGCCAGCCAGTCCCAGTACGACATGTGTTGCAGGAACATCCACATACGCGTGCCTCAGGCTTTCTTGCTGTCGAAGGTGGCCTTGACGATCTCGCCAATGCCGCCGACCGCACCGATGACCTGACTGGCTTCCAGTGGCATCAGGATCACCTTGCTGTTGTTGGCCGAAGCCAGTTTGCCCAGCGCATCGATGTATTTCTGCGCGACGAAGTAGTTCACGGCCTGGACGTTGCCGTCGGCAATTGCCTGGGACACCACCTGGGTGGCCAGCGCTTCGGCTTGTGCCTGGCGCTCGCGGGCCTCGGACTCCAGGAACGCGGCCTGGCGGCTGCCTTCGGCCTCGAGGATTTGCGCCTGCTTCTTGCCTTCGGCGGTGAGAATCGCCGACGCTCGCAGGCCCTCGGCTTCGAGGATCTGGGCACGCTTGATACGTTCGGCTTTCATCTGCCCCGACATGGCGGCCATCAGGTCGGCCGGCGGGCTGATGTCCTTGATCTCGATCCGGGTGATCTTGATGCCCCACGGCGCTGTGGCTTCATCGACGGTGCGCAGTAATTTTTCGTTGATACCATCGCGCTGGCTCAGCATCGCGTCCAGTTCCATGGACCCCAGCACGGTACGGATATTGGTTTGCAACAGGTTACGGATGGCGTGCTCGAGGTTGTTGACCTCGTAGGCCGCCTGGGCCGTATTGACCACCTGGAAGAAACACACGGCGTCGATCTGCACGGTGGCGTTGTCGGAGGTAATGACTTCCTGCGGCGGGATATCCAGTACGCTTTCCATGACATTGATCTTGTGCCCGATACGATCCATCACCGGAATGATGATGTTCAGGCCGGGCTTGAGCGTGTTGGTGTAGCGGCCAAAGCGTTCGACGGTCCATTGGTAGCCCTGGGGCACGACCTTGAAACCCATGAAGAGAATGGCGACCACGAGGCCGATGAAAAGTAAAAGTACGCTACCAATCTGCATGACGGTTCCCTGTGCGAATTGAGATGGACCTGCGAGCCCTGAGTGTAAGGCAAGCGACCATTATCTTCCCTATAGTCCTTGTGCCGTGGAGATTTAGTGACACGTTGAGCCCTGTAGGAGCTGCCGAAGGCTGCGATCTTTTGATCTTGATCTTGATCTTTCGCTTCCGGCTCAATTGTCTGGGACAAGATCGCAGCCTCGTTGCACTCGACAGCTCCTACCCAGCCCCTACGGCTCAGCGGGGATCAACTTCCCGTCGCTATTTCTGTTCGCTCTGCGGCGTCACCCGCAGCACTTCCTCAACGGTGGTCAAGCCTGCCGCCACTTTTTGCGCCCCGGACAGTCGCAGGCTGCGCATGCCTTCCTTGAATGCCTGGTGGCGCACCGCCAGGAGGTCGGTGTCGGGGTGGATCAAGGCCTTGACGCTGTCGGTCAGTTGCATGATTTCGTAGACGCCGGCACGGCCGCGGTAACCGGTGTCACGGCATTCCAGGCAACCGACGGCTTGTTGGGCATTGCCCGGCAGCGGCGCCTGCCAGGGCCGGGTCAGGGCTTGCCAGTCATCTTCATCCAGGGTCAGGGGGGCCTTGCATTGCGGGCACAGGACGCGCACCAGCCGCTGGGCCATGACCCCGAGCACGGTGGCCTTGATCAGGTAATGGGGCACACCCAGCTCCAGCAGGCGACTGATGGCGCTCGGCGCGTCGTTGGTGTGCAGCGTCGACAGGACAAGGTGCCCGGTGAGCGCCGCCTGGATCGCCATTTCGGCGGTCTCCAGGTCGCGGATCTCACCGATCATGATGATGTCCGGGTCTTGTCGCATCAGCGCCCGCACCCCGGCAGCGAAGGTCAGGTCGATGTTGTGCTGGACCTGCATCTGGTTGAAGGAGGCCTCGACCATTTCAATCGGGTCCTCGATGGTGCAGAGGTTCACTTGCGGCGTCGCCAGTTTCTTGAGGGTGGTGTAGAGCGTGGTGGTCTTGCCGGAACCGGTGGGGCCGGTCACCAGGATGATGCCGTTGGGCTGGCGGGTCATGTCCTGCCAGCGACGCAGGTCATCGGCGGAGAAACCGAGTTGGTCGAAGTCCTTGAGCAACACTTCCGGGTCGAAGATCCGCATGACCATTTTTTCGCCGAACGCGGTGGGCAAGGTCGACAGGCGCAATTCCACTTCGCCGCCGTCCGGGGTCTTGGTCTTGACCCGACCGTCCTGGGGTTTGCGTTTTTCCGCGACGTTCATCCGCCCCAGGCTCTTGAGACGACTGACGATTGCCATCGTGACCTGCGGCGGGAACTGATAGACGGTGTGCAGCACCCCGTCGATGCGAAACCGCACGGTGCCCTGCTCGCGGCGCGGTTCGATGTGGATATCACTGGCGCGCTGCTGGAAGGCGTACTGGAACAGCCAGTCGACGATATTGACGATGTGGGCGTCGTTGGCGTCCGGCTCCTGGTCGCTGGCGCCCAGGTTGAGCAACTGTTCGAAATTGCTCAGGTTGCTCGGTTGCTGATCGACCGTGGTGGCGCCGCTGACCGATTTGGCCAGGCGATAGAACTCCACGCTCAAGCGCTGGATGTCCACCGGGTTGGCGACCACCCGCTTGATCGGCAGTTTGAGCACGTGGGTCAGGTCGGCTTCCCAGCTGTTGACGTAGGGCTGTGCGCTGGCGATGGTGACGGCGTCACGATCGACCGCCACCGCAAGGATCTTGTGGCGCTGGGCAAAGGCATAGGACATCAAGGGCGTCACGGCCGCGACGTTGATTTTCAACGGGTCGATGCGCATGTACGGCTGGTCGGCCTGCTGGGACAGCCACAGGCTCAGGTTCTCCAGGTCCAGGTGCTTGCCAGGTCGGCTGAGATCGTCCAGGTGCTGGTTGGCGATGAACTCCAGCGGATGCAACTGGCTATTGGCGCTGTGACGTCGGCGGGCGTTCAGCGCGGTTTCGGCTGAATCCTGGCTGATGAGGCCCTGGGCGACCAGTTGGCGTAGCAGATCGTTGAGGTCCAGCCAGCGGTCCTGAGTGGCGTGTTTGGTGGACATGCGGGTTCCTATTGGACAATTGCAGCAAAGCCGCGATACAGACGCTTCGGCGTCCTCGCTCGGTCTGCAAAAGAATAGTCCCGACGCCGTAGGCCGTTGGGCCACTACCTGAACAATGCGTTACCAATTCTTGCCCGTAGGCGTTCAGCAGACGGCTTGGGCCGGCCCAGCGTGCGCAATATCGGCGTCCTGCAGGTCCACCGAGCAGACGCTGATCAAGTTACGTAATTTTTCAGCGATGACCTGGGCACGGTGCCAGCTCAGTCCATCCATGACGATGTCCAGCGACAGCATCTCGTCGAGGCGTTCGATACGAACCTGCTGCGGCGTCAGGCCCTGCAAGGCAAACAGGTTCAACGCCCGGCACAGTAAATCCGGCTCGGCTTCGGCCAATATCTGGTACTGCACCCGGCAATGGGGATTGGCTGCGTGCCAGACGTCGGCGCGGGTCGGGGTTATGGCAATGGCTTCGAGTGGGGGCATGTTCGTCTCCTTGGTGGCGGGAGAAATATTTACATGCGCTCCGGGGTATTTCTTATCTAAGATGAGTGATTATCGCGATATTTCGATTCCCTTTATTCTCAAAATCAATCATTTCGGGTTTGATTATGCACGGCGAACTGGATAGCTACGACCGCAGGATACTGGCACTGCTACAGGAGGACGCCTCGCTATCCAGTGCGCAGATCGCCGAACAGGTCGGTTTGTCTCAATCGCCGTGCTGGCGGCGGATCCAGCGGATGAAGGAGGAGGGCATCATTCGCGGCCAGGTGACCTTGCTGGATCGCAAGAAAATTGGCCTCAACACGCAGATCTTCGCCGAAATCAAACTCAACGCCCACGGTCGCTCGAACTTCACCGAGTTCACCGAGGCGATCCGCGGCTTCCCCGAAGTGCTGGAGTGTTACGTGCTGATGGGGTCGGTGGATTTTCTGCTGCGCATCGTCACGGCGGACATCGAGGCGTATGAGCGATTCTTTTTTGAAAAGCTGTCGATGGTGCCGGGGATCCAGGAAGTGAACTCGATCGTGGCGCTGTCGGAGATCAAGTCGACGACGAGTCTACCGGTGTTGCGCTGAGTTCTATGGAGGATGTGCTGGCCTCTTCGCGAGCAGGCCCGCTCCCACCATGGATCCTTCAGTGAACACGAATAGCGCGTACGACCGATAGCCCATATGGGAGCGAGCTTGCTCGCGATGGCGGTATTACAGGCGCAGCAAAGTCTTCCAAGCCCGATTCTGGTAAACCGCGATTGCCTGCTGCTTACGCGCATCCAGCGTTTCGTCGGTGATCGGTTGGTTGGCCAGTTGCGCTAGTTTGTTCAGCTCGCCGTAGAGGCGATCCATTTCCGGGATATCCAGCGCAAGGCGGGCGTGGTGTAGCCAGGCCTGGATGCGCTCGATGCGCGGCAGTTGCTCGGCCAGGTCTTCCGGCTGCTGCTGGTAGCGTTGCAGTTGCAGGGACGAGGATTCTTCGCCGAGCAGGCGCGGCAGCCAGCTGCCCAGTTGCGCCGCGCCCTGGCGATTGCCCCGGGTGTTGCGCTCGGCGGCCCAGCTGCGAGCCAGCAGCCAGCGTGAAGTGTTGAGGGAAAACAGGCCCCAGCGTGGGTCTTGCAGCTCTTCCAGGAACTGTTCCGGCGCCGCCTTGCGCACGTCTTCGTCATCCAGGCCGGCCTGGACCAGTGGGCGCCAGTCTTCCAGCAACGCGTCCAGGGCCAGGCGCAAGTCGTGGGTCGATTGGCGCGGCGCGGCCTGGCCGAGGCTGCTGAGCAAGGCACGCAGCTCGGCGAGGTTTTCCACCCAGTCCTGCAGCAGGCGCCAGTGGCCGTTGAAACGGTATTGTTCGGCCAGGCGCTGGCTGCTGCCGAGCAAATGCCAGCTCAGCGCGGCGAAGGCGTCATCCAATGGCGTTTCGGCGGTCAGTTGCGGGGCCGGCAGGCTCAGGGCGTAGCTGCCTGCGTCATACAGGCGATAGCCACGCTCGGCCTTGCTGATGTCGCAAGGCATCAAGGGCAGGGTCGCGGCCAGCTCGGCGGCCAGTTCCAGCAGGGCGGCGGGTTCACCTTCGCGCAGTTCCAGCTCCAGTTCGCAGATTTCTTCCTTCTGCTTGCCGACCACGACGTAGCCCAGGTCCAGGGCGGCTTCAATGACCACCTTGCTTTTGCCACGGCCCCAGGCGATTTCAGCGCGTTCGCGAACGAAATCGGTGGTGAAGATGGCCTTGAGGGTTTTCTTGTCCAGTTCGGCCAAGGCCTCGGGCCAGCATTCGCCGTCGAGTTTTTTCAAGTCGAGCTTGGCCTTGGGCAGGTGCCAATCGTACTCGTTGCGCTCGGACAGGCCGGCAACGCTCTGGCCGCGGGTCTTGAGGGTCTGGATCACCTCTTCGCCGTCGCGACGCAGGCGCAGGGCGACCTTGGCCCGGGCCAAGTCACGCTCCGGCGTGTCGAAATACTGGTTCATCAGTTCGTGGCGTTCCCAGCCACTCTTGTTGCGTTTTTTCAGCAGCGGATGCTCGCGCAAGGCTGCCAGGGTCTCGCGGCTGACGCGGAGTTTGATTTCGGTTTCTTTCTGCATGGCCGGAAAATCCAGGGATCGGGTGCGCAGCCGGGGGAAAGTGTGGCTGCCAAGGCCGTGCAGTGTACAGGAGTCACCCGCCCTAGGTGCTGCGACGGTTTATTCCTGGCGTCGGATGGTTCTATGATGGACATCAATCTGTAAGCCCGGAGTCAGCGATGCCTTTGCCGTCCATGAAAGATCAATTCGCTGCCCTGATCGCCACGCCTTCGGTCAGTTGTACCCAGCCTGGGCTGGACCAGTCCAACGGTGCCGTGATCGAGCTGCTGGCAGGCTGGCTCACTGAGCTTGGGTTCTGCTGTGATATCCAGCAGGTCAGCCCCGGCAAATTCAACCTGCTGGCCAGTTTCGGCAGTGGCCCCGGCGGCCTGGTGCTGGCTGGCCACAGCGATACGGTGCCGTTCGACGGCGCGTTGTGGCAGACCGATCCGTTGAAGCTCACCGAGGTCGATGGCCGTTGGGTTGGCCTGGGCAGCTGTGACATGAAGGGCTTTTTCGCCTTGGTCATTGAAGCGGTCAAGCCGCTGCTGGACCAACCGTTCAAGCAACCGTTGCTGATCCTCGCCACCTGTGATGAAGAAAGCTCCATGGCCGGCGCCCGGGCCCTGGCCGATGCCGGGCGACCGCTGGGGCGTGCGGCGGTGATCGGTGAGCCGACGGGCTTGCGGCCGATTCGCCTGCACAAAGGCGTGATGATGGAGCGCATCGACATTCTCGGGCGCAGCGGCCACTCCTCCGACCCGAGCCTGGGCCACAGCGCGCTGGAAGCCATGCACGATGCCATGGGCGAACTGCGCGGGCTGCGCCTGCAATGGCAGCGTGAGTTCCGTAACCCGCAGTTCACTGTGCCGCAACCGACCCTGAACTTCGGCTGCATCCATGGTGGCGACAACCCCAACCGGATCTGCGGCCAGTGTTCCATGGAATTCGACTTGCGGCCCTTGCCGGGCATGGACCCGCAAGTGCTGCGGGCAGCGATCCAACAGAAGCTCGACCCCATCGCCGAACGCCATAAAGTCAAGATCGACTACGCACCGCTGTTCCCTGAAGTGCCACCCTTCGAGCAGGCCGAAGACTGCGAGCTGGTACGGGTGGCCGAGCGACTCACCGGCCATCGTGCCGAAGCAGTGGCGTTTGGCACCGAAGCGCCTTATCTTCAGCGCCTTGGCTGCGAAACCCTGGTGCTCGGCCCTGGCGATATCGCCTGCGCCCACCAGCCGGGCGAGTACCTTGAAATGTCACGTTTGCAACCTACCGTACAGCTGTTGCAACAATTGATCGGTCATTACTGCCTGACACCGGCCACGGTCGGTTAAATTGCCCCCTCGCGGGGCCGTATTCATCACTTGAGGAGAGCGCGCGTGTCGCCAAGCCTGTTCCGACGATAACCACCAGCCCGTTGTGCGTTCTGTTTCGTCTTTTTTTTGGCTGTTATTTATTACAGGTCCAGGTTCATGCCCGAATACGTCAATTGGCTTCGTCACGCTTCGCCCTACATCAACGCCCACCGCGATTGCACCTTCATCGTCATGCTGCCCGGCGACGGGGTGGAACACCCTAATTTCGGCAACATCGTCCATGACCTGGTCCTGCTGCACAGCCTCGGCGTGCGCCTGGTGCTGGTCCATGGTTCGCGGCCGCAGATCGAGACCCGCCTCGCCGCACGGGGCCTCACGCCCCATTACCACCATGGCATGCGCATCACCGATGCCGAGACCCTGGAGTGTGTGATCGACGCGGTCGGTCAGTTGCGCATCGCCATCGAGGCTCGCCTGTCCATGGACATGGCGTCCTCGCCCATGCAGGGCTCGCGGCTGCGGGTTGCCAGCGGCAACCTGGTCACGGCACGGCCGATCGGTGTGCTCGAAGGCGTGGATTATCACCACACCGGTGAGGTGCGCCGGGTCGATCGCAAGGGCATCAATCGTTTGCTGGACGAGCGCTCCATCGTGCTGCTGTCGCCGTTGGGTTATTCGCCCACCGGAGAGATCTTCAACCTCGCCTGTGAAGACGTTGCCACCCGGGCGGCCATCGACCTGGCAGCCGACAAGCTGCTGCTGTTCGGTGCCGAGCAGGGGCTTATCGGTGAGGACGGGCGGCTGGTTCGCGAATTGCGCCCGCAACAGGTTCCGGGCCATATGCAACGCCTGGGCGGCGACTATCAGGCCGAATTGCTGGATGCGGCAGCCCAGGCCTGTCGTGGCGGCGTGGCCCGCAGCCATATCGTCAGCTATGCCGAGGACGGTGCGCTGCTGGCCGAACTGTTCACCCGCGATGGCAGCGGTACGCTGGTGGCCCAGGAGCAATTCGAGGTGGTACGCGAAGCGGCCATCGAGGACGTTGGCGGCCTGTTGGACCTGATCAGCCCGCTGGAAGAACAGGGGGTCCTGGTGCGTCGCTCCCGCGAAGTGCTGGAGCGCGAGATCGAGCAGTTCAGCGTGGTCGAGCGCGAAGGTATGATCATCGCCTGCGCGGCGTTGTACCAGATTGCCGATTCGGATGCCGGGGAACTGGCCTGCCTGGCCGTGAACCCGGAGTACCGCCACGGTGGCCGGGGCGATGAACTGCTGGAGCGGATCGAAGCCCGGGCCCGCGCCAAGGGGCTCAAGACGTTGTTCGTACTGACGACCCGGACTGCCCACTGGTTCCGCGAACGCGGTTTCGAGCCCAGCAGCGTCGAGCGCCTGCCGGCGGCGCGGGCATCGCTCTACAACTATCAGCGTAATTCGAAGATTTTCGAAAAATCCTTGTAGGCGATCTTCGGGAAATTCTCCCTGCCGCGATCTTCTTGATTTCAGACAATGAGCAGCTAGCCTGGAACACGTCAAGATCGCGGCATGCGCGAGCTGTCGTGAACAGGAATCGAAGGCGCAGGAGGCGCGCAAACATAGCTCGCTGCCAAGAATTCTCGGCCTTGTAAATTCCCGACGAGTCATCGTTCAGTAATCCCCTGCGTCGCCGATAAGTCCTGTCACGGCCTGATGGTGCTGTGGCAGTGGCCTTATGTCGAAGCGGGCTGAAAACTGTTGAAACAATTATTTTTTGAATGATAAAGAATTCATTGTCCTGCGGGCCGGTGTAGAGGAGTTAGACCTTGGTCGTAGTCATAAATGGTTACGATTGACTTGTCAGTCACGGTCTGGCGCTAATCGCGCATCCGCGGATTCCGGGCGTTCGACCCGGAGCCAAAGGCACACAAGAATTAGAAAACGAGAGGAGCGAAGCATGAACAAGTCCACCTTGGCCCTGGCTGTGGCCGTTGGGGTTTTGGCGCAGCAGGCAGGCGCCGCTGGTTTTATCGAGGACAGCAAGGCGTCTGTCAGTTCTCGTACGTTGTATTTCAATAATGACAACCACGAAACGGGCAAAGAAGACCTGCGCGAAACGGGTACCGGCCTGAAGTTCGACTACAAGTCCGGCTTCACGCAAGGTGTTGTGGGTTTCGGTATCGACGCTCAGGCACTGGTGGGCATTCGTCTCGATGGCGGGAGAGGCCGTAACGCTAGCTCCTATATGCCAGCCGATACTGATGGTTCGGCGGTCCATGACTGGAGCCGTTTGTCCGGTAACGTAAAGGCACTTTTCTCCAAAACCGAAGCTCACCTGGGTGGTGCACTAGCGCCTGCCTTGCCGATCCTGGTTTCCAACGACAGCCGTCTGCTGCCACAGACCTTTGAAGGTGGCACCATCACCTCCAAGGAAATCGACAACGTCACCTTCAACGCTGGTCAGTTGGAACACGCCACAGGCCGTGCATCGAGCAACAGCACTGGTCTGGCAGTGGCGGGCGGTACCGAGGACAGCAACCAGTTCCGTTATGCCGGTGCTGACTGGAAGGTCACCAAAGACCTTACGCTGCAGTACTACTACGCCAACCTGCAGGATTACTACAAGCAGCACTTCCTGGGCGCGGTTCATGTGTTCCCGATCAGCGAAGGCCAGTCGTTCAAGACCGACTTGCGTTACTTCGACAGCAGTTCCGACGGTCGCAACGGTGACGCTACCCATTTCTTCAACAACAACAATGGTTATGCGAAGAATCGGGGCGAGGTCGATAACAAGACCTGGAGCGCGATATTCACTTACACCCTCGGCGGCAGTGCCTTTCTGCTGGGTCACCAGCAAGTCGGTGATGACGGTGGCTTTGTATACCTGAACCAGGGCAACGTGGTTGACAGCAACGGTCGTCCCGAAGGTGCCGGTGGCGCGAGTTTCTACCTGTTCACCGACAGCATGATCAACGGGTTTGTCCGTGCCGGTGAAAACACCACCTTTGGCCAATACTCCTACGACTTCGCTTCCTTGGGCGTTCCAGGCCTGAAAGCCTCGGTTTCCTACCTGCGTGGTGACGATGTCAAATCCGCCACTGCTGGTGGAAGCGATTACTCCGAGTGGGAACGCGACATGCGTGTGGATTACGTAGTCCAACAAGGTGCGTTGAAAGGCTTCGGCACTACCTTGCGTCAGGGTACCTACCGTAGCAGCGGTGCCGGCGACAGCCAGGATCAAACCCGCCTGATCTTCAACTACACTTACAACTTCATGTAAGACGTAGCGAAGTAAAAAAAGCCCCGCCCGGCAACACGCCGGGCGGGGCTTTTGCGTTTCGGGTCTGGCCCACCCCTGTAGCCTTCCCCGAACCTTCTCCTCTTTACAGCAACTCGAGGCCTTCTCGAACCTCGCTGACGATCTTGTGCCGGTATGCGTTATGGCGCCAGTGAACAGTTTTTTATATTCACTAAAGATCTACATAAATGGATATTCATTCTTTTTAAAGCAATCGAAAGCGGTGCAAAGTTTGGACTCACAACCCTCTCATCCAGGAGCCGCACCATGAGCCTCAGACTCGGCGACATCGCCCCCGACTTTGAACAGGATTCCAGCGCCGGCAAGATTCGCTTCCACGAATGGCTCGGCGACAGCTGGGGCGTGCTGTTTTCCCACCCGGCGGACTTCACGCCGGTCTGCACTACCGAACTGGGCCTCACCGCCAAGCTCAAGGACGAGTTCGCCCAGCGCGGAGTCAAGGCTATTGCCCTCTCGGTGGACCCGGTGGACTCACACCACAAGTGGATCGAGGACATCAACGAGACGCAAAACGCTGTGGTCAATTTTCCGATCCTGGCCGATGCTGACCGCAAGGTGTCGGACCTGTACGACCTGATCCACCCCAACGCCAGCGACACTTTGACCGTGCGCTCACTGTTCGTGATCGACCCGAACAAAAAAATTCGCCTGACCATCACCTACCCGGCCAGCACCGGGCGCAATTTCAACGAAATCCTGCGAGTGATCGACTCCCTGCAACTGACCGACAACTACAAAGTCGCCACCCCGGCCAACTGGCAGGACGGTGATGACGTGGTGATCGTGCCGTCGCTCAAGGATGAAGAGGAACTCAAGCAGCGCTTTCCCAAGGGCTACCGCGCTGTGAAACCTTACCTGCGGTTGACCCCCCAACCTAACCGCTAACGCAAAAACTTGTGGGAGCGAGCCTGCTCGCGAGGGTGTCGGATCTGCCTGCGTCGAGGTTGGCTGATAAACCGCTATCGCGAGCTGGCTCGCTCCCACAAGGTGCTCTGTGCACCAAGGGTTTTGGCTGTTTCGACGGCCTTTTTTTGTATTGCGCCAAGGAAACTGAGTTGCATATCTCTAAACTGCATAACCAAATGAATAAATATAATTTAAAGGTATATAGATCCCCTGGTATGGTTTGACCCATGCAGCGAGATCGCCCACCGCGAATCGCACGTGACAGTTAAGGAATAGCAGGCATGTTGGTCGTCTCACTCGGTGGCAGTCCCAGCCAACGCTCCCGCTCCGGAGTGCTGTTGGAGCGCTCGCAACGCTGGTTGCAGCAGCAAGGTGTGGACGTGGTGAGTTATCAGGTGCGCGACTTCCCGGCCGAAGACCTGCTCCATGCCCGTTTCGACAGCCCAAAGGTGGTCGACCTGCTCCAGCAGATCGAAAATGCCGACGGCCTGTTGATCGCCACGCCGGTGTACAAGGCGTCTTTTTCCGGTGCGTTGAAGACCGTGCTGGACCTGCTGCCTGAATGGGCCCTGGCCCATAAAGTGGTGTTGCCGATGGCAACCGGCGGCAGCATCGCCCACATGCTGGCAGTGGATTACGCACTCAAGCCGGTGTTGTCGGCGCTCAAGGCCCAGGAAATGCTCCACGGGATCTTTGCCGAAGACAACCAGATCGCTTATGGCGAAGGCAGCGCCCAGGCGCAATTGGCAGCGGCCCTGCAACAGCGCCTGGACGAGGCGCTGGAACAGTTTTTCAGCGCCATGGCCCGCCGGCCCCCAGTGTATTGAACGAACGTTTGTTGAGTGCTCGCTGGAGCATTTGAACCCCGAATACCCTGATTCAACTCACCTTACTCAGCCGCCAACGGCCCAGCAGGTGCAGCCAAAACCCCACAGCAAAAAGGAGAGGCGCCATGCGCACTGTCATTTTGCGTCGCGGGCTGGTCGCTCTGTTTGCTGCGGCTGTGTCCCTCGGCGTCATCACCCAAGCTCAAGCCGAAACCTTGCGGATCGGTTATCAGAAACACGGCACCCTGGTGCTGCTCAAGGCCAAGGGTTCATTGGAGAAACGTCTCGCAGTCCTCGGCGTGGATGTGCAATGGACCGAGTTCCCCGGCGGCCCGCAGTTGCTTGAAGGCTTGAACGTCGGCTCCATCGACTTCGGCGTGACCGGTGAAACCCCGCCGGTGTTTGCCCAGGCCGCGGGCGCCGACCTGCTCTACGTCGCTTACGAGCCACCGGCGCCCACCAGCGAGGCGATCCTGGTGCCCAAGGGGTCGGCCATCCAGTCGGTGCAAGACCTCAAGGGCAAGAAAGTCGTGCTGAACAAAGGCTCCAATGTCCACTACCTGTTGGTGCGGGCGCTGGAGGATGCAGGCCTGAAGTATTCCGATGTCCAGACCGTTTTCCTGCCGCCGGCCGACGCCCGCGCCGCCTTCGAGCGTGGCAGCGTCGATGCCTGGGTGATCTGGGATCCGTACCAGGCTGCCGCCGAACAACAGTTGCAGGCATGCACCCTGCGTGATGGTAAAGGCATCGTCGATAACCACCAGTTCTACCTCGCCACCAAACCTTACGCGCAAAAAAATCCCCAGGTCATCACGACGCTGGTGGAAGAGGTGCGCGCAGTGGGGGAGTGGTCCAGGGCCAACTCTGAAGACGTGACCAAGCAACTATCGCCGCTGCTCGGTCTGCCCGCCGACATCACCCTGACGTCGGTGAAACGCCAAGGCTATGGGGCGTTGTTCCTCACGCCGGAAGTGGTGGCGGCGCAGCAGAAAATCGCCGACAGCTTCTACCAGCTCAAATTGATTCCCAAACCCTTGAGCATCAAGGACGTGATCTGGACGCCGCCGGCGACCGTTGCGAACGCGCAGTAATTCGATCCCTTAGGAGACCACACCATGAGCCTCAATATTTTCTGGTTCCTGCCTACCCACGGCGACGGCCATTACCTCGGCACTGCCGAAGGCGCCCGCGCCGTCGATCACGGTTACCTGCAACAAGTTGCCCAGGCTGCGGATCGACTGGGTTTTGGCGGCGTGCTGATCCCCACCGGGCGTTCCTGCGAGGACTCTTGGCTGGTGGCCGCTTCGTTGATTCCGGTGACCCAGCGCCTGAAATTCCTCGTCGCCCTGCGCCCCGGGATCATTTCCCCGACGGTGGCAGCGCGTCAGGCCGCAACCCTGGACCGATTGTCCCGCGGGCGCGCGCTGTTCAACCTGGTGACCGGCGGCGACCCGGATGAGTTGGCCGGCGACGGCCTGTTCCTCGACCACGAGCAACGCTACCAGGCGTCGGTGGAATTCACCCGCATCTGGCGCCGGGTGCTGGAAGGCGAAACCGTGGATTACGACGGTGAGCACATCAGTGTGAAGGGCGCCAAGTTGCTCTATCCACCGATCCAGCAACCGCGTCCGCCGCTGTATTTCGGTGGCTCGTCGCAAGCCGCCCAGGACCTGGCGGCCGAGCAGGTGGACATGGTGCTGACCTGGGGCGAGCCGCCCGCGGCCGTTGCGCAGAAAATCGAACAAGTGCGAGCCAAAGCCGCGAAGCTTGGCCGTACCGTGCGCTTCGGCATCCGCCTGCATGTGATCGTGCGTGAAACCAACGCCGAAGCCTGGCAAGCGGCCGACCGGCTGATTTCCCACTTGGACGACGACACCATTGCCGGTGCCCAGGCTTCCCTGGCGCGCTTCGACTCAGTGGGCCAGCAACGCATGGCCGCCCTGCACGGTGGCAGTCGCGACAAGCTGGAAGTCAGCCCCAATCTCTGGGCCGGCGTTGGCCTGGTTCGCGGCGGTGCCGGTACGGCGCTGGTGGGCGATGGTCTGACCGTGGCGGCGCGGGTCAAGGAATACGCCGACCTTGGCATCGACACCTTTATCTTTTCCGGTTATCCACACTTGGAAGAGGCCTATCGCGTGGCGGAACTGCTGTTTCCCCACCTGGACGTAGAGCGTCCGGAGTTGCCCAAGAGCCAGGGCTATGTGAGCCCGTTCGGTGAAATGGTCGCCAACGATATTTTTCCCAAAACCGCATCCCAGAGCTGAGGCAACCATGAAGAAAATCATTCACAGCCTCGCCCCCTGGGTGGTGCCGCTGCTGTTGCTGGCGGCATGGCAACTGTCGGTGTCGGCCGGTGGGTTGTCCACGCGGATCCTGCCGGCACCCGTGGCCGTGATCGAGGCCGGGGTCAACCTGGTGCGTAGCGGTGAGATCTGGACGCACCTGGCGATCAGCGGTTGGCGCGCAGCGGTGGGCTTTCTGATCGGCGGCGGCATCGGCCTGGCGCTGGGCTTCATCACCGGTTTGTCGAAATGGGGCGAGCGCCTGCTGGACAGTTCCGTACAAATGCTCAGGAACGTCCCGCACCTGGCGCTGATTCCGTTGGTGATCCTGTGGTTTGGCATTGATGAGTCGGCGAAGATTTTCCTGGTGGCGCTGGGCACGTTGTTCCCGATCTACCTCAACACCTACCACGGGATTCGCAACGTCGATCCGGCGCTGGTGGAGATGGCCCGCAGTTATGGCTTGTCCGGCTTGCGCCTGTTTCGCCAGGTGATCCTGCCGGGCGCCTTGCCTTCGATCCTGGTGGGCGTGCGCTTCGCCCTGGGCTTCATGTGGTTGACGCTGATCGTGGCGGAAACCATCTCGGCCAGCTCCGGCATTGGCTATCTGGCAATGAATGCCCGGGAGTTCCTGCAAACCGATGTGGTGGTGCTGGCGATTCTCCTGTACGCCGTGCTGGGCAAATTGGCTGACCTTGCCGCCCGCGGGCTTGAGCGGGTCTGGCTGCGCTGGCACCCGGCGTACCAAGTGAACAAGGCAGGTGCCGCATGAACGCCCAACAACCTTCGCGCCTGCTGCGTGGCATCCCGCTGGCCGTGCGCAAGCTGCAAAAAACCTTCGGCACGCGCCAAGTGCTGCGTGATATCGACCTGCATGTCCCGGCCGGACAGTTCGTGGCCGTGGTCGGTCGCAGCGGCTGTGGCAAAAGTACCTTGCTGCGGTTGCTGGCCGGCCTCGATCAACCCACGGACGGCCAACTGTGGGCGGGCTCGGCAGCGTTGAGTGCTGTGCAACAGGAAACACGGTTGATGTTCCAGGAAGCGCGCTTGCTGCCCTGGAAAAAAGTCATTGATAACGTCGGCCTCGGGCTCAAGGGCCACTGGCGTGCGCAGGCGTTGCAGGCACTGGAAGCCGTCGGCTTGGCCGACCGTGCCCATGAGTGGCCGGCGGCGTTGTCCGGCGGACAGAAACAACGGGTGGCCCTGGCCCGCGCGCTGATTCATCAGCCACGCCTGTTGCTGCTCGATGAACCCTTGGGAGCCCTGGACGCCCTGACCCGTATCGAGATGCAGCAACTGATCGAAAATCTCTGGCAACAGCACGGCTTCACGGTGTTGCTGGTGACCCACGATGTCAGCGAAGCGGTGGCGATTGCCGATCGGGTGATCTTGGTCGAGGACGGCCAGATCGGCCTCGACCTGCCCATCGACCTGCCACGCCCACGGGTTCGCGGCTCTCATCGCCTGGCGAGCCTGGAAACCGAAGTCCTCAACCGCGTGCTGTCCTTGCCCGGTCAACCGCCGGAACCGGAACCCGTTTCACCCTTGCCCACGCAATTGCGTTGGGCGCAATAACATCCTCCAGACAGGAATCGACACCATGACCATCAAAGCCATCAACGTACGCAACCAGTTCAAAGGCACCATCAAGGAAATCGTCGAAGGCGACGTGTTGTCGGAAATCGACGTGCAGACCGCGTCGGGCATCGTCACTTCGGTCATCACCACCCGCTCGGTCAAGGAGTTGGAACTGGCGATCGGCAGCGAAGTGATTGCCTTCGTCAAATCCACCGAGGTGTCTATCGCCAAGTTGTGAGCGATGCCTGACCCACAGCCCCGGACGGTGTGAGCCCTTCGGGGCTTTCTGGTTCCTGGCGATCAGCGATCAATCAGAGCGCTTGGGCAAATACGGCGGCAGATACAGCCCCAGGTACGCATCGAACACCCGCATGCCTTCTTCGGCCATGCGCGGGGTGATCTGGCCATGTTGTTGTACCGAGCGGGCGTAGACGCGGTCGGCCAGTTCCATGGCCAGGGCGAACACGTCGACATCGCCGGGCAGGGGCGGCAGGGCGAAATGGTGATCGAACACCTTATGCATCAGGTCGCCCAGTTCGAGGTCGTGCTGGCGGTCGGCCTGAGTGACTTCGGTCAGGCCGTGCTGGGCCAGGATCAGTTGGCGAGCGGCGGCATCCTGGCTGTAGATGATGAGCATGCGCTGTTCCACCAGCCGTGACAGGTCGTGCCAGTGGTTCAACGTCGCGTGATCGATCGGTGCTTGCAGGCTGGCGCGAAAGGCGGCGTGGACGTCGGCGGTCAGGGCTTCGAGCAGGGCCGGGACGCTGGCGAAGAAGTGGTACACGGAAGAGGGCGGGATCCCGGCGCGCTCGGCGACGCTGTAGATCGATAGGCTGGCCACGCCTTCGGCTGCAAGCAGCGTACGGGCGGCATCAAGAATGCTGTCGATCCGGGCCTGGCTGCGTGCGCGGGGTTTGCGGGGGGGGGCGATGCGCGTCATGGGCGTCTCCTGCGGGGCTGCCGGGCATTGTACGAGTCGGGTCCTGTGTTGTCTGCCAGGCTGGCATCGCGGGCAGCCTTGCTCCCAGAGCAATATATTGTGAATGAGACCAAATGATCACAAAGAGCCCCTGTGGGGGCTGAGCTTGCTCGCGATCCGCCGAAGGCGGCCATTCACCCAAATAAGAAAACGCCGCAGGCCATAAGGCCTGCGGCGTTTCTTTGTTTACCGCAGCCGCTTACACGGTATGCAGGTACCAGTTGTACTCGAGGTCAGAGATGGAGTGTTCGAACTCCTCCAGCTCGCTCTCCTTGCAGGCCACGAAGATATCGATGTATTTCGGGTCGATGTACTTGGCCATGACTTCGCTGTCGTCCAGCTCGCGCAGAGCATCGCGCAAGTTGTTCGGCAAGCTTTGCTCGTGCTGCTCGTAGCTATTGCCTTCCACCGGCGCACCGGGCTCGATCTTGTTGACCAGGCCATGGTGCACACCTGCCAACACGGAGGCCATCAGCAGGTACGGGTTGGCATCGGCACCGGCGACGCGGTGTTCCAGGCGCACGGCATCGGCCGAACCGGTAGGGACGCGCAAGGCCACGGTGCGGTTGTCCAAACCCCAGGTCGGCGAGTTCGGCACATAGAACTGTGCGCCGAAACGACGGTAGGAGTTGACGTTCGGGCAGAGGAAAGCCATCTGCGCGGGCAGGGTCTCGAGCACACCGCCGATCGCATGACGCAATGCGGCGTTCTGCTCGGGATCCTCGCTGGCAAAAATATTCTTGCCATCTTTATCAAGAATCGAGATGTGGACGTGCAGACCATTACCCGCCTGGCCCGGATAAGGCTTGGCCATGAAGGTGGTGTCCATTTCATGGTCGTAGGCGATGTTCTTGATCAGGCGCTTGAGCAGGACCGCGTAGTCACAGGCCTTGATCGGGTCGGCCACGTGGTGCAAGTTCACTTCGAACTGCGCCGGGGCACTTTCCTTGACGATGGCGTCGGCGGGGATGCCTTGCTCCTTGGCCCCTTCCAGAATGTCCTGGAGGCAATCGACGTATTCGTCGAGGTCATCGATCAGGTAGACCTGGGTCGAATGCGGGCGTTTGCCGGAAATCGGCGAGCGGGGCGGTTGTGGGCGTCCATTCACGTTCTCCTGGTCGATCAGGTAGAACTCCAGCTCGAATGCGGCGCAGATAGTCAGGCCCAGTTCATCGAACTTGGTCACGACTTGACGCAGGACTTCACGCGGGTCGGCGAAGAAAGGCTCGCCTTCGAGTTCGTGCATGGTCATCAACAGTTGCGCAGTTGGGCGCTTCTGCCAAGGCTCGTTGCACAGGGTGTCAGGGATTGGATAACAGATCCGGTCGGCATCGCCGATGTCCAGACCCAGGCCGGTGCTTTCCACCGTAGAGCCATTGATATCCAGGGCAAATAAAGAGGCCGGCAGGTTGATGCCTTTCTCGTAAACCTTGTGGAGGCTGGTGCGTTCTATGCGCTTGCCGCGCACCACACCATTCATATCCGCAATCAGAAGGTCAACGTACAGAACCTCAGGATGTTCCTTAAGGAACGCGTTCGCTTCGTTAAGCTGAACGGCACGCGGGGGTACCGACATGATGCAACACCTTTGTTGTTAAAAATATCAATCATTGATCTCTTTGAAAGCCAGTCAACCCGAACGGCATGCCGAAGTCAAGCAGGGCGTTTTTTGCCCTAAAAAAGCACCGGCAGGGCTTTTTTGAGGCAATTTAGGGCGTTTTTTTCCCTTTAAGGGGCTTGGCGCCCGCAGCCTTGAGCGGGCCGTGTTGTATTTTTTACGGGGGTGTTGTGTAAAAAAATGAACAAGGCTAAGCTCGATTCAAACCCATAACAGCAATAATACCGGGGTGCTTCATGTCTCGCCTGCCGTTAATCGGCGTCACCACCTGCTCCAGGCAGATTGGTCTGCATACTTATCACACCAGTGGCGATAAATATTCCCGGGCTGTCGCGACAGCCGCCAAGGGCCTGCCAGTGCTGCTTCCGTCCCTGGCGGATCTGTTCCCGCCGTCCGATATTCTGGACGCCCTGGACGGTATTCTTCTGACGGGCTCTCCTTCTAATGTAGAACCTTTTCATTACCAGGGCCTGGCCAGTTCACCTGGCACTGCTCATGATCCTGCACGGGACGCCACCACCTTGCCGCTGATCCGCGCCGCTGTCGCTGCGGGCATCCCGGTGCTGGGCATTTGCCGTGGTTTCCAGGAGATGAACGTAGCCTTTGGCGGCAGCCTGCATCAGAACGTTCATGAAGTCGGAACGTTCATCGATCATCGTGAAGACGATACTCAAGCGGTGGATGTTCAATACGGCCCTGCTCACGCCGTGCATGTCCAGCCTGGCGGTGTACTGGCAGGCCTGGGGTTGCCTCAACAGATAGCGGTCAATTCGATCCACAGCCAGGGCATCGAGCGCCTGGCGCCTGGGTTGCGGGCCGAAGCGGTGGCGCCCGATGGCCTGATCGAGGCTGTTTCGGTGCCAGAAGGCAAGGCTTTTGCTTTAGGTGTGCAATGGCACCCCGAATGGGAGGTAAGCTCTAACCCGCACTACCTTGCGATTTTCCAGGCATTTGGCGATGCCTGCCGAGCAAGGGCAGTACAACGCGACGCCGATGCGTCAAACAACGCCTGACGACTAATAGCAGTCAGGAAACTCACGCCTAGAGGCATTTATGAGTAACAACCTCGACCAGCTCACCGATTGGTTGAAAGACCACAAGATCACAGAAGTCGAATGCATGATTGGCGACCTGACCGGTATCACCCGGGGCAAGATCTCGCCGACCAACAAGTTCATCGCCGAGAAAGGCATGCGCCTGCCCGAGAGCGTTCTGCTCCAGACCGTTACGGGCGACTATGTCGAAGACGACATCTATTACGAACTGCTCGACCCCGCCGACATCGACATGATCTGCCGTCCGGACGAGAACGCAGTATTCCTTGTGCCCTGGGCCATCGAGCCCACAGCCCAAGTCATTCACGACGCCTACGACAAGCAGGGCAACCCCATCGAGCTGTCGCCGCGCAACGTGCTCAAGAAAGTGCTCAAGCTCTACGCCGACAGAGGTTGGCAGCCGATCGTCGCGCCGGAAATGGAGTTCTACTTGACCAAGCGCAGCGACGACCCGGACTTTCCGCTGCAACCGCCCGTTGGTCGCTCCGGCCGCCCCGAAACCGGCCGGCAGTCCTTCTCGATCGAAGCGGCCAACGAGTTCGACCCACTGTTCGAAGACGTCTACGACTGGTGCGAACTGCAGGAACTGGACCTCGATACCCTGATCCACGAGGACGGCACGGCGCAGATGGAAATCAATTTCCGTCATGGCGATGCCCTGTCCCTGGCCGACCAGATCCTGGTGTTCAAGCGCACCATGCGCGAGGCAGCACTCAAGCACGACGTGGCCGCCACCTTCATGGCCAAGCCCATGACTGGCGAGCCGGGCAGTGCGATGCACCTGCACCAGAGCATCATCGACAAGGAAACCGGCAAGAACGTCTTCTCCAATGAAGACGGGACCATGAGCGATCTGTTCCTGCACCACATCGGTGGCCTGCAGAAATTCATCCCCGAGCTGTTGCCGCTGTTCGCCCCCAACGTCAACTCGTTCCGCCGCTTCCTGCCGGACACGTCGGCGCCGGTGAACGTGGAGTGGGGCGAAGAGAACCGCACCGTGGGCCTGCGCGTGCCGGATGCCGGGCCGCAGAACCGTCGGGTGGAAAACCGCTTGCCGGGCGCCGATGCCAACCCGTACCTGGCGATTGCCGCCAGCCTGCTGTGTGGCTTCATCGGTATGGTCGAAGGCATCAACCCGAGCGCGCCAGTGGTGGGCCGAGGCTACGAACGCCGCAACTTGCGTTTGCCGCTGACCATCGAAGACGCCTTGGAACGCATGGAAAACAGCACCACCATCGAGAAATACCTGGGCAAGAAATTCATCACAGGCTACGTCGCGGTCAAGCGGGCCGAGCATGAAAATTTCAAGCGCGTCATCAGTTCGTGGGAGCGGGAATTCCTGCTCTTCGCCGTCTGAAGCGCCGGACGGGGCTGCTTCAGGCAGCTTCGCCCTCACCGATTAAAGGAGAACTGGCATGACCCGCAACAACCCGCAAACCCGTGAATGGCAGGCCCTGAGCAACGATCACCACCTGGCGCCGTTCAGCGATTTCAAGCAGCTCAAAGAGAAAGGCCCGCGCATCATCACTCACGCCAAGGGTGTCTACCTCTGGGACAGTGAAGGCAACAAGATCCTCGACGGCATGGCCGGCCTCTGGTGCGTGGCCGTCGGTTATGGCCGGGAGGAATTGGCCGACGCCGCCAGCCAACAGATGCGCGAGCTGCCGTACTACAACCTGTTCTTCCAGACGGCCCACCCGCCGGTGCTGGAATTGTCCAAAGCCATCGCCGACATCGCTCCTGAAGGCATGAACCACGTGTTCTTCACCGGCTCCGGCTCCGAGGGCAACGACACCATGCTGCGGATGGTCCGCCACTATTGGGCAATCAAGGGCCAACCGAACAAGAAAGTCATCATCAGTCGCAAGAACGGCTATCACGGCTCCACCGTGGCCGGCGCGAGCCTGGGCGGCATGACCTATATGCACGAACAGGGCGACCTGCCGATCCCGGGCATTGTCCACATCGCCCAGCCTTACTGGTTCGGTGAAGGCGGCGACATGAGCCCCGAAGAGTTCGGCGTGTGGGCGGCCAACCAGTTGGAAGAAAAGATCCTGGAGATCGGTGTGGACAACGTCGGCGCCTTCATCGCCGAGCCGATCCAGGGCGCCGGTGGCGTGATCGTGCCGCCGGACAGCTACTGGCCGCGCATGAAGGAAATCCTCGCCAAGTACGACATCCTGTTCGTGGCCGACGAAGTGATCTGTGGCTTCGGCCGTACCGGTGAGTGGTTCGGTACCGACCATTACGGGTTGAAACCGCACATGATGACCATCGCCAAGGGCCTGACCTCCGGCTACATCCCCATGGGTGGGCTGATCGTGCGTGATGACGTGGTCGCGGTGCTCAACGAAGGCGGCGACTTCAACCACGGGTTTACCTATTCCGGTCACCCGGTGGCCGCGGCGGTGGCCCTGGAAAACATCCGCATCCTGCGCGACGAAAAGATCATCGAGCGCGTCCATGCTGAAACGGCACCCTATTTGCAGAAGCGTTTGCGGGAACTGAACGATCATCCGCTGGTGGGTGAAGTGCGCGGGGTCGGTTTGCTGGGGGCAATCGAGCTGGTCCAGGACAAGGTCACGCGCAAGCGCTACGAAGGCAAGGGCGTGGGCATGATCTGCCGGCAGTTCTGCTTCGATAACGGGCTGATCATGCGCGCAGTGGGCGACACCATGATCATTGCGCCGCCGCTGGTGATCAGCAAGGCCGAGATCGATGAATTGGTGACCAAGGCGCGGCAGTGCCTGGACCTGACGCTCAGTGCGTTGCAAGGCTAAGTGCTAGGCTCTGAGCGAGGTGCCTGCAAGGGCCTCTCCCAGCGAGAATAAAAGGCTGGACTTGTGTTGAAAGCCTGGCCCGTAACTTGCCAGACTGGTGTCCTGTATCACCAATACGTTCCTTTTTGACGAATGGCTGTTGTCGTCAAGCAAGGCGCCGCGGCGAGTCATAGCCCGCTACGGCGAGGAGCGGCAACGCAGCATGACGGCCACTGACGCCGTCAAAAAGGAACAAGATTTGTGATACAGGACACCGATGGCCGTTCAAGTTGCCCGCGAGCCGGCTACTGAACTGTGGCTAAGAAGAATAACTGGAGCATTTTTCATGAAGGCATTAGGTATGAAGATAGCTGGCAAGACCCTCCTCGCCATGTCCCTGATGGGCGTGATGGCGGGCGCTGTCCAGGCGGACGACAAAGTGCTGCACGTCTATAACTGGTCTGACTACATTGCGCCGGACACCGTCGCCAAGTTCGAGAAAGAATCGGGGATCAAAGTCGTCTACGACGTGTTCGACAGCAACGAAACCCTGGAAGCCAAGTTGCTGGCCGGTAAGTCCGGTTATGACATCGTGGTGCCGTCGAACAACTTCCTCGCCAAGCAGATCAAGGCCGGGGTCTACCAGAAACTCGACAAGTCCAAATTGCCTAACTGGAAAAACCTGAACACCGACCTGCTCAAGGCCGTTTCGGTGAGCGACCCGGGCAACGAGCATGCCTTCCCGTACATGTGGGGTTCGCTCGGCATCGGCTTCAACGCCGAGAAGGTCAAGGCGGCCCTGGGGGCCGACGCGCCGACCAACTCGTGGGACCTGCTGTTCAAGCCGGAAAACGCCGCCAAGCTGAAATCCTGCGGCATCAGCTTTCTCGACTCGCCGACGGAGATGATCCCGGTGGCGCTGCATTATCTGGGCTACCCGACCGACAGCCAGGACAAGAAACAACTAGCTGAAGCCGAGGCACTGTTCCTCAAGATCCGTCCTTCGATTGGTTACTTCCATTCCTCCAAGTACATCTCCGACCTGGCCAACGGCAACATCTGCGTAGCGGTCGGCTACTCGGGCGACATCTACCAGGCCAAGTCCCGTGCTGCCGAAGCCGGCGGCAAGGTTAAAGTCAGCTACAACATTCCGAAGGAAGGTGCTGGCAGCTTCTTCGACATGGTCGCCATCCCCAAGGATGCCGAGAACGTCGAGGGTGCCTACAAGTTCATGACCTTCCTGCAAAAGCCGGAAATCATGGCTGAAATCACCGACACCGTGAGCTTCCCGAACGGCAACGCGGCCTCCACGCCGCTGGTCAGCAAGGAAATCACCAGCGACCCGGGCATCTACCCGCCGGCAGACGTGCAAGCCAAGCTTTACGCGATTGCCGACCTGCCCGCCGCGACCCAGCGGATCATGACCCGCAGCTGGACCAAGATCAAATCCGGTAGATAAGCCGGCCTGAAGCATCTTCCTGTTGTCGCTGCCATCGCGGTGGCGGCAACAGGAGCCATTAAATAACTAAAAGTTTTGCTGGATCGGTTTATCGAGGGTAAGTTGCGCGCCGGTTTTGTTGCAGGGCCTCTCTTGGCCAAGTAACGGGGGCAACTTGGGCCCAACTATTTAAGAGGACCTCCACGTGCCAGTCTTTTCTTTGTTACGTAACGCCTTGCTGGTCGGTGCCGGCCTGACGCTCGCCGTCAGCGTCCAGGCCGCCTCCACCGTGCATATTTATAATTGGTCGGACTACATCGGCGAGACCACCCTGGCGGATTTCGAAAAAGCCACTGGCATCAAGCCGGTGTATGACGTGTTCGACTCCAACGAAACCCTGGAAGGCAAGTTGCTGGCCGGGCGCACCGGCTACGACGTGGTGGTGCCGTCCAACCACTTCCTGGGCAAGCAAATCAAGGCCGGAGCGTTCCAGAAGCTCGATAAGGCGCAGTTGCCCAACTACGCCAACCTCGACCCTGTGCTGCTCAAGCGCCTGGAAAAGAACGACCCGGGCAACCAGTACGCCGTGCCTTATCTGTGGGGCACCAACGGCATTGGCTACAACGTCGAGAAGATCAAGGCGGTGCTGGGGGTCGAAAAGATCGATTCGTGGGCCATGCTGTTCGAGCCGGAAAACATCAAGAAGCTGTCCAGCTGCGGCGTTTCGTTCCTCGACTCGGGTGACGAGATGATCCCGGCGATGCTCAATTACCTGGGCCTGGATCCCAACAGCGAAGACCCTGAAGACTACAAGAAGGCCGAGGCCCAGCTCCTCAAGATCCGGCCTTACGTGACCTACTTCAACTCCTCCAAGTACATCTCTGACCTGGCCAATGGCGAGATCTGCGTGGCCGCCGGTTTCTCCGGTGACGTCTTCCAGGCCCGCGCCCGTGCCAGTGAGGCCGGTAAAGGCATCGAAATCGTCTATGTGATCCCCAAGGAAGGCGCCAACCTCTGGTTCGACATGCTGGCGATCCCGCGCGACGCCACCAACGTCAAGCAAGCGCATGCCTTCATCAACTACCTGCTCAAGCCTGAGGTCATCGCCCAGGTCAGCGACGCAGTCGGTTATGCCAACCCCAACCCGAGGGCTGGCGAACTGATGGATCAGGAAGTACGCACCGACGAAGCGGTTTACCCACCGCAAGCGGTCGTCGACAAGCTCTACGTCAACTCCGAGTTGCCGCGCAAGATCCAACGACTCATGACCCGCAGCTGGACCAAGGTCAAGTCGGGTAAATAACGTCAACACTCTTAAGGTTCGTCCGCGTGGGGCGAACTGAAAATCTGCAAAATCTGTGGGAGTTTCGTAAATGGCAGTTGCCTCCGGCGCCTATAAGAAAGCCCTCGAGGGCGACCAGACACCCAAGCAGGTGTTGGTCAAAATCGACCGGGTCACGAAGAAGTTCGACGAGACGATTGCCGTGGACGATGTGTCCCTGGAAATCAAGAAAGGCGAGATATTCGCCCTGCTCGGCGGTTCGGGATCGGGCAAGTCCACCTTGTTGCGCATGCTGGCCGGTTTCGAGCGGCCCACCGAGGGGCGCATTTTCCTCGACGGTGTAGACATCACCGACTTGCCGCCTTATGAGCGGCCGATCAACATGATGTTCCAGTCCTACGCCTTGTTCCCTCACATGACCGTGGCGCAGAACATCGCCTTCGGCTTGCAACAGGACAAGATCCCGAGAGCCGAGGTCGATGCCCGTGTGGCTGAAATGCTCAAGCTGGTGCAGATGAGCCAGTACGCCAAGCGCAAGCCGCACCAGCTCTCCGGCGGCCAGCGTCAGCGTGTGGCCCTGGCTCGTTCCCTGGCCAAACGGCCCAAGCTGTTGTTGCTCGACGAGCCGATGGGGGCTCTCGACAAGAAACTGCGCTCGCAAATGCAGCTTGAGCTGGTGGAAATCATCGAGCGGGTCGGCGTGACGTGTGTCATGGTGACCCACGATCAGGAAGAGGCCATGACCATGGCCGAACGCATTGCGATCATGCACCTGGGCTGGATCGCCCAGATTGGTAGCCCGATCGACATCTACGAAACCCCGACCAGTCGGCTGGTCTGCGAGTTCATCGGCAACGTCAACATCTTCGAGACCGAAGTGGTGGACGACGCCGAAGGCCACGCGGTGCTGACTTGCAAGGACCTGGACCGCAACATCTACGTGGGTCACGGCATCAGTACTTCGGTGCAGGACAAGTCCGTCACTTACGCCATCCGCCCGGAAAAACTGCTGGTCACCGCCGAGCAGCCGGATTGCGAGCACAACTGGTCCAGCGGCAAGGTCCATGACATCGCCTACCTGGGCGGCCACTCGGTGTTCTACGTCGAGTTGCCGAGCGGCAAGCTGGTGCAGTCCTTCGTCGCCAACGCCGAACGTCGCGGCCAGCGCCCGACCTGGGGCGATCAGGTGTTCGTCTGGTGGGAAGATGACAGCGGCGTGGTGCTTCGCTCATGAACCTGCGCAAATTCAAACGCCGACTCGATCGAATAACGCCCGGTGGCCGCCAGTTGGTCATCGGGGTGCCCTTCATCTGGCTGTTCCTGTTCTTCATGTTGCCGTTCTTCATTGTCCTGAAGATCAGCTTCGCCGAAGCCGACGTGGCCATCCCGCCGTACACCGAGATCTACAGCTACGTCGATCAGAAACTGCAGGTGCTGCTCAACCTCGCCAACTACGTGTTGCTGAGCGAGGACGAGTTGTACATTGCCGCCTACCTCGGCTCGCTGAAGATGGCGCTGATCAGCACCGTCTTGTGCCTGCTGATCGGTTATCCAATGGCCTACGGCATTGCCAATGCCCGCAAAGAGATGCAGACGGTGCTGGTGCTGCTGATCATGATGCCGACTTGGACCGCGATCCTGATCCGCGTCTATGCGTGGATGGGCATCCTCAGCAACAACGGCTTGCTCAACAGCTTTTTGCTGGGCATGGGGTGGATCAGCGAACCGCTGCAGATCCTCAATACCAACTTGGCGGTGTATATCGGGGTCGTCTACTCCTATCTGCCGTTCATGATCCTGCCGTTGTACGCCAACCTGGTGAAGCATGACCCCAGCCTGTTGGAAGCCGCGTCGGACCTGGGTTCGAGCACCTTCAACAGCTTCTGGAAAATCACCGTGCCGCTGTCCAAGAACGGCATCATCGCAGGCGCAATGCTGGTGTTCATCCCCGTGGTGGGCGAGTTCGTGATTCCGGAACTGCTGGGTGGCCCGGAAACCCTGATGATCGGCAAAGTGCTGTGGCAGGAATTCTTCAATAACCGAGACTGGCCGGTGGCATCCGCCCTGGCGGTGGTGATGCTGGCGATCCTGATCGTGCCTATCATCCTGTTCAACCGCAGCCAGGCCAAAGAAATGGAGGGCAAGGAATGAAGCGCTTCAGTTTTTCAAGCCTGATGCTGGTGCTGGGTTTTCTGTTCATCTACGCGCCAATGTTGATCCTGGTGATCTACTCGTTCAACGCCTCGAGACTGGTGACCGTGTGGGGCGGCTGGTCGATCAAGTGGTACGTCGGCCTGCTGGACAACAGCCAGTTGATGGGGTCGGTGCTGCGCTCGCTGGAAATCGCCTGCTACACGGCGATTGCCGCGGTGGCCCTGGGTACCCTGGCAGCCTTCGTACTGACCCGCATTACCCACTTCAAGGGCCGCACGCTGTTCGGTGGCCTGGTCACCGCGCCGCTGGTGATGCCGGAAGTCATCACTGGTCTGTCGCTGTTGCTGCTGTTCGTGGCCATGGCACAGACGATCGGCTGGCCCCAAGAGCGTGGCATCGTCACGATCTGGATCGCCCACACCACGTTCTGCGCGGCCTATGTGGCGGTGGTGGTCTCGGCGCGCTTGCGTGAACTGGACCTGTCCAT
Source organism: Pseudomonas sp. RL_105y_Pfl2_101 (assembly GCF_963970585.1). Taxonomy (NCBI): domain Bacteria; kingdom Pseudomonadati; phylum Pseudomonadota; class Gammaproteobacteria; order Pseudomonadales; family Pseudomonadaceae; genus Pseudomonas; species Pseudomonas sp. RL_105y_Pfl2_101. The sequence goes on from NZ_CAXAPG010000005.1 coordinate 214,128, forward strand.
CGAAGAAGCGGCCATGGACCTCGGTGCGCGGCCGTGGAAGGTGTTCTTTTTGATCACCATCCCGATGATCGCGCCGTCACTGGCGGCGGGGGGCATGATGTCCTTCGCGTTGTCCCTGGATGACCTGGTGCTGGCGAGTTTCGTCTCCGGCCCCGGCTCGACGACCTTGCCGATGGAAGTCTTCTCGGCCGTGCGCCTGGGTGTGAAACCGGAAATCAACGCCGTGGCGAGCCTGATCCTGCTGGCGGTGTCGCTGGTGACCTTCCTGGTCTGGTACTTCAGCCGTCGCGCCGAAGAAAACCGCAAGCGCGCGATCCAGCAAGCCATCGAAGAAAGCGCCGCCGACTCCTGGAAACAACCGGAAGTCCGCCGGGCCGAGACCACGTCGGTCTAACCGACACAGGGAGCAAATGTGGGAGCGAGCAAGCTTGGCTCCCACAGGTTTTTTGGATTGCCTATAAATCCGCAGCCGAATGCAGATCCCATTGTGTGGGAGCCTGCTCGCGATAGCGGCGGGCAGGCTATTGGTCCTTCACTTCTTTAACGCGTCGTGAGCCTCCAGCGCGCGCAGGGAGTAGATGTACGCCGCGCCCGCGTTCAGGGACACCGCGGTGGCCAGGGTGGCGGCGATTTCTTCGCGGGTGGCGCCGGCCTTGATGGCCGCGTCGGTGTGTACGCCAATGCAACCGTCACAGCGCGTGGTGATGGCGACGGCGATGGAGATCAGCTCACGGGTCTTGGCATCGAGCACGTCGTTTTCAGCCGCGGCTTCATCCAGGGCCATGTAGGCCTTGACCATCTTCGGATTGCTTTTGCCCAGGGCGCCAAAGGCGCTCTTGATGGTGGGCAGCAGTTCGGACCAGTTATTGAACATCGCGTTGACTCCTATGAGAGGGGGGGCGTTGACCCCCGGTAGTCTTGACCAACAATGACGATTGAGCGCGTTGGCGATGAAAAATTACACTGGCCAGAATCAGGGTGCGGCCCGGCCCGGTAGCAGCTTCAGGGTCGAGTGGGTATTGGCCAGCACTTCCTCCTCGGCCAAGTGCGCCTGGTGATAGACCCCCTCGATGTACGCCTCGGCCTGGTCCGCGTAATGCTTGTCGAACGCCACGCCGCTCTGGCCAACGGGGTTGATGGTGACGCTGTGGCTCGGGTCGGCGAAATCGATGATGCGCCGCGTCGAAGGCCCATAGGTCACCGGCCACGGTGCCGGACCGATTTTGGCGGAGAGGTTGTTGGGCACCTCGTGGGTGCCGGGTGCCGCGAAGGGGCCGACGTTGAAGAGCCGGTCCAGCGGCTTTTGCAGGCCCAACGGGTGGCCGTGGGTCAGGGTATGGGCCTTGCCCCATTGCCATTGCGTGGCATCGTCGCCGAGGGTGACCTTCAGGTGGGCCAGGCTCTTGTCCCAGGCCTTTTTTACGGTGTCGGCACGGGTCTCTGTGCCGAGGGTCGTGCGGTCATCCCACCACGGTGAATCCTTTGAGGCCGCCAGGCGTGGCAGGGCCGCATCGATGACCCGGGTCGACAGCGAGGTTTCGAAGAAGCCGTCGCCCAGTTCATCGTGCAGGGCGGCGTCGGCCAGGTTGAACAGGAACTGGTTGAACAGCGTGGCGCTGGTGGAGTCCAGGGGGTAATCGCCTGGCCATTGGGCCAGTTGTTCCACCCATTTGCGTTCCTGCGGGTCGCTGACCCCTTCACGCAGCACCGGCAGCAAAGGCGCGAGCAGGCGAGGGCCATAGGCGGTGGTGGTGCCCAGTTGCAGTTTCTGGGTGGTTTCGATGTCCCACTTCGCCTGCTTGTCGCTGAGCTGACGGTTGAGTTGCTGGCCGCGGTCGGCGAGGTTGTAGTACCCCGGGATCTCGATGCCGCCGGCCGGTACGGGTTGGAAATTGGCCGAGACGATGTAGCCCCGCGCCGGGTTTTCTTCCTGGGGGTTGCTGCTGAACGGATAGAAACCTTCCTTTTCCGCCTCCGGGCTGCTGCCGTCGAGGATGAACCCAGGCTTGACGCCGGCCGGCCGCTTGGGCAATTGCGCGGCGGCCCACCAGCCGATGTCCCCCTTGGCGTTGGCCCACACCACGTTCAGCCCGGGGGCGTGGATCTTGGCCGAGGCGCCACGGGCCTTGGCCAGGGTATCGGCGCGGTTGAGCTGGTAAAAGGCGCCGAGGATCGGGTTGCGACTTTCCAGGAATCCCCACCACATGGCGACCGGGGTCTTGCCGGCGTTCGCACCGAGGGCATCGTTGACGATCGGACCGTGGGGCGACTGGCGCAGCACCAGCGTCACCGGCGCCTGGCCCTTGACCGCGATCTGCTGTTCGCTGCGGGTCATGTCCGCCCATTTGTCGCGATACCAGACCTGCTCGGGATTGTCCGGGTTGACCTTCTCGGCGATCAGGTCAAGGTCGTCGTTCTGGAACATGGTGACGCTCCAGCCGAAATCCTTGTTCATGCCCAGCGTCGCAAAGGGCATCAAGGCCTGATAGTGCCCGTAGAGTTCGAAACCCGGCGCGGACAGATGCGCTTCGTACCACACCGACGGCGCGGAAAAACGGATATGCGGGTCACCCGCCAGTAAAGGCTTGCCGCTGTGGGTTCGACTGCCAGAGACCGCCCAGGCATTGCTGCCCTCGAACTGCGGCAGGCCGTTATCGGCCAGGGCCTGCTCGCTCAGGCGGGCCAGGGCGTTGAGGTCTTTCCAGTCGGCGGCGGCCAGGGGCAGGCCGACCTTGCGACCTTCGGCCAGCACGCCCTGGGGCTGCCAGTCGAGGTCGAAGATGCTCAGGTACTCGGCGCCCAGTTGATCACGCACGTAGGTCAACAGGGGTTCGGTGCGAAAGGCGGCGGCGAAGCTATAGGCCATGTAGCCGGTAATGCTCACGGTGTCTTCGGCGGTGAAGGGGCGCTTGGGAATACCCAGCACATCGAACTCCACGGGCCGGGTGTGACTGTCCTGATAGGCGTTGACCCCGTCCAGGTAGGCTTGCATGGCGAGCCAGGCCGGGGATTGTGGGTCCTGCTCGGTCACATAGGCCGCGGCGCGTTCGCGGATTCGCAGGCTGCGCATCAGTTTGTCGGTGTCGAGCAGTTTCGGCCCTAGCACCTCGGCCAGTTCACCACGGGCGAGGCGGCGCATGATCTCCATCTGGAACAGCCGATCCTGGGCATGGACATAACCGAGGGCGCGGTACAGGTCGGTTTCGGTCTCCGCGTGGATATGCGGCACACCGCGTTCGTCGTAGCGCACCGTCACCGAGCCCTGCAACCCTTGCAACTGCACCGTGCCTTGGCGGGTGGGCTGCTTGCTGTAGAGGTAGCCGCCCGCGACGATGATGGCGGTGACGATCAATGACAGGAAGGCGATGAGGGTGCGTTTCATAAAAGTCCTTTTCCTAAATACCGATGGGTATCGATAAACAGCGTAGGGCATTGATCTTGAAAAAATAATAACCCGGCCCGCGACTTGATTTCTACTAAAACAAATTTAGTGTAAGAAGCTTCCTTCGATTTTTTGGGAATTTAACTACAAGAATTCCGTTGCTGGGTGTGAGGGCGAAGCCTATAAAAGATACGGGTGGTTAAATGTTTCATTCATGTTGAGATGGATCTCGAAAAAGCCGTATGGAGGTGGGTGTGTCCGGACTTATGAAGTATGTTTCTCAAAAAATAACAGGCGCTGAACTGGTGAGTGAGCCGTTCAGTTTTTTTGAAGTAAAGGACTTTGTTCCAGCAGAATTGTACAGAGAGTTTATTTCCAGCTTGCCAGCGTTGGATTTATACAAGCCGTTGATGCATAAAAGCACCTTGAGAAATGGGAGTTCGACTCGTTTTGAATTGCCTTTGTCTCTGGAAGGAATTTCGATTGATCTTGGTAAGGTTTTTTCGAGGTCTAAAGTTGCTATTGATATTGTTGAGCTTCTTTGCAGTGAGCCATTCAAGCGTCTTTTGCTGGGAAAGTTTGGCTCTGATCTTGATGTGACACCTTATCCGCATTTGTATAAAGATTTTGCCGGTTTTGATTTGCCTCCGCATACGGATATTGTTGAAAAGGCAATGACATTTGGATGGTATTTGCCAGAAAGTGCGGATTATAAAGAATCAGGGCTTGGGCTGTTTGTAAAAACTGAAGGTGGCTTTGAAGAATTCAGAAGAATTCCTTATGAACCTAATATAGCGTTTGCTTTTTTGAGATCAGACGATAGCTGGCATGGCGCTACACACCATCCCAGTGTTTCTTATGAGAGAAATAGTCTTTTCGTGACATTTTACCGAAGAAGTCATTACAGGGATGGCGCACTGTTGGTCAATGATCCAAATGTCGACCGTAAGGAGATAAGAATCCATGAATGATAAATCGTTGTCAGAAATGGGGGCTGACAGGCATCTACTAACCTTGGGGAGAGAGGTGTTAATCAGTGAGGGTCGGGCATTGATAAAACTTTCCGATGAGTTGGAGGGTAACGGTTTTGTCGATGTGGTTCGACTTATATTGGCCTGCAAGGGACACGTGGTGATTCTTGGTGTTGGAAAAAGTGGCCATGTCGGTAAGAAAATTGCGGCAAGTCTAGCCTCTACGGGGACGCCCAGCTTTTTTATACACCCATCCGAGGCTAAGCATGGGGACTTGGGCATGATTACGGCGCATGACCTCGCATTACTAATATCCTACAGCGGTAGAAGTGAGGAGGTTTTGTCTCTGCTTCCATATCTTCATGATCTGGGTGTGAATACCGTAGCGTTGACAAATTTTTCAAACTCGGAATTGGCATGTAAAACAAATGCGAATGTGGCGTTGAAAGTTGATAGGGAAGCCTGTCCGTATAATCTTGCGCCAACCGTAAGTTCTAGCGCCACATTAGGTGTCGGAGATGCCATTGCTATGGTGCTGATGAAAATCAAGCGCTTCACGAAGGAAGAGTTCTCAAGGAATCATCCCGCCGGCAATCTAGGCAAGGTTCTGACGGTGAAAGTTCGTGACGTGATGGTGAGGGGGGATAAAATCCCTGCGCTGCCGCCTGATACATTGTTCTTGGATGCGGTTAGTTATATGGCGAATAAGCGCCTTGGATTTGTCGTCGTGGTAGATACCTTCTCTCGGCCTTTGGGAGTGTTTACAGATGGAGATATGGCTCGAGTGTTCAAGGGGAATGATAGTGTTGCTGGTCTTAAAGTTTCGGATGTTATGGAGGTTGATTTAAGATGCGTGCATGAGAGCGAGCTGATTGCAGACTGTATTGGTATTGATGTGTCTGCAATTTTGGTCGTTGACCACAAGGGAAAACTTTTAGGTGTTTCGCACAAGCATGATCTTGTCGCGTCTATTGCTTTGTAAGTTATCGGGAGAATGATGACTTTTATTGGGTATGTGCGTTCGTTTGGTTGTTGCTGAACGGCAGGGTGGACTAATTATGTTGATGTTGTCGCTGAGCTCAACGTTGTCAATATTTGTTTTGATATTGTTAGGTTGTTTGCTTTCGTTTGCTGGTCTCGTGCGTCGCGGTGCTGATGAAGTACTGAGTGACTATGTTTTTTATGTTGCGCTCCCCGTAGAAATTTTTTTGACGACGCTGAGGTCCGACTACACGCCAGACGTCAATGTAGATGCTTATGTTCAGGCGTATGGTTTGGGTATCTTTGTATTGTGGATCGTAATTTATATCATATATAAAGTTTGCCTTAAGAAGAGTCTGGTGGAGGTGGGTTTAAATTTTATTGCTGTTGGGCAAACCAATACCGCTTTTTTGGCAGTGCCTATCTTCATATTGCTGTTGGGTGACTCGGCTTTGGTTGTGCCAATAATTATTTTTCAGTCCGTTGTTCTTACGAGCATTGCGGTATTTGTCATGGAGGTTTCCTCTTTTTCGCAAATTGGATCTTTGAGCGCTTTTCTAAAGAATGCCCTGCTGGTCGTGTTCAAAAATCCATTGATCATTTCCGCGTTGACGGGGACGCTCATTTCGCAAATTAAGCTCTCGCACATGATCGATACAGATTTTTTTATCATCGAGAGCATGGACATGATTGCTGATACCGCGGCGCCTATTGCACTAATAGCATTGGGTGCTTCGTTCTATGCTGGTCGCGTAACGTCCACCATGAGAAACGACTGTAATGAAATAGTGCTGGGTGTGTTTGTAAAGAATTTTTTGCATCCCGCGATTTCTTTCGTGGTGGGACAGTACATTTTTGGACTGTCTGGATTGCTGTTGTTCGCATTGATACTGATATCGGCAATGCCCTCTCCAAAAAATACTTTTATCTTTGCGCAAGCCTATGGTGTGTCGGTGCAGAAGTTTAATTTAATACTTCTGGCTACCACGTGTGTCTCTTTTTTTGTGGTCAATGTGGCTGGCTATTTTTTTCTTCCTCATGTGGTCTGAGGTTGTGCGTAAATCGAATGGTAAACTTAATGCGGAGAGGGTGGATGATCAATATCAAACAAGTTTTAGAAGGCGTTGCAGAAATGAAAGCTAATTTGTCCGCGCGGGGTGTGGGTTTTGATTTGGATCAGTTTCTTTATTTATACGATACAGTGAAAACGCAAAAGCAGAGCCTGGAAGAAATGCAGCGCAAGTTAAATGCGATTTCAAAAACTATAAGAAATAATCCGTTGAAGAATGAGTTTCAATATGAGCATTCTGAGGCGTCGACGCTGAAGGGGGATGTCCTACGCGCCAAGGAGTCTTACAACGTGCTCCTTGAGGAATTTGATTTGCTTTCGCGCCAACTGCCCAATTGGACCTCCCCCGATGTGCCTGTTGGCGAAAGTGACGAAGATAATTTAACTATCAAGTTCAAAGGCCAGGCTCCAAAATTTGGGTTTTGCCATAAGGACCATGTCCAACTAGGCCAAGAGCTAGATTTGATCGATTTTGATTCAGGTAGGAAGGTGTCCGGTGCAAAATTTTATTGTTTAAAAAAATCAAGCGGTTTTTCTCCAGCATGCGCTTAAGGGGTTCATTTTCAATAAGGCATTAAAAGCTGGGTTCACGCCACTGCAAACGCCGGATATCTCTTACAACCATATTTTGGAGGGGGTCGGGTTCGCTCCAAAGGGTGATGAAAGCAATACGTATGGTCTGGATGGGCTTGATAAAAGCCTCATCGCTACAGCTGAGATTTGCGTGGCCGGTATGCACGCTGGGGACGTTATTGATGAATCTAAATTGCCTTTGCTCTACATTGCCGAAAGCCATTGTTTTAGACGTGAGGCCGGCGCATCGGGAAGATCCAGCAAAGGGCTTTATAGGGTCCACCAATTTGAAAAGCTGGAGCTGTTTGTAATATGCAAGCCAGAGGATAGCGTTACATATCATGACAAGATTCTTGAACTGCAAGAGGGGATCTATAGTGAGTTGGGTGCTCCCTATAAAGTCGTTATAAACTGCACGGGTGATTTAGGGGCGCCTGCGTATAAGAAGTATGATATTGAAGCCTGGATGCCCGGGAAAGGCATCGCGGGGGAGTACGGTGAGATTACCTCCGCCAGTAACTGCACCGACTATCAGGCTCGACGGCTGAATATCAAGTACAGGGATTCTGCTTCAAAAAGTAATCGGTATGTTCATACCCTTAACGGCACTGCATCCGCGTTGGGCAGAACGATGGTGGCTATTTTAGAGAATTATCAGTGCGCTGATGGCTCGGTGAAAATACCTGAAGCGCTGAAGCGTTACCTCGATTTTGACCAGATTGCTCCAGTGGTCAACGATTTACATAGAGCATAAGCCGGAGCGGAGCAAACCCATCTTATTTGAGATGGGTTGCTCATTTGTCCGGCGCAGCCCACGGGCAATAACAGCCCACCGCCAACGTGTGAGTCGCATTAACGTCCCGGCCGCCGCTCAACGCCTCAAGAATCGGCTCGATGAAGCTGTTGCTCGAATTGCAGGTCAGGCCTTCGCTGTAGGGGCCGAAGTACGCCAATTTGCCGCTGCGATCCCAGATCGCCACGGCCGGGCTTGCAGGAATCTGGTTTGATCCGGGAAGGGCCGAGAGGGATTTCAAGTGGCTCAACGTGGCCGGCAGCCGACCTTGGCTGCCGGCTTTTTGTACCGCATAAAACTCGACGCCTTGCGGTACATATTTATCCACCAGTTCGGCCAGGTGCTGCTGATTGCCGACGTTGCACGGGCACGCCGGATCCCAGAAATGCACCAGGCGGATCGCGCCGGGGCCGGCCAGATCGGCAGGCAGGCGCAGAGGGTCGCCGGAAAACACCGCGGTGTGTTGGCTGAAAGCCCGCAGGAAACGGCCCTGGAACCAGTCGTAGGCGGCCCACAGGACGACGGCGCATCCGAGGGCGAGCAGGCTGGTGAGCAAGGTCGTGCGGTGGGACGGGCGCATGGAGTCGATCCTCTGAGGCCGCGTAGCTTGCCATGCTTGCCGCGACAGATGAATATCGCAGGCCTACAAAGTCTGTTTCGCGCGATGCGCCTATGCCTGGAATTTTTGATGCCTGCCACTTTCGACCCCGATCTCCTGCGTGCCAGCCTGCAGCCGCTGGCCCAGTGGCAAGCCCTGTCCGAGCAAGCCCAGGCCTACCAGCGATTCTATGGCCTGGACTTTCCCCAGCGCAGCGTGCGCAAGGGATTGGGGCGCTTCGAGGTAGGCGGGTATGAGCTGGTGAGCCAGGTCTGGTGGCCGGAAAAAGCCGTGGCGACGTTGTTTGTGTTCCACGGTTACTACGATCACATGGGGCTGTATCGGCACTTGATCGAGTGGGCCCTGGAGCAGCAGTTCGCGGTGATCGCCTGCGACCTGCCGGGCCATGGCCTGTCCAGTGGCGAACGCGCCAGCATCGGTGACTTTGCCGAGTACCAGGCTACCCTGCAGGGCCTATTGGCCGAGGCTGGGACGCTGGACCTGCCGCAACCCTGGCATCTGTGCGGGCAAAGCACCGGTGGGGCCATTGTCGTCGATCATGTGCTCAGTCAGGGCGCGCAGAGCCCGGCCCAGGGCCAGGTCATCCTGCTGTCACCCCTGGTGCGGCCGCGGGCCTGGGGCTGGTCGCGCCTGAGTTATTACCTGCTCAAGCCCTTCGTGAGGGAGATCGCCCGGCGTTTCAGCGAGAACTCCACCGACCCGGACTTTCTGCCATTCCTGCAAGCCGACCCACTGCAACCACTGCGCCTGCCCACCGCTTGGGTGGGCGCATTGGGGCAATGGATCAAGCGTATCGAAGCCGCCCCGAGCAGCCCGCGCCAACCGTTGATCGTGCAGGGGCAGGCGGACATGACGGTGGATTGGGTGCACAACCTGCAAGTGCTGCGTAGCAAGTTCGATCGGCCGCAGGTGTTGATGTTGCCCGAGGGACGCCATCACTTGGCGAATGAGGCACTGGCGATGCGGCAGGAGATGTTTGGGTTCTTGACCAAGCGGATGAGCAGGATCCGGCGGTGACTGGGCTATTGCTATCGCGAGCAGGCTCGCTCCCACACTGGATCTTAATCGATCACAAAACCTGAGTTCATCCAAATACCCTGTGGGAGCGAGCCTGCTCGCGATAGCGGTCTCAGGGATACTGAAGAACTACTGCCCGAGACTCTGCCCCACCGCCAATCCCGCCCGAATCGCCGCCAGGGCCGCTTGATAATAAGCCTGGCCCTCGGTCGATTCGGCGAAGGTGGCGAACTCCTCCAGCTCGGTATCGGTCAGGTCACGGTAGACGTACAGCAGGGTGTTGTTCAGGTCTGCGCCGATCTGTTCCATTAACCGTTGGCGTTGGCCATTCAACATGCCTTGGGCCTGGCCGGCGCCCAAGAGTCCCGGGATCATCGAACTCAGGCTGTCGGCCGCCACGCCGGCGATCGCCAGGCTGACTTCGGCGCCGGCCTCGCGGGCGGGCAGGGCCTGGGCCAGGTGGCCGATGATCAACAGGCGGTTGTCGCTGGCTGGCATCTTCGGCAGGCCCTTGGCGTTTTTTGCCAATTGATCACGCCGGGTCGCCAGCAGCTCGGCCGCGACGACCTTGCGGCCCAGGGGCGACTGGAAAAAGGCCAGGGCCGGGTTCGGGTCTCGAAGGTTGCTGCGCATTTGCGCCTCGGCCCGCTGGTCCATGGCCTGGGGGGCGAAACGTTGATTGCTGTTGTTCACCAGGGCCTGGAACACCGCCGACGGCAGGCTGCTCTGATAGCGCTGCTGAGCGGCGCTCAAGGCGTCATTGAAATGCGCCCGCTGTCCCGGCCAGCCGGCGACCTTGTACAACTGGTCGTAGCTGTCTGCCCAGGTGGGCAAAACGCAGAACATCAACAGTGAGAAAAGCAAACGACGCATAGGGGCTCCTGTCAGCAGCCGACTATTCTCCGTGGGGTGTGGGGTCTTGTCGAGAATTCGTATCAAGTTCATACGGCGGTGCAATTTGACGCAGCAAACTGACGCAGCGAACCCGCTGCGTGGCGCTGTCGGTTTTGCAGGCACAGGCATACTATGCGCGCCATGCAAATACCTTCTGATCACCCGCTGCTGTTACGTATCGTCGACGACCTGGCCGAGCGTGGCTGGTCGCAGCAGAACCTCTTCCTGCCGGATGCGCTGACTCGCGCCCTGGCGGCCGAATGCCGCCAGCGTGCAGCCGAGGGCGAACTGGCCCCGGCAGCGGTTGGACGTGGACCATTCTCGGAGATCCGCGAAGGGATTCGGGGTGATCACATCCAGTGGATCGAACCCGGCCAGGCGCAAGCCTGCGATCATTACCTGGCGCTGATGGACAGCCTGCGCGAGGCGATGAATCGCGGGCTGTTCCTGGGCCTGGAAGACTTCGAAAGTCACTTTGCCCTCTATCCACCCGGCGCGTTCTACCTCAGGCACGTCGACCGCTTCCGCGATGACGACCGACGCATGGTGTCGGCGGTGCTCTACCTCAACGACGATTGGTTGCCGGAACACGGCGGCCAGTTGCGCATGTACCTGGACGAAAACCTGGAACAGGACGTGGAGCCCATCGGCGGTTGCCTGGTGGTGTTCCTGTCGGGGGACATTCCCCATGAAGTACTGCCGGCCATGCGTGATCGCCTGTCCTTAACCGGTTGGTTCCGCCGTCGTGGCAACGAGTTGTTCTGAGATGGAAAAGATCCTGGTCAGTCGCTGCCTGCTCGGGCATCGCGTGCGTTACGACGGCGGTGCCAGCGGGCCGTTCGATCAACTTCAGCAGTGGCTCGACGAGGGCCGGATCGTGCCGCTGTGCCCGGAAGTCGCCGGCGGCTTGCCTACGCCTCGGGCGGCGGCGGAGATTCCGGGTGGGCAGGGCGGGCAAGTGCTCGACGGCCAGGCACGGGTCATCACCACCGACGGCGAGGATGTGAGCGCGCAGTTCCTGTCAGGCGCGTATCAAGCATTGGAGCGGGTGCGTGAACACGACATCCGTATCGCCGTGCTCAAGGCCAACAGCCCGTCGTGCGGCAATGTGCTGACCTATGACGGAACGTTTAGCGGTGTGAAGGTCAGTGGCGCAGGCGTGACGGCGGCGTTGCTCAAGCGGCATGGCGTGAAGGTGTTCAGTGAGCTGGAGTTGCCTGAAGCGGCGGCGGCTCTCCAGGCCTTGAACAACGAATAACCTTGAGCCGCGTCGCGCTCTGCGGCAGGGACTCTCTGTGGGAGCAAGGCTGCCCGCGATACAGGCGCCTGGGTCTCTGAAAGACCGCATCGATTTCATCGCGGGCAAGCCTTGCTCCCACAAAATCGCTTGCGACAGGGCTATAGCTGCGCGGCCAACTGCTCAATCTGCTCCTGACGCTCGGCCTGGCTCAATCGCGGTTGAGCATTCAGGGATGACCATTGCGGATGCGCCCGCGCCTTGTTCAAGACTTCGGGCAGCTTGCCTTCGCGCCAAGTCTGGTCCTGGGGCGTGGCGATGCGGATGCTGTCCATCGCCGCATGGCCGCGCTGGTTGAGGGCTTGCAGCAGTTGGCGTTGGCGCAGGGCCAACAGGCGCAGCACGCTGTCGTCCACCGTCAATTCCCGTTGCCCCTTGAGCTTGCCCATCAGCCGGTTGCCATAGCTGCGGGCGGTTTGCAGGGTGCCGCCGACAATGGCCCCGGCCAGGGCGGCGGCGCCAAGGGTCAGGCCGCCCACCAGCAAATCCACGCCGGCCCCGGCCGCCGCACCCGCCGCGATTCCGCCACCGACGCGTACGCCCAGTTGCTTGAGGGTCTCGGGGTTGAACAGGTCGTCGCCCCAACGCCCGTCGAGCAGTGGCAGGTCGCTGGCGGCGGCGTCCTGGAGACGGAAAGCATAGAGCTTGAGCAGGGCCTCGACACAACGCTGTTCGCGCTGACGCACCGCGTTGCGCAGCTCAGTAATGGCCTGGCGTTCCAGTTCGGCGTCGCTGGCGACGCTGCGTCGGCAGGCGGCGCAGTCGATCAGCAGTTCGGCGATCAAACGCGCCGCGCTCTGCTGGCGGGCCAGGCGTTGGGCCTGTTGGTCGGTGACCAGGCGTTCCAGTTGCCCACGGGCGCTTTCCAGCAACAGCGCGAGGCTCTCATACAGGCGCCGCTCGCCGTCCTCGGGTGGGGCAACGCTGTCAAAGCGCACCAGGGCGTGCAGCCCCAATCGCGCCAGGGCTTCGCGCCAGTCGGGCTCGCGATGGTGGGTGCTGCTGACGAAATTCAACACCGGCAGCAGCGGCTTGCCACAACTGGCGAGGACTTCCAACTCATCGCGGTACTTGGCCAGCACCGGCTCCCGGGCATCGATCACATATAGCCCGGCGTCGCTGGCGAGCAGTTGTCGCAGCACTTTGGCTTCCTGTTCGAAGCGTTGCCGTGCTTCGCTGCCCTCGAGGAAGCGGGCCAGGCGTGCCGGGCCGTCCAGGCGTTCGCCTGGGCGCTCCAGGCGCTCGAGGTAATCGAGCAGGGCGATGGCGTCCTCCAGGCCCGGCGTGTCGTACAGTTCCAGCAGCGCTTCGCCGTCTACCGACAGGCGCGCACCCTCGACATGCCGGGTGGTGCTCGGGCGATGGGACACCTCGCCGAAGCCGACGTCGCGGGTCAAGGTACGCAGCAGCGAGGTCTTGCCCACATTGGTGTGGCCGACCACCGCCAGTCTCAGCGGCTTCATGGGCTCAGTCATGGCCGGTCTCCAGCCAGTTCAAGGGCATGCAGTCGGCGAAGGGCAACTGCAACTGTTGCAGCGCGGTGTGCCAGTCGCCCAGGCGCTCGGCGTCCAGCGCCTCACCGGGCGGCGCCTGCAACAGCCAGACGCGGGTGGCGCTGGCGCTGCGGGCCAGCTCGGCGATCAGTGCCAGGCTGCCGCGGTCCGGTGAACGGCGTGGGTCGCAGGCAATTGCCAGTCGTGCCGGCGGAAAGCGTGACAGCTGTTCGAGGAGTTTGTGGCGAGACTCGCGGCTGTCGAGAACGCCGGCGCTTTTCACGGTTTCGGGCAGCTTGGGCGGCCAGGTTCGATCGTCCAACTCGATTGCCACCAGCAGCGCACCGTCGCTGTTCAGGGCACTGACAGCATTTTCGATGGAATGCAATTGCGCGGGGGCGGCGTCGTTGACGCCCAGTCGCTCGCTGCTGGGCATCAGCCGTTCACGCAATTGGGCGTAGCCCGGCAGGTTCAAGTCCAGGCGCAGCGTGGTGCGGCCGCGCCGCCAGCGCCACAGGCACAGCAGTGCCAGGCACACACGCGGCAACAGGCCATAGACCAGCAGCACACCGACCAGCCAGGCAGCCCAGGCCTGGCGGGCGCTCTCAATGTTCAGGGCGGCATCGCCACTGGCGCGGATCATTTCCACCGTCGGCACGCTGAAGCCCAGCAGCGCGGGCAGTGTGCCGAGGGCCTGGGTCATGGCGACGAAGGTCTCGCTGCCAAGAAGAGTGGTTTCCCAGACGAAGCCATAGCGCCGGGTCGCCATCAGCAGCAGGACGATGACCAGCGCGCTGAGCATCGCCAGCAGCCACAGGCCATTGACCAGCACGCCGAGGGCCCAGCGATTGAGTTTGTGCCGTTGCAGCAACAGCAGCAGGGCTGGCGCCAGTTGGGCGGCCTTGGCGTCGCGGGCGAGTTTTTCGCTGAGCCACAGCCACAGGCGTCCCAGCGTGGCACCTTGCTCGCCAGCGAATATCAGGCCCAAGGCCCAGCCGATGAGCAGGATCAGGTTCAGCCCCAACAGACTGCCCAAGGCCCAGAACACATTGACCGGTGCCTGCCCGTCGCCGAGTGCGGCAAAGCCCAGGCCGGCGCCGCTGATGACGGCGAGCAGCGCCAATGCGATCAGCGCCAGTCGTGCCCCTTGCAGCCAATGGCGCAGGGCCTCGGTGAGGCCATCGCGCTCGGCCAGGCAGCGGGCGCGGTGGTGGATGCGCGTGGCTAAGTCGCCGCCGGCCACACGGGCCAGGCGATTGGCTTGCTGGTCTTCGAGCGGGCCGGCGTGTTCTTCACGCAGGCGTATCGTCTCGGTCAACCAGAGGTTCTGCAGTGCTGTCACGGGGGTTTCCGTTGCTCGAATGAGGGTTGAGCATAACCGCTGTGACGCCTGTCGGGGTACGCCGGGCCTCTGGTATCCTCGCGGCCATGAACAAAACTCTCCCTTTAAGCCTGATCGCAGCCCTCGGTGAAAACCGTGTGATTGGCGTCGACAACAGCATGCCCTGGCACCTGCCGGGGGATTTCAAATACTTCAAGGCCACCACCTTGGGCAAGCCGATCATCATGGGGCGCAAGACCTGGGATTCCCTCGGTCGAGCGCTGCCGGGACGCCTGAACATCGTGGTCAGCCGTCAGCCGGGTCTGGTGCTGGAGGGCGCGCAAGTATTCTCCACCCTGGAGGCCGCGGTGGCGCGGGCCGAGGCGTGGGCGCTGGAACAGGGTGTCGACGAGTTGATGCTGATCGGCGGCGCCCAACTGTACGCCCAGGCCCTGGAGCAGGCGGATCGACTGTACCTGACCCGCGTGGCGCTGAGCCCGGAAGGGGATGCGTGGTTCCCGGCATTTGATGCGAGCCTGTGGACGCTGGTCTCGAGCCAGCCGAATCCGGCCGAAGGGGACAAGCCGGCCTACAGCTTTGAGGTGTGGGAAAAGCTCTAAAGCAAAAGCTTCGCGAGCAAGCCCGCTCCCACAGTTAACCGAGTTCTATCAGGGAAAATCGGTCGACTGTGGGAGCCGGTTTGCTCGCGAAGGCGATCTACCAGGCGCCACCAAGTTAAGGCGACCAGCGAGACCGGCAAGCCCATGGCCGGCAGCACGATCAGCGCGGCGAACGTCGCGCCAGCACCGACCCCGGCCACCCCGGCGAACGTCGCGCCAGCACCGACCCCGGCCACCCCGGCCGAACTACGATCACGATCGCCACCAGCGCCCACAGCGCAACAAATCTTCGATAAGGCGGGTGCCAGTCGCCTGAAGCCGCGACTGCGAACCGGGGAGCCTAATAGCCTGATAACTAATGCATTAATACGAAAGGTGTATGTATATTGTCGTTTATGGAGCATGGCGGTGACGTTTACGGATATGTCGCTGGCGCTATGAAGACGCAAGCGGTCGTGGACAGGTGAGAGCTGTCACGAGCATTTGCTAGCGTCGAGTTTTTTGCACCCGGGAGAAATGCCGATGAAGTTTGTACCTCGTTTTTTCGCTGTCGCCTTGAGTCTTGGTCTCGCTGGCCAGGCACTCGCCACCGACCTCAAACACTGGCCGGTGGAACAAGCCAAGGCCCTGGAGGCGATGATCGCGGCCAACGCTAACAAGGGTAACTACGCGGTGTTCGACATGGACAACACCAGCTACCGCAACGATCTGGAAGAGTCGTTGCTGCCGTTCATGGAGAACAAGGGCCTCATCACCCGGGAAACCCTGGACCCGTCCTTGAAGCTGATGCCGTTCAAGGACACCGCCGATCACAAGGAAAGCCTGTTCAGCTACTACTACCGCCTATGCGAAGTGGACGACATGGTCTGCTACCCGTGGGTGGCTCAGGTGTTTTCCGGCTTTACCCTCAAGGAACTCAAGGGCTACGTCGACGAGTTGATGGCGTCCGGCAAACCAGTGCCGACCACGTATTACGACGGCGACAAAGTGGTCAACTACAACGTCAATCCGCCGAAAATCTTCACCGGCCAGACCGAGCTGTACAACAAGCTGATGGAAAACGGCATCGAGGTCTATGTCATGACCGCCGCTTCCGAAGAGCTGGTACGCATGGTCGCCTCGGATCCGAAGTATGGCTACAACCTCAAGCCGCAGAACGTGATCGGCGTGACCACGCTGCTCAAGGACCGCAAGACCGGCGAGCTGACCACTGCTCGCAAGCAAATCACGGCGGGTAAATATGACGAGAAGGCCAACCTTGGCCTGGAGTACACGCCTTACCTGTGGACCCCGGCGACCTGGATGGCCGGCAAGCACTCAGCGATCCTGACGTACATCGATCAATGGAAAAAACCGGTGCTAGTGGCCGGTGACACGCCGAGCAGTGACGGCTATATGCTGTTCCACGATGTGGACGTGGCCAAGGGCGGTATCCACCTGTGGATCAACCGCAAGGACAAATACATGACCCAGATTAACGGCATGATGGCCAAGCACGCTGCCGCCCAGGCCAAGGAAGGACTGTCGGTGACGGCGGACAAGAATTGGGTGATCGTCAAGCCGCAAGACATCCAGTAGGCGCTGGCGAAGCCTGCGATCTTTTGATCTTTCGCTTGAAATCCAAGCGGTACGGAAAAGATCGCAGCCTGCGGCAGCTCCAGGGCATTTTTACTACGGCTATTGATGCTTACAAACCGTCGAGCATTGCCTTGTTACGCACCGCGCCCTTGTCGGCACTGGTGGCGAGCAGGGCGTAGGCCTTGAGGGCCGTGGTGACTTTGCGTGGACGCACTTCCACCGGTTTCCAGCCCTTGTTGTCCTGTTCGAGGCGGCGCCCGGCCAATTCTTCGTCGCTGATCAACAGGTTGATCGAGCGGTTCGGAATGTCGATCAGGACCTTGTCGCCGTCCCGTACCAGGCCGATGGCGCCGCCAGCCGCAGCCTCCGGCGAAGCGTGGCCGATGGACAGGCCCGAGGTGCCGCCGGAGAACCGGCCATCGGTCAGCAAGGCGCAGGCTTTGCCCAGTCCTTTGGACTTCAGGTAGGAGGTTGGGTAGAGCATTTCCTGCATGCCCGGGCCGCCTTTCGGACCTTCGTAGCGAATGATCACGATGTCACCGGCCTTCACTTCGTCAGCGAGGATGCCGCGCACGGCACTGTCCTGGCTTTCGAAAATCTTCGCGTTGCCTTCGAACACATGGATCGACTCGTCGACGCCGGCGGTTTTCACCACGCAGCCATCCAGGGCGATGTTGCCATACAGCACGGCCAGGCCACCTTCCTTGGAATACGCGTGCTCGACGCTGCGGATGCAGCCGTTTTCACGGTCGTCGTCCAGGGTTTCCCAACGGGTCGACTGGCTGAACGCAGTTTGCGTCGGGATGCCCGCCGGGCCGGCCTTGAAGAAGTGGTGCACGGCCTCGTCGGTGGTCTGGGTGATGTCCCACTTGGCGATGCCTTCGGCCATGGTCTTGCTGTGTACGGTCGGCAGGTCGGTGTGCAACAGGCCGCCACGGGCCAGGGAACCGAGGATACTGAAGATCCCGCCGGCGCGGTGCACGTCTTCCATGTGGTACTTCTGGATGTTCGGCGCGACCTTGCACAGTTGCGGCACGTGACGGGACAGGCGGTCGATGTCGCGCAGGTCGAAATCGATCTCGGCTTCCTGGGCAGCGGCCAGCAAGTGCAGGATGGTGTTGGTGGAACCGCCCATGGCGATGTCCAGGGTCATGGCGTTTTCGAACGCCTTGAAGTTGGCGATGTTGCGCGGCAACACCGACTCGTCGTTTTCACCGTAGTAGCGCTTGCACAGCTCGACGATGGTCCGACCAGCCTGCAGGAACAGCTGTTCGCGATCGCTGTGGGTGGCCAGGGTCGAACCGTTGCCCGGCAGCGCGAGGCCCAGGGCTTCGGTCAGGCAGTTCATCGAGTTGGCGGTGAACATGCCGGAGCACGAACCGCAGGTCGGGCAGGCGCTGCGCTCGTACTCGGCGACCTTCTCGTCAGAGGCGCTGGAGTCGGCGGCGATGACCATGGCGTCGACCAGGTCGAGACCGTGGCTGGCGAGCTTGGTCTTGCCGGCTTCCATCGGGCCGCCGGAGACGAAGATCACCGGGATGTTCAGGCGCAGGGCGGCCATGAGCATGCCCGGGGTGATCTTGTCGCAGTTGGAAATGCATACGATGGCGTCGGCGCAATGGGCGTTGACCATGTATTCGACGGAGTCGGCGATGATCTCGCGGCTCGGCAGCGAATAGAGCATGCCGTCGTGACCCATGGCGATGCCGTCGTCCACGGCGATGGTGTTGAATTCCTTGGCCACGCCGCCGACGCGCTCGATTTCCCGGGCAACCAGCTGGCCGAGGTCCTTGAGGTGGACGTGGCCCGGTACGAACTGGGTGAAGGAGTTGGCAATGGCGATGATCGGCTTCTTGAAGTCGTCATCCTTCATCCCCGTGGCGCGCCACAAGGCACGGGCGCCGGCCATGTTGCGGCCATGGGTGGATGTTTTCGAGCGGTAATCAGGCATGGAGCACTCCGGGCGGCTAAATCAGGTACTTATCAGGTATCAATGGGGAAGTGAGCTTCTGTCGACGTCTGGAACACCCGGGTTTGGCCGTGTGTCCGGACGTGGCTGATGACTTTGCAGGATCGCTGCGCGCCTCAGCATGAGCTCATAAACCCGCCGGGGATGAATGGCGATGAATGTCGCGATTCTACACCGCTGGCGCCAGGATGAAATGACGCAAAGCGCTGATCGGGCGCCAATGTCGTGCGTGGGATGACGACTGGCAGGGGTCAGCCGGTCAGCAGCCCCCTGTAGCGATGCCGGACCAGGGCATTGAGTGCCAGTCCCAACAGGCTGAGCAGGACCAGGCAGAGGGCCAGGGTGACTTGCAAATCCAGCGGGGTGAGGCTAATCGCGGCACTGGTCAGCCCGCCAACGATGAAGATCAGCACGCTACCGGCCGAGGCCGATGTGCCGGCTTGCTCGGGAAATCTATTCATGGCTTGGGTGTGGGCGGCTGCGCGGGCAATGGTGGTTCCGGTGGTGCACACGATCATGGGCAGCAGCAAGGTGGTAACCGACAAGCCCAGGTGGCTGGAGAGCCCCAGCATCAGGCCCCCCGCCGAGAGAATCAGGCCCAGGCCGATGTTGATTTGTGTCTGCGAGTCGATGCGATTGCTCAACACGGTCGCCACCGCTCCCCCGCCAATGTAGGCCAAGCCATAGCCCAGCAGCGCCAGTGAAAAAGCCTCGGGCGAGAGGTGCAACTGGTCGATCAAGACCAATGGCGAAATGACAATGAACGAGAAATGGCAGGAAAAAGCCAGCGCCGAGGTCAGCCAATAGGCCATGAAGCTGAAGTCACGGCAGACCTTTCGATAGGCTGCGATGAAACCCAGCCCCCTGGGTTGGCGGTCTGCCGCGCAGCGTTCAAGTAAATGACAGGTGCTTACGAATGCCCCCATTGCCAGGGCAATGAACACCAGAAAGCTGCCACGCCAGCCCATCCAACTTTGCAGCCCGGTGCCGGCCAGGGGCGAAACGGAAATGAAAACCCCTCCGCAGGTGACCAGGAATATCCGCAGTTGCTGCTGTTCCCGGCCAGTGAACAGGTCTTGGATCAGCGCCTGGGACAGCACCAAACAACCGCATCCCAAGGCTTGGACGATACGGAAGAACAGAAACGCCCCGTAACCGTCGGTGAGCACGCAACCTGTTGCGCCGATGGCTGCAACGATGATCCCGATCAACAGCAGGTTCTTTCGCCCCATGGTGTCGGAGAGTGGGCCGACCAGCAGTTGCGAAAGGGCGATCCCCACCGCGTAGAGGCTGACAGACAGGGCAATGTCCGAGGATGGACGTTCAAAGTGCTCGGACAGGGCGGGGAACGAAGGCAGCACGACATCGATTGGAAAGACGCCGAGCAATGTCAGGGTCAGCAATAGGGCGATGGTGGCAGGTTTGCGTGCGGTCAGGTGGTTTTGCGGATCAGTCATCGAACAGTTCCAAGGCGTACCTGAGGGTCGCTTTCAATCCTAATACGTCATGCCTGCCAGACGCGGGGGAGATTGAGTAGGAAGGCTCTGGTAATTGCGTGGGGAGGCTCCTACAGACGTTTGCTACTTGTTAACTTTTTGCGCTGGGGCCTTATTCCTGCGCGCAAAAAAATCGCAGCCAAGGCTGCGATCGGAATGCAATTCGAGTGTGCGGGGCGCAGCGCTATGGCCCTGGCCCCGCCCGGCCTCAGCTGTTGGGCAACAACCGGCAGGTGATGCTCTTGATGTAGCGGGTTTCGGCAATGGCCGGGTGTACCGGATGGTCTGGCCCCTGGCCGCCACGTTCGAGCAGTTGAATGTTGCGGTCCAGGTGGCGGGCGCTGGTCAGCAGGATGTTTTGCAGATCGTCTTCGGGCAGGTGCATCGAGCACGACGCGCTGACCAGGATGCCGTCCTTGCTGAGCAGGCGCATGGCCTGCTCATTGAGACGGCGATAGGCGCCTTCACCGTTTTTCAGGTCTTTCTTGCGTTTGATGAAAGCGGGTGGGTCGGCCACGATCACGTCGAAACGTTCTTCGCTGGCCTTGAGTTCCTTCAGGGCCTCGAACACGTCGCCTTCGATGCAGGTCAGCTTCTCGGCGAGGCCGTTCAACGCGGCGTTGCGCTCGACACCGTCGAGGGCGAAGGCCGAGGCATCGACGCAGAACACTTCACTGGCGCCGAACGCCGCGGCTTGCACGCCCCAGCCACCGATATAGCTGAACAGGTCCAGTACGCGCTTGCCCTTGGCGTACGGGGCCAGGCGTGCGCGGTTCATGCGGTGGTCGTAGAACCAGCCGGTTTTCTGGCCTTGCATGACCGGCGCTTCGAACTTCACGCCGTTCTCTTCCAGGGCGACCCATTCCGGCACCAGGCCGAACACGGTCTCGACGTAGCGGTTCAGGCCTTCGGCGTCACGGGCCGCGGAGTCGTTCTTGAACAGGATGCCGCTGGGCTTGAGCACCTGGGTCAGGGCCGCGATCACGTCGTCCTTGTGGGCTTCCATGGTGGCAGAGGCGATCTGCACCACCAGGATGTCGCCGAAACGGTCGACCACCAGGCCTGGCAACAGGTCGGAGTCACCGTAGACCAGGCGATAGAACGGCTTGTCGAACAGCCGCTCGCGCAGGGACAGCGCCACGTTGAGGCGATGCACCAGCAGGGACTTGTCCAGCGCCAGCTTCACGTCACGGGACAGCAGCCGGGCGCAGATCAGGTTGTTGGGGCTCATCGCAACGATGCCCAGCGGCTTGCCGCCGGCGGCTTCGAGGATGGCCTGGTCGCCGGCCTTGAAGCCGTGCAGCGGGGTGGCGGCTACGTCGATTTCGTTACTGTAGACCCACAGGTGGCCGGCGCGCAGGCGACGGTCGGCATTGGCTTTGAGGCGCAGGCTAGGCAGGGACATGACGTCGCTCCGGAAAAAAGAGCGGGAGTATACCGTGTTGCAACCCTGGCGGGGCTTGCGGTGGACATGCGGTGAGCAAGCACACTCGCTTAGCCGTAGAAGCTATGTAGAAGCTATGTAGGAGCTGTCGAGTGAAACGAGGCTGCGATCTTGCCCCAGACACTTGAATCGTAAGCGAAAGATCAAGATCAAGATCAAAAGGTCGCAGGCTTCGCCAGCTCCTACAGAGCGCAGCAGGCTCAGGCGGACAACGCGCTGATCAACTCGCGGTTGAACGCCGGGATGTCGTCGGGCTGGCGGCTGCTGATCAACGTGCCGTCCTTGACCACTTCCTTATCGACCCAGTTCGCGCCGGCGTTGACCAGGTCATCCTTGAGGCTTTTGTAGCTGGTCATGGTCTTGCCCTTGACCAGCCCGCTCGACACCAGCAGCCAGCCACCATGGCAAATCACCGCAATGGTCTTGCCCGCCGCCTCGAAGCCCTTGACCAGTTTCTGGGCATCGGCGTCGATGCGGATGGTGTCGGAGTTCTGCACGCCACCGGGCAGCACCACGGCGTCGTACTGCTCGACATTGGCGGCCTTGAACGTCAGGTCGATCCGGAAGTCGTCGGCCGGCTGGTCATGGTTCCAACCTTTGACCTGGCCTTCGCGGGCCGAAACGATGTCCACCTTGACGCCGGCCTGTTCCAGGGCCTGTTGGGGGGCGGTCAGTTCGGCCTGTTCAAAACCGTCGGTCACGAGGATGGCGACACGTTTGTTGTTCAGGGAGCCGGGCATGAAAAATCTCCTCAAGCTGAGTGGCTGGGCTGCCGACTCAAGCCTTTATGCAGGCTTGACTGTCGGCCCTGTAAAGTCCGAAGCCGATGCCTGAAGGAAAGTTCCGTCGATCTACCCGGCGGTGTATCGGATCCATCTTTAAGGGTTAGAATCTGCGCCTGACCCGGAGTGTGTACTCATGTCCAAAGAGCTTTCCGCCGAACAGATCCAACAGTCCTTGCAAGGCATCAGCGTGCCACCCCAGCCGCAGATCATGGTGGACCTGCAGATGGAGCAGTACATGCCCGACCCGGACCTGGAGACCATCGCCAAGCTGATCTCCCAAGATCCTGGTCTCTCCGGGGCCTTGCTCAAGATCGTCAACTCGCCGTACTACGGCCTGCGCAACAAGATCACCTCGATCCAGCGCGCGGTGAACCTGCTGGGCAGCCGTTCGATCATCAACCTGATCAATGCGCAGTCGATCAAGGGCGAGCTGCACGACGACGCCATCGTCACTCTGAACCGCTTCTGGGATACCGCCCAGGATGTGGCGATGACCTGCCTGACCCTGGCCAAGCGCGTCGGCCTGGAGAACGGTGACGAAGCCTATGCGCTGGGGTTGTTCCACGACTGCGGCGTGCCGTTGATGCTCAAGCAGTTCCCCAACTACATGGGCGTGCTGGAAGAGGCCTATGCCAATGCCAGCGCCGAGTGTCGGGTGGTGGACACCGAGAACCGCGTGTTCAACACCAACCATGCCGTGGTCGGTTACTACACCTCCAAATCCTGGCGCCTGCCGGATCACGTCAGCCAGGCCATCGCCAACCACCACAATGCCCTGGCGATCTTCAGCGACGAGTCTTCACGCAACAACAGCCCGCTGAAGAACCTGCTGGCGATCCTGAAAATGTCCGAGAACATCTGTGCGTCCCACCGGGTGCTCGGCAATCAGACCGAAGACCACGAGTGGAATTGCGTCGGCAGGCTTGTGCTCGATTACATCGGTTTGTCGGAATACGACTTCCAGACCCAGAAACAGGAAATTCGCGACCTCGCCAATCGTTGAGTGCGGTGCTTCGCCTGACTCGAGAGCCTCATGCCAGAACTGCCTGAAGTCGAAACCACCCGTCGCGGAATCGCGCCTCACCTTGAAGGCCAGCGGGTCAGTCGCGTGGTGGTCCGCGACCGCCGCCTGCGCTGGCCGATCCCGGAAGATCTCGACGTGCGGCTTTCGGGCCAGCGCATCGTGCAAGTGGATCGGCGGGCCAAGTACCTGTTGATCAATGCCGAGGTCGGCACGTTGATCAGCCACCTGGGCATGTCCGGCAATCTGCGCTTGGTGGAGGTCGGCATGCCTGCCGCCAAGCACGAGCACGTGGACATCGAGCTGGAGTCCGGCCTGGCTTTGCGCTACACCGACCCTCGACGGTTTGGTGCGATGCTCTGGAGCCTGGACCCGTTCAATCACGAGCTGTTGATTCGCCTTGGTCCCGAGCCGTTGACCGACCTGTTCGATGGCGAACGGTTGTTCCAGCTTTCGCGAGGGCGGTCCATGGCGGTCAAGCCGTTCATCATGGACAACGCGGTGGTGGTGGGGGTGGGCAATATCTACGCGACCGAGGCCCTGTTCGCCGCCGGGATCGACCCGCGCCGGGCCGCCGGAGGCATTTCCCGGGCGCGTTACCTGAAGCTGGCGATCGAGATCAAGCGCATCCTCGTCCATGCCATCGAGCGCGGTGGCACCACGCTGCGGGACTTTATCGGCGGGGATGGCCAGCCCGGCTATTTCCAGCAGGAACTGTTCGTCTACGGCCGGGGCGGGGAGCTGTGCAAAGTGTGTGGCACGGGTCTGCGGGAAATCCGCCTGGGCCAGCGTGCGAGCGTCTGGTGTCCGCGCTGCCAGAGCTGATCGGTCCTACGGTCTATAGTCAGTAGTCATACCGATTTAGCTGAAGGATCGCCCGATGAAACTGCTTCGACCTGTCGTTCTAGCGCTCCTGCTGAGTGTCGGTTTGCCTGCCCTGGCAAGCGACGGCAGCGGCGATCCGCGCTACACCATCCAGAACCCACCGGCCTTCGCCATGATCGGCGATCTGCTGATTGCCCGTCCGCTGCTGCTCGCCGCCACAGTGATTGGCGCCGGAGCATTCGTGGTGTCGTTGCCCTTTACCGCGCTGGGCGGCGGGGTAGGCGATGCGGGCAAGGCGCTGGTGGTGGACCCGGCGAAGGCCACGTTTGTGCGGTGCCTGGGGTGTATTGGGGAGGGGTTTGAGCGGCAGGAGTGAAGGTCAATAGTTACATCTGGGTGGTGGCTGAGGGCCTCTTCGCGAGCAAGCCCGCTCCCACAAGGTGAACACGGTCGATTCTTGTGGGAGCGGGCTTGCTCGCGAAGAGGCCGGCAAAGACGCTACAAAAGCACCTGGCTCAAGCCTTGCCAGTAATCTTGCGATATTTCGCCATCAGCTGTTCTTCAGTTTCCGGATGAGCCTCGTCCAGAGGGATGCAATCCACCGGGCAGACCTGCTGGCACTGGGGTTCGTCGTAATGGCCGACGCACTGGGTGCACAAGTTCGGGTCGATGACGTAGATCTCTTCGCCTTGGGAAATGGCCTCGTTCGGGCATTCGGGTTCGCAGACGTCGCAATTGATGCAGTCGTCGGTGATGATCAGGGACATGCAGGCTCCTGCCGGGGCGTTGGGCCCGGGCATCTGAAAACGTATGGGCGCAATTGTGCCGCATTGGCGAGCGCAGTGCACGCGGGCGCGATGGACTGCGCTGCGCCGGGCTGCGAAGCGAGTCGCAGTCCGCAGGTTATTTCTTGAAGCGCAGGGTCAGCGCATCGGCCACGGCCGGGTGGACGAACTGGGTGATATCACCGCCCAAGGCGGCGATTTCCCGTACCAGGGTCGAGGAAATGAAGGAATAACGCTCCGACGGCGTCAGGAACAGGCTCTCGACGTCCGGTGCCAATTGGCGGTTCATGTTGGCCAATTGGAACTCGTACTCGAAGTCCGAGACCGCCCGCAGGCCGCGCAGGAACACATTGGCGTTCTTTTCCTTGGCAAAGTGCGCCAAAAGCGTCGAGAAACCGACCACTTCCACGTTGGGCAGGTGCTTGGTGACCTCGCGGGCCAGTTCCACACGTTGTTCCAGCGGGAACAGCGGGTTTTTCTTCGGGCTGGCGGCAACGGCAATGATCACATGGTCGAACAGGCGCGCGGCGCGTTCGACCAGATCGCCATGGCCCTTGGTAATAGGGTCGAAGGTACCTGGGTACAACACTCGGTTCATCGCGTCGTCCTGGCGGGAGTCCGTTGGGGAGTCGGATGGTATCGCAGCCTTCTCGGTCGGCCAAGTCGGCTGTTGCGTAAGAAAGCACTATAGACGGTGCGAATAATCCGGCTATTCATGGGTTTTTCAGGCGTTCGGCCAGGGCTGTCGCCAATTGCGCGGTCAGCCCGTACACCGATAATTGCGGGTTGGCGCCGATGCTGGTGGGGAACAGCGAGCCGTCATGGATCGACAGGTTGCCCAGTTGGTGATGGCGGCCAAGGCTGTCGGCGACGGCGGTTTTTGGGTCTTCACCCATGGCGCAACCGCCCATCACGTGGGCGCTGCCCAGGCGTGTGCGGTACAAAGCCAGGTCAAGTCCGTCGATCAGTGTGCGGGCTTCAGCCAGAGTCTTTACGTAGCGGGCATCGCTGTGCAAGGGCATGACCGCCTTGGCGCCGCCAGCAAACTGGATCTCGGCCATGCTGTGGAAGGCCCGGCGCAAGCCATCCCAGGCATACGGAGTCACGGGATAATCGAGCACGGGCGTGCCGTCGCTGCGCAATTGGACGCTGCCGCCGGGGCTGTCTGGATGAAAACCGTCGCGCAACAGCGCCAGCATGGCGTGGGTATGGGGCAGCCGGGACATGTGCAAAGCGTTCTCGGGGCCGAACCCGCCCAATAGCGTCGCGGCCAGGGCCGGGTGCAAGGGCGGGACCTCGAGCTTGTAGGACATTTTGCCGGTGGTTCCGTCCTGCCATTGGAAGTGATCGGAGTAAATCGATTGCGGTGCGCCGTAGAACGGGTTGATGACCTCGTCGAACTGCCCGGCGGACATGTTCACCAAGTGCAGGAAGGTGCGCTTGCCCACGCGTTCATGCGGGTCTGGCGCATCGGAGTGCAGCAGCAATCCGGGGCTATTGATGCCGCCGCCCGCCAGCACGTAATGCCGCGCCTGGACGGTGATGCGCCGCCCGGTCGGCGCCACGCAACGTTCGTCCATGGCGTGGCACTCGAGGCCGATGACGGCATCGTTTTTGATCGTCAGACGCTCGGCCCGCGCCAGGTAAAGCAGCGCTCCGCCCTTGTCCAGTGTGGCCGGGATGGTGGTGACCAGCATCGACTGCTTGGCGTTGGTCGGGCAGCCCATGCCGCAATAGCCCAGGTTCCAGCAGCCGCGTACGTTGCGCGGGATGACGTGCCAGGCATAGCCCAATTGTTCACAACCTTTGCGGATCACATCGTTGTTGGCATTGGGCGGAATCAACCACGGCGCCACGCCCAGGCGTTGTTCCATCTGCGCAAACCAGGGGGCCATTTCAGCGCGGCCGTGTCCCTTGACGTTGTGCTCGGCGGCCCAGTGGTCGAGGGTCTGGTCGGGCGTGCGGAAGCTGGAGGTCCAATTGATCAGCGTCGTGCCACCGACAGCCCGGCCCTGGAGAATGGTGATGGCGCCGTCCTTGCTCATGCGCCCGAGGCCTTCCTGATACAGGCTGCTATAGGCTTGGTCTTCGAGCAGCGTGAAGTCATGACTGGTCTTGAGCGGACCTTCCTCGATCAGCAACACGCGGTAGCCAGCAGCGCTGAGAATTTCTGCCGTGGTGCCGCCGCCAGCACCGCTGCCGACGATGGCCACGTCCGC
Source organism: Pseudomonas sp. RL_105y_Pfl2_101 (assembly GCF_963970585.1). Lineage (NCBI taxonomy): Bacteria > Pseudomonadati > Pseudomonadota > Gammaproteobacteria > Pseudomonadales > Pseudomonadaceae > Pseudomonas > Pseudomonas sp. RL_105y_Pfl2_101. Next base: position 241,280 of record NZ_CAXAPG010000005.1, read on the forward strand.
TTCCAAGGTCAGGTCCTGGGTCAGTTGCGCGCCGTTGTAGGTGGTCCAGCCGCGGGCCAGGCCTTCGCGGAAGGGATCGGGTACGGGCATGTTCAGGACTCTCTTATTGTTATGTCGATGAAGAGGAACCCAGTGGGAGCGAGCCTGCTCGCTCCCACTGGGTTTAACTTGGTTTTCAGACCGTTGGCGGCCCTGGATACCCGCAATGCGCCCAGGCCTCGGGCCGGTTGTACCAGGCCATCATCACCAGTTGCAGCAACGAGCTATGGCCTTGTCGCAGCAGGTCCAGCGAACTGTTTTCCCACCGTCCGAGGAACTGGCAGATGTCATCGGCGTTGGCGTTTTCCCACGAGCCCCAGACGCCGGTCAGTGGCCCGCGGGTAATGCCCAGCGTGAGCACGTCGAACAGCTGACGCGTGAGCTTGAGCATGGCGGGGGACAGGTGGGCCAGGCTGCTGTCCAGGCTTTGCAGGGTCGCGTCGGTGGCGGCGGGGATCTGTCCGACGGCCACTGCGCCGTCGAGCATCACAGGGATGACGCTGCGTAAAAATGGCAGGTCGCTGTCGCGCAGGGCCGCCAGGCCGTTGGCCGCTTGGCTTGGCGAGCAACCGCTCAGGCTGGCGCCCACACCGACGGTGGCCAGGAAGGCGCTGGCGCCGAGGCCGAACTTCAGCAGGCCGCGCCGGGACAGCGCGGGTGTATCGGTGAGGCTTGGGTTCATTATTGTGATTACCCGGGAAGAGACGTGTCAGCGGACAAACAGCTTCTGGATCAGTTTCTGCAAAGGTTTGCCGTAAGGGGGGTAAATCAGCTTCGCTGCGTTGAACCGCTGTTTGGTCAGCACGCCCTTGGCCTTGCTGAAGGTCAGGAAGCCCTCATGCCCGTGGTAATGCCCCATTCCCGAGGGCCCGATGCCGCCAAACGGCAAGTCATCCTGGGCGACGTGCAGCAGCGTGTCGTTCAAGCAGACGCCGCCGGAATGGGTTTCGTGGAGCACGCGATTCTGTTCGGCCTTGTTGTAGCCAAAGTAGTAGAGCGCCAGGGGGCGGGGTCGCTGATTGATGTAGGCAAACGCCTGGTCCAGATGCTCATAGGGCACGATGGGCAATAACGGGCCGAAGATCTCGTCCTGCATGACGGTCATCTCATCGTTGACGTTGAGCAGCAGGCTATGGGCCATGCGACGGCCTTGGCCGTGCTCGAACAACGCGATCAGCAACGCGCCCTTGCTGGTGGCGTCGCTGATGTAGCCGTTGAGCCGCGACAGCTGTCGTTCGTTGATCACGGCGGTGTAGTCCGGGTTGTCCGTCAGGGTCGGATAAAACCCGCGAATCGCCTCGCGATAGGCCTCCACGAACTCTCCGACGCGGTTCTGCGGTACCAGCACGTAGTCCGGGGCGACACAGGTTTGCCCGGCATTCAGGCTCTTGCCGAAAGCGATGCGTTCGGCGGCGTCCTTGAGCGGCACATCGGTCGACACGATGGCCGGCGACTTTCCACCCAGCTCAAGAGTGACCGGGGTCAGGTTTTCGGCAGCGGCACGCATGACATGTCTGCCGATGCTGGTGGCGCCGGTGAACAGCAAGTGATCGAAGGGCAGCTTGGAAAACGCCATGCCGACCTCCGCCTCGCCAAGCACCACGCACACCAGGTCCTGGGGAAAGACCCGGGCCAGCAGTTGCTTGAGCAGCAGGCCGGTGGCCGGTGTCGCTTCGCTGAGCTTGAGCATCACCCGGTTGCCCGCCGCCAGCGCTCCCGTCAGCGGCCCGATGGCCAGGAACAACGGGTAGTTCCACGGCACGATGACCCCGACCACGCCCAACGGTTGGTACACCACTTTGGCCGATGCCGGCTGGAAGGCCATGCCCACCTTGCGCCGGGAGGGTTTCATCCAGCCCTGGAGATGTCGGCTGGCATAATGGATACCGTGCAGGCTCGGCATCAACTCGGCCAGCAGTGTTTCGTCGCCGCTGCGGTGGCTGAAATCCTGGCTGATGGCGTCGATCAAGGCTTGTCGTTCGTTGCTCAATACCTCGCGCAGTGCCTTGAGCCATTGTCGGCGTTGTTCGGCCGGTGGCATCGGATGGACGGCGTAGGCCTGGCGCTGAGCATCGAAGAGCGACCGCAGCTCGTTCAGTTGTTGTTGAGACTCGTGCAGATAGGCAACGTCGGCAGGCATCGTCGGGCACCGGACATTATTAGAGTGGGTGTTTTTTTAGAGCTTATACTCTATAAAGTCAATGGCATCCGTAACGGCGATGGGTTTTTCCTGTGACCGATAGGTCGTAAGATGCCGATCAATGCCTTCGTCGAATTAAAGCCCAAACCATGGCCCCACGAATGAAAACCAGCGAGCGCATCGTGCAAAACAGCCTCGAGCTGTTCAACCAGCAAGGCGAGCGCAGCGTCAGCACCAACCACATTGCCGCCCACATGGACATGTCCCCAGGCAACCTCTATTACCACTTCCCCAACAAGCAGGCGATCATCGCCGTGTTGTTCAGTGAGTATGAAAACCTGGTGGACAGCTTCTTGCGCCCGCCCCAGGGCCGTGCGGCTACGGTGGAGGATAAGCGCTTCTATTTGCAGGAGCTGTTGGCGGCCATGTGGCGCTACCGTTTTCTGCACCGGGACCTGGAGCATCTGCTCGACAGCGATCCGGACCTTGCGGCGCGCTATCGACGTTTTTCCCAGCGCAGCCTGATTCATGGCACTGCTATTTATGAGGGCTTTGTTGCCGCCGGCATCCTGAAGATGGACCGGGTGCAGATCGAGTCCCTGACGCTCAATGCCTGGATCATCCTCACGTCCTGGGTGCGGTTCCTGTGCACCACGCGGGAAAACTTCAGCCACCTGAGCGAGCAGGCCATCAAGCGTGGCGTGTATCAGGTACTGGTGTTGGAGGCCGGTTTTGTGACCGATCAGGCCCGCGAAGAGGTGGATGCATTGTTCAAAGAGTATTACGTCCCCCTGGCCCAGACCCTGGAGGAAGGGCAGTAGGACCGACCCCCGACTTAGCCACAGGAGTTCACCATGCCCATTGCGCAACTCATCAGCCCTCAAGCCCTCGAAGAGCGGCGGGCACAGCCCGGGGTGGTCATCCTCGATTGCCGTTTTGCCCTGGAAGACCCGGATTACGGTCAGCGCAGTTATGCCGAGGGCCACATCGCCGGCGCATCGTTCGCGGACCTTGAGCGCGACCTGAGCGGGGCGGTGACCAAAGGTGTGACCGGGCGTCATCCGCTGCCGGAGCCCGAGGCGTTGATCGAGCGCCTCAAGGCCTGGGGGATCGATAACGACAGCGATGTTGTGCTGTACGACGACGGTCCCGGCGCCTATGCCGCGCGGGCCTGGTGGTTGCTGGCCTGGCTGGGCAAGCGCGATGGCGTGTACATCCTCGACGGTGGACTCAAGGCCTGGCATGCCGCCGGCTTGCCCTTGAGCCTGGATCCGCCGCAGAACAGTCGCGGGACCTTCAGCGGGGCACCGGATGCGAGCTTGGTGCTCAGCGCCCAAGCGCTGCAACAACGCCTCGGCCAATCGGACATGACCCTGCTGGATGCCCGAGCGTTGCCGCGTTTCAAAGGTGAAGTCGAGCCGATCGACCCAGTGGCCGGGCATATTCCGGGCGCCCAGTGCGCGGCGTTCAGCGACAACCTGGGCGCCGATGGCCGCTTCTTGCCGGCCGACCAGCTCAAGCAGCGCTTCGCCGAAAAACTGGGCGAGCGCTCGCCCGCCGACCTGGTGGCCTATTGCGGCTCCGGTGTGACGGCGTGTCATAACCTGTTTGCCTTGTGCCTGGCAGGCTATCCGTTGGGGCGGCTGTACGCCGGCTCGTGGAGTGAGTGGATCAATGATCCCCAGCGGGGCGTGGCGAAGGGCGAATAACAAACACTCGGAACCAATGTGTGCCGGCTTGCTCGCGAAGACGGTGTGTCAGTCAACTTCAATGTCGCCGACCCACCGCTTTCGCGAGCAAGCCCACACAGGGGGGGTGTGTTGGTCATGAACCATCACGCTCAGCCGGGCCCCAGGCTGGCCAGCCAACCGGGAATCCGCCGCTCCAGGTAATACCCCGGGCACCGCAGGGTTCCGTCGACAAACCCCACATGCCCGCCCTGGGCGTGCAGTTCAATCCGGGTCGAGGGGGATAATTCGCCCGGTTCTGGCAGGCTGTGAGGAAACACAAAAGGATCGTCGGCAGCCTGGATGACCAGGGTCGGCGTGCTGATGCCTGCCATGAAATAACGGCTGGAGGCACGGCGGTAATAATCCGCGGCATCGGAGAACCCGTGCAGCGGCGCCGTCACCCGGCCGTCAAAGTCCCAGAAGGTGCGCATGTTTTCCAACGGGCCAAGCGCCGCCAGGGTCGCCAGGCCTTCTTGGCGTCCGTCGTGCTGGAACTGGCGTTGCTTGTTGCGCACATAGGCCACGAGCTTGCGCATGAAATGCGCCTGGTAGAACCTGGAGAATCCCTGGCCGATGCGATCGGCACACTGGTCGAGGCGAAACGGCACCGACACCGCCACTGCCCCTTGCAACTGGCTGTCGCGGCCGGTTTCCCCCAGGTGCTTGAGCAGCACATTGCCGCCCAGTGAATAACCCACCGCAAACAGCGGCGCCAAAGGCCGTCGGGCGCGCAAGTGGGTGATGGCGGCGGCCAGGTCTTCGCTGACGCCCGAGTGGTAGCTGCGGGGCAACAGGTTCGGCTCACCCGAGCAGCCACGCCAGTTCAGGGCCGCACTGGCCCAACCCTGGTGACCAAGGGCCTGTTGCAGCCCAGCCACGTAAGGCGAGTTGGAAGAGCCGGTCAGGCCGTGCAGCACCAGCACCAATGGCGCCTTGGCGCTGTGGGGGCCATGCCAGTCAAGGTCTAGAAAATCACCGTCTTCGAGCCACAAGCGTTCGCGCTGGCGCTCAAGGTGTGTGGCCTGACGCCACAACGGGCCCCATAAGGTTTGCAAATGCGGGTTGCCAAGGCCCGGGGCGGGGACGAAACGTTCGGATGCGGCGGACATCATTATTATTCTCGATGCACTGGTCAGCCGTTCAGTCAATGTCCTTTGCCGAACGCTGCCACAACGCGTAATACACCCGTCCGGATTTCTGCTCGCGATGCAAGCGCCAATTGCCCGGCAAGCCCAGGGTGGACGGGGCAGTCTCGCTTTCAGTGTAGACCCAGGCATCCTCGGCCAGCCACTGACGATCCTCGAGCAAGGCGCAGACCGTCGGCAACAGGTTCTGGTTGAAAGGTGGGTCGAGGAACACCAGGTCGAAAGGCGTCGCCGGCTGGCTGTCCAGGTAGCGCAGTGCGTCGGCGGTTTGCACCTGGCCGACGGTGCAGCGCAGGGTGCCCAAGTGTTCTTTCAGATTGGAGACCGCCAGGTTGCTGGCGTCCAGCGCCTGCCCCATGGCGGCGCCACGGGACAGGGCCTCGAGAAACAGCGCGCCGCTGCCGGCGAACGGATCGAGCACCCGGGCACCCGCCACGTAGGGTGCGAGCCAGTTGAACAGGGTTTCGCGCACGCGATCGGGAGTGGGGCGCAGGCCCGGGGCATCCGGGAAGCTCAGGCGTCGGCTGCGCCATTCGCCGCCGATGATGCGCAACTGGTTCACACCATTGTGCACGGGTTTCTTGCTGGAATTCGATGGGCGGGCCATTAGTGCTCCGGAACCCCGAGCGGCTGCTCGGCAGGTTTGTCAGTGGGGGGCGGCAGCGGTTTTTGCGGCACGCTTGGGCCGGCGGTGACGATGACCATTTTGTCGGTGCTCAGGTGCTTGTTCAGCGCAGCCTTGACCTGCTCGACCGTCAGTTCCTGGGACTGACGCATGAAGTCCTCCAGGTAGCTCAGCGGCAAGTCATAGAAACCCATGGCGCCGAGTTGGCCGACGATGTCGGCATTGCTGGCGGTGGACAGCGGGAAACTGCCGGCCAACTCACGCTTGGCGTCATCGAGTTCTTTCTGGGTGGGACCGTTCTTGAGGTAGTCGGCGAACACGTCCTGCACCAGTTTCAAGGTGCCTTCGCTCATCTGTGCACGGGTCTGCAGGTTGATCATGAACGGGCCGCGGGCTTGCATCGCCGTGAAACCGGAGTACACGCCGTAGGTCAGGCCGCGCTTTTCCCGCACCTCGGTCATCAGCCGTGTGCCGAAGCCGCCACCGCCGAGGATCTGGTTGCCCAGGGACACGGCGGCATAGTCCGGATCGTCGCGGTCGATGCCCAGTTGCGCGAGCATCAGGTTGGTCTGTTTGGATGGGAATTCGATGTGGCCGATACTCGCTTTGGGCTCCACCGGTGGCGGCGTTTTCGCCAGGGCTGGGCCTTTGGGCAGCGCGGCGGATACCTGGTTGGCCACCGCTTCGGCTTCGGCGCGGGACAAATCCCCCACCAGCGCAATCACTGCGTTGCCGGCGGCGTAGGCCTTGGCGTGGAAAGCTCGGGCCTGGGCCAGGGTGATCGGTGGAATGCTGTCGGCAGTGCCGTCGCTGGAGTGGGCATAAGGATGATCGCCATACAGGCGCTTCATCAGTTCCAGGCCGGCCAGTTTGCCTGGGTTCTGTTTCTGGTATTCGAAACCGGCGAGCATCTGGTTCTTGATGCGGGCAAAGGAGTCGGCAGGGAAGGTCGGTTTGCCGACAACTTCGGCGAACAGCTTCAACGCCGGCTCACGTTTGGCGGCTGCGCTGAGGCTGCGCAGCGACGCCACGGCCATGTCCCGGTAGGCGCCGTTGCCGAAGTCTGCACCGAGGCTTTCGAAGCCTTGGGCAATGGCGCTGACGTCCTTGCCGGCCACGCCTTCGTTGAGCATGGCGTTGGTCAGCAGCGCGAGGCCGGGAGCGTCGCCGTCCTGGCTGCTGCCGGCGGCGAAGGTCAGGCGCAGGTCGAACATTGGCAACTCCCGGGCTTCGACGAACAACACCTTGGCGCCGTCAGCGGTTTTCCAGGTCTGCACGTCGAGCTGGCGCCGGCTGGGGGCCTTACCGTCCAGTTCCGCCAACGATTGCAGCTTGTTGCCGGACTTGGCGTTATCCAGCGCCTGACTGGCGGTGACGTCGGTGGTCGGCGACAGATAGAACGCCAGGGAGCCGGCCAGGGTGATGAGCGCCAGGCCGATCAGCAGCGGGCGCCGTGATTTGCGCTCACTCATGAGCTTTCTCCTCGGGCAGGACATGCGCAATGCTCAGGCGCGAGCGGGTGAAATACAGCTGGGCTGCCTTCTGGATATCTTGCGGGGTCACGCTTTGCAATTCAGCAAGTTCGGTGTCCATCAGCTTCCAGGACAAACCGACGGTCTCCAACTGGCCAATGGCGGTGGCCTGGCTGGTAATCGAGTCGCGCTCATAGACCAGGCCGGCGATGACCTGGGCGCGTACGCGTTCCAGCTCTTCGGCAGTCGGCGCGGTGGTTTTCAACTGTTCAAGCAAGCGCCACAGACCGGCTTCGGCTTGGGCGATGGTTTTGTGTTTCTGCGTGTTGGGCGTTGCCGACAGCGTGAACAGCGTGTCGCCGCGGGTGAAGGCGTCGTAGTTCGACGAACCGCCGGACACCAACTCTTCGCCGCGTTCCAGCTGGGTCGGGATCCGGCCGCTGTAGCCGCCGTCCAACAGGGCCGAGATCAGCCGCAGTGCGTTGACCGAAGCCTTGTCGGTCGCGGTGGCGATGCTGGGCACATTGAAGGCCAGCATCACGCTGGGCAGTTGGGTCTGCACATGCAGGGTGATCTGGCGCTCGCCGGGCTCGGCCAGCTCCAAGGGGATTTTCGCGACCGGCACCGCGCGTCGGGCAATCGGGCCGAAATAGCGCTGGGCCAGGGATTTGACCTCGTCCGGCGTCACGTCGCCGACCACCACCAGGGTCGCGTTGTTCGGGGTGTACCAGGATTCGTACCAGTGACGCAGATCCTCGACGCTCATCCGGTCCAGGTCGGCCATCCAGCCGATGGTCGGCGTATGGTAGCCGCTGGCCGGGTAAGCCATGGCCTTGAAGCGCTCGTAGGCCTTGGACATGGGCTTGTCGTCGGTGCGCATGCGGCGCTCTTCCTTGATCACCTCGATCTCGCGGCTGAACTCCTCTGGCGGCAGGCGCAGGCTGGCCATGCGGTCGGCTTCCAGTTCGAAGGCCACGCCCAGGCGGTCGCGGGCCAGTACCTGGTAATAGGCGGTGAAGTCATCGCTGGTGAAGGCGTTCTCTTCGGCACCGAGGTCGCGCAGGATCAGCGACGCTTCGCCGGGACCGACTTTTTCACTGCCCTTGAACATCATGTGCTCAAGGGCGTGGGATAAACCGGTCTGGCCTGGCGTTTCGTAGCTGGAGCCAACCTTGTACCAGACCTGGGAGACCACCACCGGCGCACGATGGTCTTCGCGCACGACGACCTTGAGGCCATTGTCGAGGGTAAATTCGTGGGTGGGTTGTGGGTCGGCAGCCAAGGCTGAAAAGGGCAGACAAACTGTGCTGAGCAGCAGGCCTGCGGCGCGGCGGGCAAGAGCATTCATTCGTGTTTAAACCTGTTGGGTTGCCCGCTAGGTCTTAGCGTCGGCGGGCGAGAGGGTGCTAGGATAACGGTCCGTTTTACTGGCGGCCACGCCTATCGGGCCTTTTATCGGCCCGGGGTTGTCTGGGTTCCCCGGAGAAGCGTCGGGTTTTTTCGTTGATCCCGGCGTTTTCGCCGATGATGCCGTACCAGTCCTTCGAAAAAATCGACTTTGGGGTGTCCTTGGGACGCCTCGACAAAATGTTGCGCGTGAACAAGCTGGATGAAACGCAGTCTGTTCAGCATTGAATATTTATCACCGAGGCGCCCTTGTGGCGCTTCGCTACCGTGAGATAGCCGTCCTCCATGTTTGGTTCCAACGACGACAAGAAGACCCCAGCTGCGGCTGGCGAGAAGAAAGGCCTGTTCGGATGGCTGCGCAAGAAGCAGCAGGAAACCGTCGTCGAACAGCCACAGCCGGAGCCCGCCGCCGAGGCCGTGGTCGAAGAAACCACGCCCATCGTCCTGCCGATTGCCGAGCCGGTGCTGCAACCGGTCGAGCCTGAGCCCGTTGCTGAGCCGGTGGCCGAGCCGCCGCTGACCCCGCCCGTCGAACAAACCCCCTGGTTGAGCTTGCCGGTGGCGGAAGAGCCGGTCGCGCTGGTCGAGGACACGACGCCCCATATCACCCCGCCGATTCCAGCGCCGACGCAGGTTGTCGAGGCCCCCGTCGTCGACGCGGTCATTGAGCCGCCGGTCGCCGTTGCGCCTGCCGCACCCGAGCCGGCACCGGCCCTGTTGGAAGCCAGCGCCCCCGTCGAGCCCGTTCGCAGCGCCGAGGAAAACAAGGTCGGCTTCTTCGCCCGCCTCAAGCAAGGTCTGTCCAAGACCAGCGCCAGCATTGGCGAAGGCATGGCCAGCCTGTTCCTGGGCAAGAAAGTCATCGACGACGAATTGCTGGAAGACATCGAGACCCGCCTGTTGACCGCCGACGTCGGTGTCGAGGCCACCTCGGTGATCATCCAGAGCCTGACCCAGAAGGTCGCGCGCAAGCAGCTGACCGACGCCGATGCACTGTACAAATCCCTGCAAGGCGAGCTGACCAGCCTGCTCAAGCCGGTGGAAAAACCGCTGGTGATTGCCTCGCAGAACAAACCGTTCGTGATCCTGGTCGTCGGCGTCAACGGCGCTGGCAAGACCACCACCATTGGCAAGCTGGCCAAGAAGCTGCAACTCGAAGGCAAGAAAGTCATGCTGGCGGCGGGTGACACCTTCCGCGCCGCCGCGGTCGAACAACTGCAAGTGTGGGGTGAACGTAACAAGATCCCAGTGATTGCCCAGCACACCGGTGCCGATTCCGCTTCGGTGATCTTCGATGCTGTGCAGGCTGCCAAGGCGCGTGGCATCGATGTGTTGATCGCCGACACGGCCGGTCGCCTGCACACCAAAGACAACCTGATGGAAGAATTGAAGAAGGTGCGCCGGGTGATCGGCAAGCTCGACGCCGACGCTCCCCACGAAGTGCTGCTGGTGCTGGACGCCGGTACCGGCCAGAACGCCATCAACCAGGCCAAGCAATTCAACCAGACCGTCGAACTGACCGGGCTGGCCCTGACCAAGCTCGACGGTACCGCCAAGGGCGGGGTGATTTTCGCCCTGGCCAAGCAGTTCGGCCTGCCCATTCGCTATATCGGCGTGGGTGAAGGCATCGACGACCTGCGCACTTTTGAAGCCGAGCCCTTTGTCCAGGCACTGTTTGCCGAACGGGAGCATTCATGATTCGTTTCGAACAGGTCGGTAAACGCTATCCGAACGGTCACGTCGGCTTGCATGAGCTGAGCTTTCGGGTCCGTCGGGGCGAGTTTCTGTTTGTCACCGGCCATTCCGGCGCCGGTAAAAGTACCTTGCTGCGCCTGCTGTTGGCGATGGAGCGGCCCTCCACCGGCAAACTGCTGCTGGCCGGCCAGGACCTGAGCACCATCAGCAATACCCAGATCCCCTACCTGCGGCGGCAGATCGGCGTGGTGTTCCAGAATCACCAGTTGCTGTTCGATCGCACGGTGTTCAACAACGTGGCGTTGCCTTTGCAGATACTCGGGTTGTCCAAGGCCGAGATCGTCAAGCGCGTGGACTCGGCCCTGGAGCGTGTGGCCCTGTCGGACAAGACCGACCTGTATCCGGGCGACCTGTCCACCGGTCAGCAACAGCGCGTCGGCATTGCCCGCGCCATCGTCCATCGCCCGGCCTTGCTGCTGGCGGACGAACCCACCGGTAACCTCGACCCGCGTCTGGCGGCGGAAATCATGGGCGTATTCGAAGACATCAACCGCTTGGGCACCAGTGTGCTGATTGCCAGTCACGACCTGGCCTTGATCGCGCGCATGCGTCACCGCATGCTCACGTTGCAGCGTGGACGCCTGATCGGTGACGGGGAGGCTGGCGTATGAGTGCTACTCGCAGCCCGAAAGTGGCCGAACGCGTGGCCCCGAAGGCCTCCGATCCGCAGCCGAAAAAGAAAAAACGCGACGATGACGACGGCCCGGACTTCGCTACGCTGCTGAGCGCCTGGATCGAAAGCCATCGCGCCAGCCTGCTGGACAGCCTGCGGCGCCTGGGCAAGCAACCCATCGGCAGCTTCTTTACCTGCATGGTGATGGCGGTTGCCCTGAGTCTGCCCATGGGGCTGTCATTATTGTTAAATAATGTGGAGCGCCTGGGCGGTTCCTGGCAGCGCGCGGCGCAGATATCCCTGTACCTGCAGATGGACGCGAGCCCCGGCGAAGGCCAGGCGTTGCGCGAGCAGATCAAGGCCATGCCGGGCGTGGCCGATGCCGAATACATTGGGCGCGAGCAGGCGCTGGAAGAATTCCAGCAGCAGTCCGGCCTGGGCGAAGCCCTCAAGGAACTGCCGGAAAACCCGCTGCCTGGCGTGGTGCTGGTGACGCCGAATGAGGTCGATAAGCCGACCCTTGAAGCATTAAGACAAAGACTTTCCGAGTTGCCGAAGGTACAGCAGGCGCAACTTGATCTAGTCTGGGTCGAGCGTCTTGCGGCGATCCTCAAGCTCGGCGACCGGTTTGTCTTCGGTCTGACAGTGCTGCTGGTTTCTGCATTACTTTTGGTGATAGGCAATACCATTCGTCTTCATATTGAAAACCGCCGCACCGAGATAGAAGTGATTAAACTCGTCGGCGGTACGGACAGTTATGTACGCAGGCCCTTTCTTTATATGGGCGCGCTGTATGGCTTCGGTGCCGGGATTCTGTCCTGGGGTGTATTGGCGTTCGGCCTGGACTGGCTGGACGATGCGGTAACAGGGTTGGCCGGTTTGTACGGCAGTGATTTCTCGCTGGCCGGCGTGCCAGTCGCCGACGGTCTGTCGCTCTTGCTTGGCGCGGTGCTGTTGGGTTATATCGGTGCATGGATTGCGGTCGCACGCCACTTGCGTGAGCTTGCGCCAAAATAAGTGTTTTTTTGCGTGTATTGACCTTTCAGTTTTTGTGGGAACTTGTCTTAGGGTTCTCGGTCAATTTTCGCAGTGCTGAACTGCACGAGTTATGTGAGTTGGAGGTTTTTTCGTATGACCACTTCTTTGCAACCTGCTTATGCTCTGGTCCCGGGTGCGAACCTGGAGGCCTATGTGCACACGGTCAACAGCATTCCATTGCTGACCCCCGAGCAGGAGCGTGAACTGGCCGAGAGTCTCTATTATGAGCAGGATCTTGAGGCGGCTCGGCAGATGGTGCTCGCCCACCTGCGTTTTGTCGTACATATCGCCCGTAGCTATTCCGGCTACGGGCTGGCCCAGGCTGACCTGATCCAGGAAGGCAACGTCGGCCTGATGAAGGCGGTCAAGCGTTTCAACCCGGAAATGGGCGTGCGCCTGGTGTCGTTTGCGGTGCACTGGATCAAGGCGGAAATCCACGAGTTCATCCTGCGCAACTGGCGCATCGTGAAAGTCGCGACCACCAAGGCCCAGCGCAAGCTGTTCTTCAATCTGCGCAGCCAGAAGAAACGCCTGGCCTGGCTGAACAACGAAGAAGTCCATCGTGTTGCCGAAAGCCTGGGCGTAGAGCCTCGGGAAGTGCGCGAGATGGAAAGCCGCCTGACCGGCCATGACATGGCCTTCGACCCGGCCGCCGAAGCGGACGACGACAGCGCTTTCCAATCGCCGGCCAACTACCTGGAAGACCACCGGTACGACCCGGCGCGTCAACTGGAAGACGCCGACTGGAGCGACAACTCCAACACCAACCTGCACGAAGCACTGGAAGTGCTGGACGAGCGCAGTCGCGACATTCTCTACCAGCGCTGGCTGGCCGAGGAAAAAGCCACGCTGCACGACCTGGCGCAGAAGTACAACGTGTCGGCCGAGCGGATTCGCCAGCTTGAGAAGAGCGCGATGAACAAGCTCAAGGTGTCGATCGCCGCCTGACTGCGGTAACGGTCATAAAAACGCCTCAATCAGTGATGATTGAGGCGTTTTTGTTTGTGCTCACTCTCGGACCCGACACTCCACCTGTGGGAGCGGGCTTGCTCGCGAATGCGGTGTGTCAGTCCACATCAATGTATCTGGTGTGCCGCATTCGCAAGCCAAACCGGCTCCCACAAGGGGTCTTCAGTGTCTTGGTTATTGCGCCCAAGGCGCTCGCCGCGAATTGTTGAGTTCCAGCAAATAACTGGCGCCCCCCAACTGGCTCATCTGCTGGCGAATCCAACTCGCCCGCCGCAGTACGTAAGGGCTCGGCCGGCCGGCGCTCCGCACCCGCGGGTTGGGCAACACCGCCGCCAACAGGCTGGCCTGTTGCCGGGACAAGGCGTCGGCGCTTACGCGAAAATGATGTCGCGCTGCCGCTTCTGCCCCGAATACACCGTCATCCCACTCGACGCTGTTGAGGTACACCTCGAGGATCCGCTGCTTGGGCCAGAACACTTCGATCAGTGCGGTGAACCAGGCCTCCAGCCCCTTGCGCAGCCAGCTGCGCCCCGACCACAGGAACAGGTTCTTGGACACTTGCTGGCTGAGGGTGCTGGCGCCGCGAATCGAACCGCCACGTCCATTGTGGGCGAACGCGGCCTGGATCGCGCCGATGTCGAAGCCCCAGTGCTCGGGGAATTTCTGGTCTTCGCCAGCGATCACTGCGACTTTCAGGTTATCGGATATCTGGTCCCAAGGCTGCCAGGTGCGTTGCAGGTCGATGGGCTTGCCGTCGAACCAGGATTCAACCTTGCGCTCGATCATCAGCGCCGTGAACGGCGGCGGTACCATCCGAAATAACAGCACGAGCACAACGCTGCCAACGGCGAACCAGAGCAGGGCTTTAAGGAGTCGTCGATATAATAAACGCAGCATAGAGATGGCTTGGCCGAACCCGTCGAGCGGGCCATTATACAGACCCTGTCCACCGAGTCTGACTGGAGTTCTCATGCTGCGTAGCTTTTTGATGCTGGCTGCTTTTTTCGGCTTCACGGGCGTGGCGCTGGGGGCGTTTGCCGCCCATGGCCTGAAAGGCCGCCTGAGCACCGAATACCTGGCGATTTTCCACACCGGCGTTACCTACCAACTGGTGCACACCTTGGCGTTGCTGGGTGTTGCGCTGCTGGCCACGCACATTCCCGGTCGCATCGTGACCTGGGCCGGGGTTTCATTTGTGGTCGGCATCCTGTTGTTCTCCGGCAGCCTGTACCTGCTGACCCTCACGGGCATCAGCAAGCTGGGCATCATTACGCCGTTGGGCGGTGTGGCGTTCCTGATCGGCTGGGTGTGCCTGGGGCTTGCCGCCTGGCGCCTGAATTGATGGTGGCGGTCAGCTGGCGTTCTTCCAGCCATTGAGCAGCGTTTGTGTGAAGGACGGCGCAAGGATGCGGTTACCGTGCCCACTCAGGTGGTCGGCATCGCGGAAGAGTGGTTTATCGTCGTCGTAGGCTGAACAGGTCGCGCCTGGGCACAGCAGAGGGAGAGGGTCCCAGACAAGCAGCATTGGATACTGCCCGGTCAAATGATCGAGCAGGGTCATCTGCGTCGTGCGCAGTTGTTCGATGTGTTCCCGCGCGATGGTGAATCCGGGGGTGCAGATCGGATTCATCCGGTTGAACCAGTCCGAGCAGCGATAGGGCGGCGCCTTGAACAGGGGCATGGGCGCATTGATCAGTACTCGCACCTTGGCGGCCATCAAGCGTGTCAGCACCGCTTCGGCGGCGATCCGGGCGCCTTCAGTCTGTTCGGACGTCAGCTCGGAAAGGGCCTCCCCCAATGCATCCTCTTCGCTGCGAACCCAGTCGCGTCCGGCCAGCTCCGGCATTCGTCGCGACGCGAGGAATACAATGTCACCGGGTTTTGCCCGTGCCTCGATGTCGCTCAGGGCCTTTTCCCGGGCCTGGGCGCAGGCACCTTGCGGATCGGGCGCCATGAGGCTGACCACCGTGCAGCCGCCGCGTTCATATTCCCAAACCCTGAAGCCGAGTTGCCGTGAGGCGAGGCTGAGCATGGTGCGATAGGCGGCCGCATGCGAATCGCCGATCACGAACAGCTGGCGACCCTGCAATGGCGGATTCTGGGCGGGTTCGTCGACGGAGCGTTGCGGCAGTCGCCTGGAGAACCAGGTGTAGGTATCACGGGTCTGACTCAGTGAAAGGACCTGGGGGTTTTCGCTGACCCAGCGTGCGCCGGACCAGCCCAGGCCGATGGCTGCCAGGCAAGAGGCAATCGTGATCCAGGCGCGGCGTTGGAACAGCGAGTGGCCGTCGCGCAAGGGTGTCTCCACCCAATGGTAGGACGCGGCGGCAAGCGCCATGACGATCAGCGGGTAGGCCAGCTGTACTGTCAGTTGCTCCAGGCCCGTGGTCCAGCGCAGGAACACCAGCACCGGCCAGTGCCAGAGATACAGCGAGTAGGACAATCTGCCGATATAGACGACGGGCGCCGATTGCAGCAGGCGCAGGGGCAGGAAGTGATCGTCGGTTTTCTGGGCCAGGGCGGTGATGATCAGCAAGGTGCCGCAAACTGTCAGCAGCGCCCAAGGGAAGGGGAACTGGTTTTTATCGGCGAGGAACAGTCCGCTGGTGACCAGCGCGAAGCCGGCGAGCAGCACGGCCCGGCTTGTGGCCGTTGAATGCAGCGTGAAGCGTCCGGTCGCCGTCAACTGGAAAAGGATCGCGCCAGCGGCCAGTTCCCAGAATCGACTGGGCAGCAGGTAGAACGCCTCGAGTGGATTGTCCCGTGTCTGCAGGGCGCTGAACGCCAGCGATGCCAGTGTGAGCAGGGGTAGCAGGGCCCAGGCGAGCCGGCTGTATTGTCGGTAGCGCAACCAGATGAAACAGATGAATGGAAAGACCAGGTAGAACTGCTCTTCCACGGCCAAGGTCCAGGTGTGGGTATAGGGGTTGAGCAGGGTGGACGGGGAGAAGTAGGTGTCGGTGTTCCAGGCCAGCACAAAATTGCTCAGGCCGAAGAAGGCGGCCAACCCAGTACGGTCATTCTGAATGCTGAGCCAGGCCTGGGGCACGAACATCGTCGAAAGCAGGCTGCAAACCAGAAGAACCAAGAGCAGTGCGGGGACGATACGCAGGCACCGGCGGCGATAAAACTCCATCAGGAAGGCTGGAAAGCTGAGGTGGGCGTGCGCGGACAGCGACCGGCTGATCACGTAGCCGGAGATGACGAAGAAGATATCGACGCCGGTAAACCCACCGGGCAGGGCGCTCAGGAAGTCGGCGTGGAAGACGATCACGCTCAGGACTGCAACGGCGCGCAGGCCGTCGATGGCGGGGATATTCGGCTTTGGATGAAGGCTGGGCACAGGCTCCTCTCACGCGTGTTCGATCAGGTTTTGCTGCGGTTCGACACGAGGCAACGAATATAGGAGGCTTGGACGAGCGTTTGAACCCTGGAGTTGTTTCGGGATTGGTCTGGACGTGCCGCCCGGCGGCTGGGCTGACCGGGCGGTCCATTTCATGACGAATGGCTTGGGTCGCCCAGACTGATCGGGCTAGAATGCCAGCCCCTAAAAATGATGGCGGCATCCGGCATGCGCATTCAGTTGAACGGCGACCCCCTTGATCTGCCCGACGGTGAAACCGTTGCGGCCCTGCTGAACCGTCTGGAGCTCACTGGACGCCGCGTCGCGGTGGAACTCAATCTGGATATCGTCCCGCGCAGCCAGCACGCCGAAACCACGCTGAACGATGGCGACAGCGTCGAAGTGGTCCACGCCATCGGCGGCGGTTGACCCCAATCCTGTGAAAACCGCTGCGCTCGCAAATACTGCATTAAAAACAGGCTCGGAATGCTCATTTACAACCCGTAAACTCCGCTTCTTTGCCAGTTTTTGCCTTGTCTTTCCTTCGCACGCGACGTTTTCACAGCAGTTGGCTAATAAGCATTTCGCAAGAACCTCACCCCAACAGAGGATTTCCCATGAGCATCGTTCGTAGCGACAAGCCCTTCGTTCTGGCCGGTCGTACCTACCAGTCGCGTTTGCTGGTAGGCACCGGCAAATATCGCGACATGGAAGAAACCCGCCTGGCCATCGAGGCCTCGGGCGCCGAAATCGTGACCGTCGCCGTGCGCCGGACCAACATCGGCCAGAATCCGGGCGAACCGAACCTGCTGGATATCCTGCCGCCGGACCGCTACACCATCCTGCCGAACACCGCCGGTTGCTTCGACGCCATCGAGGCCGTGCGCACCTGCCGCCTGGCCCGTGAGCTGCTCGACGGCCACAACCTGGTGAAGCTGGAAGTGCTGGCGGACCAGAAAACCCTGTTCCCCAACGTGATCGAAACCCTCAAGGCCGCTGAAACCCTGGTCAAGGAAGGCTTCGACGTGATGGTCTACACCAGCGATGACCCGATCATCGCCCGTCAATTGGCGCAAATCGGCTGCATCGCGGTCATGCCGCTTGCCGGTCTGATCGGCACAGGCCTGGGGATCTGCAACCCGTACAACCTGCAGATCATCCTGGAAGAAGCCAAGATCCCGGTGTTGGTGGATGCCGGTGTCGGTACCGCTTCCGACGCCACCATCGCCATGGAGCTGGGTTGCGAAGCGGTGCTGATGAACTCGGCCATCGCCCACGCCCAGCAGCCGATCCTGATGGCCGAAGCCATGAAGCACGCCATCGTCGCCGGTCGCCTGGCGTACCTGGCCGGCCGCATGCCGAAAAAACTTTACGCCAGCGCCTCCTCGCCGCTGGATGGTCTGATCAAGTAAGAGCCATTGATGACTGAATCGAACGACACGCCGGTCCTGCCGGAAGAAGGCGAAGAGCGCCAACACCGCCGCATCAAGAGTTTTGTGATGCGCGCCGGGCGCATGACTGAAGGCCAGCAGCGCGGCCTGGAGCTGGGTGCGCCGCTGTTTGTCCTGCCGCTGGCCGATGCGCCGGTGGATTTTGACCAGGTCTTCGGCCGCTCGGCCCCGCGCTCTCTGGAAATCGGCTTCGGCATGGGCCATTCGTTGCTGGAAATGGCCACGGCTTCGCCGGAGCAGGATTTCATCGGTGTGGAAGTCCACCGTCCCGGCGTCGGTGCGCTGCTCAACGGCGTGCTGACTCAAGGGCTGAGCAACCTGCGGGTCTACGATTGCGACGCCATCGAAGTGCTCAACCGCTGCGTGGCCGACAACAGCCTCGATCGGCTGATGCTGTTCTTCCCGGACCCTTGGCACAAAAGCCGCCACCACAAGCGCCGTATCGTCCAGGCGTCGTTCGCTGAGTTGGTGCGCAGCAAGTTGAAGGTCGGCGGTGTGTTGCACATGGCCACCGACTGGGAACCCTACGCCGAATACATGCTGGAAGTGATGAACGTCGCCCCGGGCTATCGCAACCTTGCAGAAGATGGCAAGTGCGTACCGCGCCCGGCCGAACGGCCGATCACCAAGTTCGAACGCCGTGGCGAACGCCTTGGGCATGGGGTTTGGGATTTGAAGTTCGAGAAGTTGGCTTAAGCGTCACGCAGAACTCAATGTGGGCACTGAGCTTCTGTGGGAGCAAGGCTTGCCCGCGATAGCAGCGCCTCGGTAGCCACTTGAACCCCGAGTTGTTTGCATCGCGAGCAAGCTTTGCTCCCACATTTCGTTTTGTGGCGTATTGAAGCTCAGCGCCGATCCGCCACCACTCCAATCAACACCAGCACCACCAACAACACCGGCGCCAGGCTGTAGTTGTTGAACTGGCTCAAGCCCCGAACGACCCACGGCGTGGCGTAGATCAGTGCCGCACCGCTGCCGATCATGCACAGCAGGGCGATCAGCGGGACGCGCAAGGCACCGGCGATGCTGCCCAGGCGTTGTTCGACCCAGCCCTTGATATCGGCGCCAAACAGCACCAGCAGGCAGCCTACCAATGCCAGGGAGATTTCTGACAGGTTGCTGCGGCTCCAGCGGGACACGGTGGCGAGCAGGTCGAGTACCAGATCCATTCGATTTCCTTGTTTGGGTAATTAGCTCAAAAATGTCTGCAGCAAGTCGTTGAGAAACAGCTGTCCGCGCTCGGTGGCCGCCAGACGTGTCGGTTCGACCTGCAACAACCCGCTTTGTTCGGCCTCGCGCCGGCCTTCGGCCAGGCTTTGCAGGGGTAGCCCGGTGCGCTCCGGGTACAGCCGCGCCTCCACGCCTGCGGTCAGGCGCAGGGCATTCATCAGGAACTCGAACGGCAGCTCTTCGTTGGCCAGGGTCTTCTCGCCGGCCTGGAAGCTTTTGGCCGGGTTGAGATAGTCCTTGGGCAGGCGGGTTTTCCAGGTGCGCACGATGCGCCCGTCGGGATGGCTGAGCTTGCCGTGGGCGCCGGCACCGATGCCGATGAAGTCGCCAAAGCTCCAGTAATTGAGATTATGTCGCGCCGCCCGTCCGGGTTGGGCGTAGGCCGAAACTTCGTATTGGGCGTAGCCGTGTTCGGCCAGCAAGGCTTGCCCGGCTTCCTGGATGTCCCACAGGGTGTCGTCTTCCGGCAATGTCGGCGGCTGGTTCCAGAACACCGTGTTTGGCTCCAGCGTCAGCTGGTACCAGGACAAATGGGTCGGTTTCAAGGCGATGGCCTGGCGCAGGTCGCTCAAGGCGTCTTTCAGGGACTGGTCGGGCAGCCCGTGCATCAGGTCCAGGTTGAAATTGTCGAAACCGGCCTGCCGGGCCATGCCTGCGGCGCGCACCGCCTCGTCGCCGTTGTGGATCCGGCCCAGGGCCTCGAGCTTGGCCTGCTGGAAGCTCTGGATACCGATGGACAGGCGATTGATGCCCAAGGCCCGGTAAGCGACGAATTTCTCTTGCTCGAAGGTGCCGGGGTTGGCTTCCAGGGTGATTTCAATGTCCTGGGCGAACGGTATCCGCGCTTCCACCCCCTTGAGCAACCGCCCCAGGGCCCGGGCGCTGAACAGGCTTGGGGTGCCGCCACCGAAAAATATCGAGCTCAACGGGCGACCATAGACCGCGTGCAAATCCTGGTCGAGGTCGGCCAGTAAAGCGTCGACATATTCCTCTTCCGGCAACTGCGGGCTGGCGGTGTGGGAGTTGAAGTCGCAATACGGGCATTTGCGCACGCACCATGGGATGTGGACGTACAGCGCCAGGGGCGGCAGCACTGGCAGCGGCGCCCGGGGCGTTTGTACACCGCCATGAATCAGCGGTGCGGGAGCGTCATCGATCATTGCAGGCCCAGGCGTTGACGCAGCAGGGCCATGGCGCGGGCGCGGTGGCTCAGTTGGTTCTTTTCCACGGGGCCCAGCTCGGCGCTGGAGCAATTGCGTTCCGGCACCCAGAACAACGGGTCATAGCCAAAACCGTGCTCGCCGCTGGCTTCGGTGAGAATGCGCCCGTGCCACAGGCCTTCGCAGAGGATCGGCAACGGATCATCAGCATGGCGTACCAGGGCCAGCACGCACACGAACTGCGCGCTGCGCTCGGCTTCGGGCACGTCCGTGAGGACGTCGAGCAGCTTGGCGTTGTTCGCGGCGTCACCTTTGCCGTCGGCGTAGCGGGCCGAGTAAATCCCCGGCGCGCCGCCCAGGAAGTCCACGGCCAGCCCGGAATCGTCGGCCAGCGCTGGCAGGCCCGAGATGCGCGCGGCATTGCGGGCCTTGAGGATGGCGTTCTCGACAAACGACAGGCCGGTCTCTTCCGGCTCCACCTGGCTGAACTCGCCAATCGAGCGCAACTGCACCGACCCGCCGAGCATGGCTTGCAGTTCCTTGAGTTTGCCGGCGTTGTGGCTGGCCAGTACGAGTTGGGTGAAATTGATCATTGGCCCGGGAACAGTTCCTGGTTGAAGTTGATGGTGTTGATCTTGCCGTCAGTCTGCACCTTGATCTCGAAGGTGCGGGTTTCCTGCTGGGGCACCGGGTACTGGGCGATGTAGTAGATCGCGCCTTGCTCGGTCACCTGCTTGAATTGCAGTGGGATGCTCTGGCTGGTGAGGTCTTTCACCGTGCCGCTGACCTGGGCCATCAGAGGTTTGCCATCCTTGATCACCGAAACATTGATCACGCCCTGTTGCTTGCTGCGAATCAGCTCGGCGCCCTTGGCGATTTCCGGGGTCAGGAAGGTGGAATTGAACGTGTTGTAGTGCACGGTGATATCACCGAATTTTTCCATGCGCTCGCTCTTGATAGCGTCGGCGGCCATGGCGCCAACGCTCAGGCAAGCGGTGAAGAGAAATAACGCTAGACGTTTCATGTCGTGCTCCTGGGTAAGGCCGGGGCTTACACCGCGACCTGATGATCGGTAAGGCCTGGGCTGCTGACCCGATAGATGCCTATCTCACCTAACAGATTAGGCCATAGCTTACTGGCCCACCCGTGGCGGTGCTGTTGGTCTACGGCCAGGCGATCGATGACCTTGGCTTCACGCTCGCGGCACAGCGCTTCGAAATCCTCAAAGGTGCAGAAGTGGATGTTCGGCGTGTTGTACCAGGTGTAGGGCAAGAACTCCGAAACCGGCATGCGCCCCTTGCTCGCCAGGTACCAGCGGCAACGCCAGTGGCCGAAGTTGGGGAAGGTGATGATGCACTGGCGTCCGACCCGCAGCATTTCGTCGAGGATCTTGTCCGGGTAGTGCACCGCTTGCAGCGCCTGGGTCATGACCACAATGTCGAAGCTGTTGCTGGCGAAGTTGCCCAGGCCCTTGTCCAGGTCCTGCTCGATGACGTTGATGCCCTTGGCGACGCACTCGGCAATGTTGTCCGGGTCGTTTTCCAGGCCGTAGCCGCTGACCTGCTTGTTGTCTCGCAGCCAGCTCAGCAGTTCACCGTTGCCGCAGCCCAGGTCGAGCACGCGGCTGCCGGCGGGGATCCATTCCTGGATGATGTCCAGATCGGCTCTCATGGCGTCCTCACAGCGTTATACGGTTCATGTAGTTGCCGAACGCCTGCAGGTAGCGCGGGATCGGGATCAAAAAGGCGTCGTGACCCTGGGGCGCGTCGATTTCCAGGTAGCAGACGTCCTTGCGCGCGGCCATCAGCGCGTCGACCAGCTCCCGTGAACGCGCCGGGGAGAAACGCCAGTCGGTGGTGAACGACATCACGCAGAACTTGGCGGTGGCATTGGCGAAGGTTTTCGCCAGGTTATCGTCGAAGTTCGCCGCCGGATCGAAGTAGTCCAGTGCTTTGGTCATCAACAGGTACGTGTTGGCGTCGAAACGCCCGGAGAACTCTTCACCCTGATAACGCAGGTAGCTCTCGACCTGGAACTCGACACTGTGGAAGTCGTAGTTGAGCTTTTCGCTCTTGAGGCCTCGGCCGAATTTCTCGCCCATGGAGTCGTCGGACAGGTAGGTGATGTGACCAACCATCCGCGCCAGCATCAGCCCGCGCTTGGGGATCACGCCGTGTTCCTGGAATGAACCTCCATGGAATTCCGGGTCGGTGAGGATCGCTTGGCGCGCCACTTCGTTGAAGGCGATGTTCTGCGCCGACAGCTTGGGCGCCGAGGCGATTGCCAGGCAGTGACGCACGCGGTCCGGGTAGGTGATGGTCCACTGCAGGGCTTGCATGCCCCCCAGGCTGCCGCCGATCACGGCTGCCCACTGGTCGATACCGAGTCGGTCAGCCAGGCGTGCCTGGCTATGGACCCAGTCTTCCACGGTCAGCACCGGGAAATCGGCGCCGAAAGGTTTGCCAGTGTCCGGGTTGAGGCTGCTGGGGCCGGTAGAGCCATTGCAGCCGCCCAGGTTGTTCAGGCTGACCACAAAGAATTTGCTGGTGTCGATGGGCTTGCCCGGGCCGATGCAGCTGTCCCACCAGCCGGGCTTGCGGTCGTCGATGCTGTGGTAGCCGGCGGCGTGGTGATGCCCCGACAAGGCGTGGCAAATCAGCACGGCATTGCTCGCCGTGGCATTGAGGGTGCCGTAGGTTTCGTAGATCAGGTCATAGGCTGGCAACGAACGGCCGCAGGCCAGGGCCAGGGGCTCGCTGAAATGCGCCATTTGCGGCGTCACCAGACCAACGGAATCGGGGGGAAAGGCAGCTGGCATCGACCCTGCTCGCGTTGAAATGAGGCGTAAGTCTAAAGACCGCTGTGGCAGGCGGCAAGCAAAGGCGCCGCTGATTGTCCGCCGTTGTTTTTGTGGTGAGGGAGCTTGCTCCCGCTGGGGCGCGAAGCGGCCCTGTAGGAGCTGTCGAGTGCAACGAGGCTGCGATCTTTCCCCAGGCAATTGTGTCGTGAGCGAACGCACAACAGATCAAGATCAAAAGATCGCAGCCTCCGGCAGCTCAGGTGCCACCTAGCGGGAGCAAGCTCCCTCGCCACAGGGTTAACCAGGCCCCCGATCCAAGCCGGATCAGGTTGGCCGGACGAGGCCCGGCAACTCCGGCAGTTTCTTCGGCGAATGGATGCGCACCCGTTTCTGCCGGTTCAATTCGCCGCTGACCAGGCTGACCTGGCTCTTGGACACGCCAAATGCCTTGGCCAGGAACGCCATCAGGTACGCGTTGGCCTTGCCCTCGACCGGCGGGGCGGTGAGGCGGATTTTCAGGCGGTCACCGTGCAGCCCGGCGAAATCATCGCTGCGGGCTGCCGGTTGCAGGTGACACTCCAGGATCAGGTCGTCGCCGTCCCAGCGAAAGTAGCTCATCTGGTCAGATCAGCAGGCGCAGGATTTTCGGCATCATGGTCATCGCCGCCAGGTTGTTGATCACCAGCATGTCGATCAGCTTGAGCACCATGAACGCCAGGATCGGCGAAATATCCAGGCCGCCAAGGTTCGGCAGGATGCGGCGGAACGGCGCCAGGGCCGGCTCGCAGATCTGGTTCACCAGTTCGGCGCCCGGATTATGGCTACCCGGCGCGACCCACGACAGGATCACGCTGATGATCAGGGCGAAGAAAAAAATCTTCAGAAACAGCGCGGTCACGCCAATGATCGACCAGATCAGCAGTTGCAGCGGGTTGCCGATGGTGCCGTAGGTCAGCAGCAGGGTCAGGGCCATCAGCGCCAGTTGCACGAGGATCGCCAGGATCAGCGACGACATGTCCAGGCCGAACAGGCTGGGGATGATCCGACGCAGCGGCTTGAGCAGCGGCTGGGTGGCCTTAACGATGAACTGGCACAGCGGGTTGTAGAAGTTGGCGCGCACCAGTTGCAGCACGAAGCGCAGCAGCACGATCAGCAGGTACAGGCTGCCAAGGGTTTGCAGCACGTAGACCGCTGCAGTGTTCAATCCAATCATGAATGACTCCTTATTGGCCCAGTTGTTCGGCCATTTCGGCCGAGCGGTGCGCGGCGGCGCCGAGTGCTTTTTCCACCAGGGCTTCAAAGCCCCCGGCCTGGAACGATTTGATGGCCGCGTCGGTGGTGCCGGCCGGCGAGGTCACGCGGCGGCGCAGCTCGGCCGCATCGACGTCGCTGGACACCGCCATGTGCGCGGCACCGAGGGCTGTCTGCAAGGTCAGCTGAGCGGCGGTTTCCCGGGGCAGGCCGAGTTTCTCGCCGGCGGCGGTCATGGCTTCGATCAGCAGGAAGAAGTACGCCGGGCCCGAGCCGGAGACGGCGGTGACGGCGTCCAGTTGCTGTTCGGTGTCCAGCCACAGTGCCAGGCCGACAGCCGACAGCAGCTCCTCGGCCTGCTGGCGTTGTGCGGTGGACACTTGGGACGTGGCGAACAGGCCGCTGACGCCCTGGCGCAGCAGTGCCGGGGTATTGGGCATGCAACGTACGATCGGCTGCTCGCCGAGCCAGTTGTTCATGCTGGCGCACGTGATGCCGGCGGCAATCGACACCACCAATTGATGAGGTTTGAGACTTGGGCGCAGGGCTTCGCAGACGGTTTTCATCGCCTGCGGCTTGACCGCCAGCACGATGACGTCCGCGCCGTCGATGGCCTGGGCGTTGTCGGCGAAGGTTTCGATGCCGTGTTCGCTGCTCACCCGGGTGCGGGTCTCTTCGCCCGGATCGCTGGCGCGGATCAGGGAAGCGTCCAGGCCCTTGGCCCGCAGGCCGCCGATCAGGCTGGCGGCCATGTTGCCGGCGCCGATGAAGGCAATACGCGTGTTGCTCATGACAGGTCCTTATAAAGAGATGAGTCGGCCATGTTTCAGGATTGACCGTAGTCGCGGGCACCAAACAGGGCTGTACCGATGCGCACCCAGGTGGCGCCCTGGGCA
The DNA here is from genome assembly GCF_963970585.1 of Pseudomonas sp. RL_105y_Pfl2_101. Lineage (NCBI taxonomy): Bacteria > Pseudomonadati > Pseudomonadota > Gammaproteobacteria > Pseudomonadales > Pseudomonadaceae > Pseudomonas > Pseudomonas sp. RL_105y_Pfl2_101. The sequence goes on from NZ_CAXAPG010000005.1 coordinate 266,344, forward strand.
ATGGCCGACTCAAGGTCGTGGCTCATGCCCATGGAAAGGGTGTCCAGCGGCAGCGCCAGGCTGGCTTGCAGACGTTGGACCGCGGCGAAGGCAGCATCCTGGGCGGCGCGGTCTTCGGTGGGTTCGGGAATCGCCATCAACCCGCGCAGTTTCAAGCGGGGCAGTGCACTGATGGCGCTGGCCAGGGCGGGCAGGTCCGCTGGGGTACAGCCGGATTTGCTGGCTTCACCGCTGACGTTGACCTGAATGCAGATGTTCAGCGCTGGCAAGTCGGCCGGGCGTTGCTCGGACAGGCGCTGTGCGATTTTCAAGCGATCCACGGAATGCACCCAGTCGAAATGTTCGGCGATAGCACGCGTCTTGTTCGATTGAATGGGGCCGATGAAGTGCCAGATCAAGGGCAGGTCGGTCAGTTCGAGCTGTTTGCCCAAGGCTTCTTGCAGGTAGTTCTCGCCGAAGTCCCGCAGGCCGGCGGCATAGGCTTCGCGCAGGGCCTGGACGGGTTTGGTCTTGCTCACGGCCAGCAGTTTGACACTGTGTTCGGCACGCTGGGCGGCCTGCTCCGCAGCGCGGATGCGCGAACTAACCTGAGCGATGTTGTCTGCTATCGTGGACATAAAGAAGCGCCAGCGGTGAGGTTCGCGGCATTCTACTGGAATTGAGGAGCGCTATGGATATCACTGAGTTACTGGCGTTCAGCGCCAAGCAGGGCGCGTCGGACCTGCACCTGTCCGCCGGGCTGCCACCGATGATCCGTGTCGATGGCGATGTCAGGCGCATCAACCTGCCGGCACTGGACCACAAACAGGTTCATGAGCTGATCTACGACATCATGAACGACCGGCAACGAGTAGATTACGAAAAGTTTCTGGAGACCGATTTTTCCTTCGACGTGCCGGGCGTCGCGCGGTTCCGGGTCAACGCCTTCAACCAGAATCGCGGTGCGGGGGCGGTGTTTCGGACCATTGCGTCGAAAGTCCTGACCATGGAAGACCTGGGGATGAGCGAGGTGTTTCGCAAAGTGACCGAGGCGCCTCGCGGGCTGGTGTTGGTGACCGGGCCGACCGGTTCAGGCAAATCCACCACCCTGGCGGCGATGATCGACCACCTCAACAGCCACAAGCACCATCACATCCTCACCATCGAAGACCCTATCGAATTCGTTCACGAACCGCGCAAATGCCTGATCAACCAGCGTGAGGTGCATCGCGACACCCAGGGTTTCTCCACCGCCCTGCGCTCGGCCCTGCGGGAGGACCCGGACGTGATCCTGGTGGGAGAGATGCGCGACCTGGAAACCATTCGCCTAGCGCTGACCGCCGCGGAAACCGGGCACCTGGTGTTCGGCACCCTGCACACCACGTCGGCGGCCAAGACCATTGACCGGGTAGTGGATGTGTTCCCCGGTGATGAGAAGTCCATGGTTCGCTCGATGTTGTCGGAATCGTTGCAGGCGGTGATTTCCCAGGCGCTGGTCAAGAAAATCGGCGGCGGCCGGATCGCGGCGCATGAAATCATGCTGGGCACCTCGGCCATTCGGAACCTGATCCGCGAAGACAAGGTGGCGCAGATGTACTCGGCGATCCAGACCGGCGGTTCGCTGGGGATGCAGACGCTGGACATGTGCCTGAAGGACTTGGTGAACAAGGGGCTGATCAGCCGCGAACATGCGCGGGAGCGGGCGCGTACGCCCGATAACTTCTAAAGAGACAGGGAGGGGGTAGTCCCTGTAGGAGCTGTCGAGTGCAACGAGGCTGCGATCTTTCCCCTGCCGATTGAGTCGAGAGCGAAAGATCAGGATCAAAAAATCGCAGCCTTCGGCAGCTCCTACAGGTGCAACCTAGCTAAAGGCCATGCGCTCTTCAGCGCTGAACCACGCGCATCGCACTCGGCTGTTTCGGCAGCACGCGCTTGGCTACCACGTAGTGGGTGTTCCAGTACGGCTTGTTCAAGGTGTCGATGCTCACCGACTTGCCCCGGCGCGGGGCGTGGATGAAGCGGTCGTTGCCCAGGTAGATGGCCACGTGATTGATCCGGCGACTCTTGAGTTTGAAGAAGATCAGGTCGCCGGGCTTGAGGTCCTTGCGCTCGACTTTCTCGCCATGACCGGCGGCCATGGCGTTGGAGGTGCGCGGCAGGTCGAAGGAGGCGTCGTTGAAGGCGTATTTCACCAGCCCGCTGCAATCGAAACCTTTACTTGGGCTACTGCCGCCCCAACGATAAGGTGTGCCAAGTACATTCACGGCGCGGCTCAACACATTGCTGCTCGTTTTGGCCGCCATCGGCGGGACCAGCTTGCTGTTGGCCGTGCTCACGCGCTGGGCACTTGGCTTGTTTTTGCTCAAGGAAGCAGAAACATGGGATTTCGGGGTATAGCCGTTGACGTTGGGAAGACGTTGCTCACGATTGGTGGCGTGGGCGGCCAGTGGCAATAATAGGCAGAGGGTTAGCCATGTCTTGAAAAATGAACGCATTAGGCAGGGCTCTTGAAGGTTAGCGCGCAACTTTATAACAGCTTTTTTTGCCATTCCGAGGCCGTTTGTCGATTCGAAACGCCGCGCTAAAGCCAGCAAAATGCGACAAATTGACCTGATTGTCCGACAGACCCCCTATGCCACGGGGCTTTCACCGGCTCGGGTCGCCGAGGACCGCTTGTCGGCTGCGCATGAAAAAGTCACAAAAAGTCCGAAAAAATTTATCTATCGAGGCGAGAGAGGCCATTCATGAACAGCTATCAGCAGGACGCCAGCCACGATACCCACAGCAAAGTCATTGGGTATCTGTTGTGGATTTTCGGGTTCACCGGTGCTCATCGTTTCTATTACGGCAAGCCGGTCACGGGCACGATCTGGTTCTTCACCTTCGGCCTGCTGGGCATTGGCTGGCTGATCGACCTGTTCCTGATCCCGGCCATGGACCGCGAAGCAGACCTGCGTTTCACTCAGGGGCCTATCGAATACAGCGTGGCGTGGATTCTGCTGACGTTTCTCGGGGTGCTGGGCGTACACCGCATGTACCAGGGCAAATGGCTCAGCGGGATCCTTTACCTGCTGACTGGCGGGGTGTTTTTCCTGGGGGTGCTGTATGACTTCTGGACGCTGAACGATCAGGTCTCGATTCGTAATGCGCAGCAGCGTGGGGCTTTTCATTAATCAGTCAGGCCAAGTTGTCTGCATTCGCGAGCAGGCTCGCGCCCACAGGGATCTTCAGTGAACACATTATTTTGTGAGCACCTCAAATCCAATGTGGGAGCGAGCCTGCTCGCGAAGCAGGCGACGCAGTTTTTCAGGCCTGGTGAGTAATCCGCCCATCCATCAGGGTGTAACGCACCACACCTGGCAGGCTATGGCCGAGGAACGGGCAGTTGTCACCCTTGGAGCGCCAGGCTTCACCGGCCACGGTGGACGCGGCAGGGTCGAACAGTACCAGGTCCGCCGCGGCGCCAACCGCGAGTTTCCCCGCCGGCAGTTGCAGCGCTTGGGCCGGGCCGGCGCTCAGGCGTGCCAGCAGGGTCGGCAGGTCCAGCAAGCCATCTTCCACCAGTGTCAGGGCCAGCGGCAGCAGCAGTTCGACGCTGCTGATGCCCGGCTCGGTGGCGCCGAACGGTGCCAGCTTGGCATCGCGCTCGTGGGGTTGGTGATGGCTGGAGAGGGCCGAGATCACCCCGGATTTTACCGCCTCACGCAGGCCGTCGCGGTCGGCGCGGGTGCGCAGCGGCGGCTGGACGTGATAGACACTGTTGAAATCGATCAACGCTTCGTCGGTCAGGATCAACTGGTAGAGCGCCACATCGGCGGTCACCGGCAAGCCGCGGGCCTGGGCCTGGGCAATCAGTGCCGCGCCGCGGGCGCTGGTCAACTGGCTGAAGTGGGCGCGCACGCCGCTTTGCTCAACCAGCAGCAGGTCCCGGGCCAGGGCCACGGTCTCAGCGGTTTCCGGGATGCCCGGCAGGCCGAGGAAGCTGGCGGTCGGGCCTTCGTGGGCCAAACCGCCTTCGGCCAGGTCGTGGTCCTGGGAGTTGAAGATCACCGTCAGGCCGAAGGTCGCCGCGTATTCCAGGGCTCGGCACAGGGTACGGGTGTTGCGGAAACTGTTCAGGCCGTTGCCGAACGCCACGCAACCGGCGTCACGCAGGGCGATGAGTTCGGCCAGTTGCTCGCCGTCCAGGCCCTTGCTCAATGCCCCGATGGGGAAGACTTTGGTGTTACCGGCCTCGCGGGCGCGGTCGAGGATCAGTTCGGCCACGGCCGAGGTGTCGAGCACCGGTTTGGTCTGCGGCGGGCAGCACAGGCTGGTCACGCCACCGGCAGCGGCGGCCCGGGTTTCGCTGACGATGCTGCCTTTGCGGCTGTAGCCCGGTTCGCGCAGGGCGACGTTCAGGTCCACCAGGCCGGGAGCGGCTACCAGGCCTTGGGCGTCGAGGGTCTGGACTGCGATGAAACCGGCCGGCGCCGCACCAAGGGCGACGATCTTGCAGGCATCGATATGGATATCAGTCACTTGATCCAGGCCACTGGCTGGATCGATCACGCGTGCGCCGAGAATGCTGAGCTTCACTGGGCGTTCTCCTGGTCGAATTGGCGCTGGGCCGTTTGCCCGCTCATGGCCATGGACAGCACGGCCATGCGGATGGCGATGCCGTAGGTCACCTGGTTGAGAATCACCGAGTGCGGCCCGTCGGCCACCGCCGACTCGATCTCCACGCCGCGGTTGATCGGCCCCGGGTGCATGACGATAGCGTCTGGCTTGGCCCCGGCCAGGCGGGCGGTGGTCAGGCCGAACAGGCGGTAGAACTCGCCTTCGCTGGGCAGCAGGCCACCGGTCATGCGCTCGCGTTGCAGGCGCAGCATGATCACCACGTCCACATCCTTGAGGCCTTCGGTCATGTCGGTGTAGACCTTCACGCCGTATTGCTCGACGCCGATGGGTAGCAGGGTTTTCGGCGCGATCACGCGGATGTCCGGGCAGCCGAGGGTCTTGAGGGCCAGCATGTTCGAGCGGGCCACCCGCGAGTGCAGGATGTCGCCGACGATGGCCACCGACAGGTTCTCGAAGCTGCCCTTGTGCCGACGGATGGTCAGCATGTCCAGCATGCCTTGGGTCGGGTGGGCGTGGCGGCCGTCGCCGCCGTTGATGATCGCCACTTGCGGGCACACGTGTTCGGCAATGAAATGCGCTGCGCCGGAGTCGCCGTGGCGCACGACGAACATGTCGGCGGCCATGGCTTCGAGATTGCGCAGGGTGTCGAGCAGGGTTTCACCCTTGCTTGCCGAGGACGTGGACACGTTGAGGGTGATCACGTCCGCCGACAGCCGCTGGGCCGCCAGTTCGAAGGTGGTGCGGGTGCGGGTGGAGTTTTCGAAGAACACGTTGCACACGGTCTTGCCGCGCAGCAACGGGACTTTCTTCACCGCCCGGGCACCGACTTCGAGGAACGAGTCGGCAGTGTCGAGGATTTCCGTCAGCAGCTCGCGGCGCAGGCCGTCGAGGGACAGGAAGTGCTGCAGCTGGCCCTGATCGTTGAGCTGCAGCGGGCGCTTGGTTTCGAGAGGCGTCATCGCGATGGACTCTTACAAGGGCAGTTAAAGGGCAAGGTCTTGCAGTTCGAGTTGCAGCGGCGACGGGCCGGAGAGCTTGACGCGCTCATGGGCGGCCAGTGTCAGCGTCGCCCCGACCACGTTCGGGCGGATCGGTAGCTCGGCGGCGTCTAGGTCCAGCAGGCACACCAGCGTTACGCTGGCCGGGCGACCGTAGTCGAACAGTTCGTTCATGGCGGCGCGGATGGTCCGGCCGCTCATCAGCACGTCGTCGATCAGCACCAGGTGCTGGCCTTCGATCTCGAACGGCAGGGCCGAGGGGCGCACTTGCGGGTGCAGACCGTTCTGGCTGAAGTCGTCGCGGTAGAAGGACACGTCCAGGGTGCCCAGTGGCGATTGGCTGCCCAGTGCTTCGAGCAAGGCCTGGGCGACCCAGACGCCACCGGTGCGGATGCCGATGTAGCGCGGGTCGCTGATGCCGCGTTGTTCCAGGTGGGCCGTGAGACGAATCGCCATCTGGCTGATCAGTTCGGCAGGATTGGGCAGGCTCATGCTGGCTCCTTCAGGTTCCCGGGCCGGTGGTGAGTGGCGCGGTCTATCGCTAAGAGAAAGCGCCTTGGCGGCGCTTTCAAGAAATCAGGTTTCGAACAGGTCGGTGTTGGCGTCGAGCCAGCCTTGCAGCAGCAGGGCGGCAGCGATGGCGTCCACCGGGTTGTCGCGGTAACTGCCTTTCTGCCCGCCGCGCACCAGGCGCTCGCCCTTGGCCTCGAAGGTGGTCAGGCGCTCGTCATGGGTATAGAAGGGCAGGTTGTAGCGGCCATTGAGCCGGCGGGCGAACTTTTCGGCGCGCAGGCACATGTCGCTGGGCGTGCCGTCCATGTTCAGCGGCAGGCCGACCACCACCGCATCGGGTTTCCACTCCTTGATCAGCGCTTCGACCTGGTTCCAGTCCGGAACGCCATTCTGCGCCTTCAGGGTGCACAACTCGCGGGCCTGGCCGGTAATGACCTGGCCGACCGCTACGCCGATCTGTTTGGTGCCGTAATCGAAGCCCAGCAGCAAGCGCAGGGCCATCAGGCGTGTCCTGCCTGGCTGGTGAGCAGGCTGAGGTTGACCCCCAACCGGCTGGCCGCCGCTTCCAGGCGCAGTTCGCTGCTGGTGTTGAACAGGATGTCGGCGTCGAACGGGCAGGTCAGCCAGGCGTTGTCAGCCAGTTCGGTTTCCAGTTGCCCGGGTTCCCAACCAGCATAGCCGAGGGCGATCAGACTTTTCTCTGGGCCGACGCCATCAGCGATGGCGAACAGCACGTCCTGGGAGGTGGACAGCGACAAGCCGTCCAGGTCCACCGTGGCCTGGAATTTGGGGCCCAACGGGTGGAGCACGAAACCGCGATCAGTCTGCACCGGGCCGCCGATGAAAATCGGCACGTGCTGGCACAAGAGTGGCGGTTCCATCTCTGGCCGCAACTGCTCAAGAATGTCCGCCAGGTTCAGCTCCTGCGGGCGATTGACTACCAGCCCCATGGCCCCATTGGCCGTGTGCTCGACGATGTAGGTCAAGGTATGGGCAAAGTTCGGATCGGCCATGTGCGGCATGGCAATCAGGAAGTGATGCTTGAGGTAGGTGGGGCTGACGTTTTTCATAGGCGCTAGTGTGGCGGCGCAGGGCCGAACTGACAAGCCAGGAAATACCTGAGACTGTCACCAATCCCCTGTGGGAGCGAGCTTTGTGGGAGCAAAGCTTGCTCGCGATCCAGGCGCTGCGGTCCTCAAGAGACCGCGGCGTTTTCATCGCGGGCAAGCCTTGCTCCCACACAGCTCGTTCCCACAAGGGATCTGCGGCGGGTTCAGGCGTCGATGTGGCTCAGTTACTGGAAAGCTTGTCGCCCCGGGCGAACTTCCAGGTGCGGATGATTTCCAGCCGGTCGATGTCCGACAAATCCCCGGTAAACGGTGCGAACGGTGCGGCCAGGCGCACGATTCGTTGGGCGGCCTGGTCCAAAAGCGGCTGGCCGGAGGATTCGAGCACCAACACTTCATACAACGAGCCGTCGCGGTTGATCGAGACCATGAGTCGCAGGTTGCCGTAGATCTGTTTGCGCCGCGCTTCGTCGGGATAGTTGAGGTTGCCGATGCGCTCGACCTTCTTGCGCCAATCGTCCTTGTACCAGGCACCCTTGTCGCGCATGGTCGAGGCGGCGCTCAGGCGGTGGATGCGCGGGCGCTTGGCGTAGAGCTGTTGCTCCTGGGCCAGTTCGGCTTCCAGGCTGGCGATGTCGCTGGACAGCTGTGAGCTGTCGAAGGTGGGGACGGGGGCCTTGGGCTTGGGATTCGGCTTGACCTCCTGCTTGGCCGGGGCCTTTTTCGGCTTTGGCGCCACGGTGGTCACGGCTGCCTTGGGCGCCGTCTCCTGCACTTCGGGCTTGGCGGCTGGTGGCGGAGTGACTTTTTGTACCTGGGTGTCCTGGAACGGCGCGATCTCGGTGGTCTTGGGGGTCGCCTTTTTTTCCAGGGTGCCGCTGCCTTGCTGGTTTTCCTGGGCGAGGAAGTCGGCCTTCTTGGGCTTGGTCTCGCTCTTGAAGGTGGCCAGGGTGATTTCCAGGGTCTGGCTGATCTGCTTGGGCTCGACCGTGGCGAAACCGACGCCCAGCAACAGGGCCAGGTGGATCAATGCCGCCAGGAACAGGGTAAAACCGAGGCGATCGGCCGGGCGCACGCGACGATGGGCGAGCTCTTGGGGCAGATCGGACGGGAGTGTCATGACAAGGAAACCAACATCGCGCTTTTTTCAGGCCGGGCATGATAACGCAATGTGGGTTTCCTTCAGCAGATCTGGATCAACGAGCCTTGAGCTTCTGATCGATGGCATCCATCAGCATGCCGCCAATGTCGGTGCCAAAGGCATTGTCGATCTCGCGGATGCAGGTCGGGCTGGTGACGTTGATTTCCGTCAGGTGCTCGCCGATCACGTCCAGACCTACGAACAGCAGGCCTTTCTCGCGCAGGGTCGGGCCGACCTGGGCGGCGATCCAGCGATCCTTGTCAGTCAATGGACGCGCCTCGCCACGCCCGCCCGCTGCCAGGTTGCCGCGGGTTTCGCCGGCTGCCGGGATGCGCGACAGGCAATAGTCCACCGGTTCGCCGTCGATCATCAGGATGCGTTTGTCGCCATCGACGATGGCCGGTAGGTAACCCTGGATCATGATCTGCTGCTGACCGTGCAAGGTCAGGGTTTCGAGGATCACCGAGAGGTTCGGATGGCCAGCGGTGTGGCGGAAGATCGAGGAGCCGCCCATGCCGTCCAGGGGCTTGAGGATCACGTCGCCATGATGGTCGGCAAATTCGCGCAACACGTCCGGACGACGGCTGACGATGGTTGGCGGCGTGCATTGCGGGAACAGCGTGGCGAACAGCTTTTCGTTGCAATCGCGCAGGCTCTGGGGCTTGTTGACCACTAGCACACCGGCGTTTTCAGCCTGTTCCAGCAGGTAGGTGGAGTACACGAACTCCATGTCGAACGGCGGATCCTTGCGCATCAGGATCACGTCCAGGTCGCTGAGCAGTGCATCGCTTTCGGTGCCCAGTTCAAACCACTTCTCGGGGTTGGCGAAGACTTTCAGCGGCTTCATCCGCGCCCGAGCCTGGCCTTCGGCCTGGTAGAGGTCGCGCTGTTCCATGTAGAACAACTCCCAGCCGCGCTTCTGAGCGGCCAGCAGCATGGCCAGCGAGCTATCCTTTTTATAGGAAATGCTGGCGATAGGGTCCATGACAATGCCGACGCGTACGCTCATGGCTTGTTTCCTCGAAATTTGATGGGCACATATTGGCGTGAAAAAGTGGCGTCAGAGTGGCGCCCGGAAGATTGGCGGTCAAGGAAAAACCACCGCGCCGAGCGGCCGATAGATCGGCGATGGAGACTGTGCTAAAAAGGCTGCCATGTGACGTGTGGGCCTTGAACATCAAGGGTTTGCGCTGTCGATCACACTTACGCGTTAAAACCCGGTTCGCAGTGGCAATGGCAGAGCATCTCACGCAGCAGCAACCCAGCGCCTTGAAGGTCATGGTCATCGACGACTCGAAGACCATCCGCCGCACCGCCGAAACCTTGCTGCGCAACGTGGGCTGCGAGGTAATTACGGCCGTCGATGGTTTCGATGCCCTGGCCAAGATCGCCGACCACCATCCGGGCATCATTTTTGTCGACATCATGATGCCGCGCCTCGATGGCTACCAGACCTGTGCCTTGATCAAGAACAACAGCGCGTTCAAGGCCACGCCGGTGATCATGCTGTCGTCCCGTGACGGGTTGTTCGACAAGGCCAAGGGGCGCATCGTCGGTTCCGATCAGTTTTTGACCAAACCGTTCAGCAAGGAAGAACTGCTGGGCGCGATACAGGCCCATGTTCCGGGCTTTGCCGCTGTCCAGCCGCACCAGGCACATTAATGACACTCGGCCACCGGGTCTGGGGTCAACAAAAAATGGGGAACACCATGGCACGAATTCTGATCGTCGATGATTCACCGACTGAAATGTACAAACTGACCGGCATGCTGGAAAAGCACGGCCATCAGGTCCTGAAGGCCGAGAATGGCGCCGATGGCGTGGCCCTGGCCCGTCAGGAGAAACCCGATGCGGTGCTGATGGACATCGTCATGCCCGGCCTCAACGGTTTCCAGGCCACGCGCCAGTTGACCAAGGATTCCGACACCGGGCACATCCCGGTGATCATCATCACCACCAAGGACCAGGAAACCGACAAGGTCTGGGGCAAGCGCCAAGGGGCGAAGGACTACCTGACCAAACCGGTGGACGAAGAAACCCTGATCAAGATCCTGAACAACGTGCTGGCGGGTTGATGACGCGGCCATGAGCCTATCCCTGACCGCTTTCGAACTGCTGCTGCAGATCGACCGGCGCTGCCGGTTGCTGGGGGCGGGCCTGCCCTCCCAACCGACCCACCGCGCCGGGTGGAGCGGCATCGGCTTTCGCTTGGGCGAGCATTGGTACGTGGCGCCGATGGGCGAAGTCAGCGAAGTGCTGCACGAACCACGTCACACGCATTTGCCCGGGGTCAAGCCATGGGTGCGTGGAGTGGCTAACCTGCGCGGGCGCTTGTTGCCGTTGATGGACTTGTGCGGGTTCTTCGGTCACGAGCTGTCGACCGTGCGCAAGCAGCGGCGCGTGTTGGTGGTGGATCACGACGAGGTGTTTGCCGGGTTGTTGGTGGACGAGGTCCTTGGGCTGCAGCATTTTGCCCAGGACAGCCTGGAACCAACGCTGCTGGACGACCTCGACGGCCCGGAAGCGGCTTTCGTCAAGGGCCGGTTTGGCGGCGAGCGCGAGTGGCAAGTGTTCAGCCCGTTTGCCCTGGCGCGGTCGCCGGGGTTCATGGATGTGGCGATTTAGGTGACTGCACAACTCTGGGTAGGGGAGTCCGGTCGGGCTTGGGATTGTGGATAGATTGGGCAGTACAGGCGAGAACCGATGATCAAAGCAAAAACAGGCAAGCCACTTGAAGCGTCGCGCAGTCGTTCGCAGATCATCGTGCTGTTCGTCGCGCTGATCGTCTTCATCATGCTGCTGTTCGCCAACTTCGCTTACCTCAACACCCAATCCACCTATGACAAACAGTACATCGGCCATGCGGGTGAGCTGCGGGTGCTGTCCCAGCGCATTGCCAAGAACGCCGCCGAGGCCGCCGCCGGTAAACACGCGGCGTTCAAGCTGCTGGGCGATGCGCGCAATGACTTTGCCCAGCGCTGGGGCTCCCTGAAACAGGGCGACCCGGTGACTGGCCTGCCCCCAGCGCCTGCCACCCTGCGTCCGCAGATGCGCGCCGTGCAGTTGGATTGGGAGCGCCTGCTCAAGAACACCGATGCCATTCTCTCCAGTGAACAGACCGTGCTGTCGTTGCACCAGGTGGCGGCGACCCTGGCCGAAACCGTGCCGCAGTTGCAGGTCGAGTACGAAAAAGTCGTCGAGATCCTGCTGCAGCGCGGCGCGCCGGCCGCCCAGGTGGCCATGGCCCAGCGCCAGTCGTTGCTGGCCGAGCGGATTCTCGGCGCGGTGAATACCGTGCTGGCGGGGGACGAAAATGCCAGCCAGGCCGCCGACACCTTCGGTCGCGACGCCGCGCGTTTTGGCCAGGTGCTCAATGGCATGTTGCAAGGTGACCCGGCCCTGAAGATATACCTGGTCCAGGACCGCGATGCCCGGGCACGCCTGAGCGAAATCAGTGAGCTCTTCGAGTTCGTCTCCGGTTCGGTGGACGAAATCCTCGAGACCTCCCCGGAGCTGTTCAAGGTTCGTGAATCGGCCGGCAACATCTTCAACCTGTCGCAGACCCTGCTCGACGAGGCTTCGCACCTGGCCACGGCTTTCGAAAACCTCGCCGGTGGGCGTTCCATCAACACCATCGGCGGCTATGTGCTGGGTTTGCTGGCGCTGATGTCGATTATCCTGATTGGCCTGGTGATGGTCCGCGAAACCAACCGCCAGTTGCACGAAACCGCACAAAAGAACGAGCGCAACCAGAATGCGATCATGCGGTTGCTGGATGAAATCGAAGACCTGGCCGATGGCGACCTGACCGTTACCGCTTCGGTCACCGAGGACTTCACTGGCACCATCGCCGACTCCATCAATTACTCGGTGGATCAACTGCGCGATCTGGTGGCGACCATCAACCTCACCGCCGGCCAGGTCGCCGCCGCCGTGCAGGAAACCCAGGCCACGGCGATGCACTTGGCCCAGGCTTCCGAGCACCAGGCCCAGCAAATCTCCGAAGCTTCGACTTCAATTAATGAAATGGCCCAGTCCATCGACCAGGTGTCGGCCAATGCCGCCGAGTCGTCGGCGGTGGCCGAGCGGTCGGTGGAGATCGCCAACAAGGGTAATGAGGTGGTGCACAACACCATTCATGGCATGGACAACATTCGCGAGCAGATCCAGGACACCGCCAAGCGCATCAAGCGCCTGGGTGAGTCATCCCAGGAAATCGGCGACATTGTCAGCTTGATCGATGACATTGCCGATCAGACCAACATCCTGGCCCTCAACGCCGCCATCCAGGCGTCCATGGCCGGTGATGCCGGACGCGGGTTCGCGGTGGTGGCCGATGAAGTGCAGCGTTTGGCCGAGCGCTCTTCGGCGGCAACCCGGCAAATCGAGACCTTGGTGCGGGCGATCCAGGCCGACACCAACGAGGCGGTGATTTCCATGGAGCAGACCACCACCGAAGTGGTGCGCGGTGCGCGACTGGCCCAGGATGCTGGCGTCGCCCTGGAAGAAATCGAAGGCGTGTCCAAGACCCTGGCGGCGCTGATCCAGAGCATTTCCAACGCGGCGCAGCAACAGACCACCTCGGCGGGGCAGATTTCCTTGACCATGAACGTGATCCAGCAGATCACTTCGCAGACCTCGTCCGGCTCCACCGCCACTGCCGAGAGCATTGGCAACCTGGCGAAAATGGCCAGCCAACTGCGTCGTTCGGTGTCGGGGTTCACGTTGCCGGCGGCGTCTGGCGATGAGGAAACAGCGTGACCAACCGGATCCATCGGTTGGAAAGGGCTTTTTGTGGCAAGGAGGTTTCTGTGGGAGTAAGGCTTGCCCGCGATGAAGATAACGCGGTACTTCGGGCACCGAGGTGTTTGCATCGCGAGCAAGCTTTGCTCCCACAGGTAAATCCCTTCCCTACAGGCGTGTTGTGCTCTCCTGATTGGAGTGGTTATGGGTGATCGGCACGACTATGTGGCCCTGGAATGGGTCAAGGGCGAGATTGCCGAAACGCTGAAGCAGGCTCATCTGGCCCTCAACCGTCTGGTGGACGATCCGCAGGCGTCGGATGCCCTCGGGCAATGCCTGGCCTGTATTCACCAGGTCCACGGCGGCCTGCAGATGGTCGAGTTCTACGGTGCGGCGTTGCTGGCCGAGGAGATGGAGCAGCTGTGCGCCGCCCTGCAGGACAACCGTGTCAGCCATCGCGACGAAGCCATCAGCCAGTTGAGCCAGGCCCTGGGGCAGTTGCCGATCTACCTGGACCGCGTACAAAGTGCCCGTCGGGACCTGCCGCTGGTGGTGCTGCCCTTGATCAACGACCTGCGCAGTGCCCGGGGCGAGGGCCTGTTGTCGGAAACCAGCCTGTTCAGCCCCGAATTGCCCGATATTGCGCCGCTCAGCGACGAAACCGTGCAGCGCCTCGAACCCGCTGACCTGCCAAACACCTTGCGCAAATTGCGCCAGACCCTGCAATTGGCCCTGGTGGGCCTGTTGCGCGAACAGGATGACACGACCCACTTCGGTTACCTGGCCAAGGTCTTCCATCGCCTGGAAACCTTGTGTGCTGGGGCGCCGCTCAATGCGTTATGGCAGGTGGCCTCGGCGCTGGTCGAAGGCATGCGTGACGGGCGCATCGCCAACAGCCCGGCGTTGCGCAGCCTGTTCAAGGAAGCCGACAAGGAACTCAAGCGCCTGCTGGACCAAGGCATGCCAGGCATCAATCAGCCGGCACCGCCCCACCTGCTCAAGAGCTTGTTGTTCTATATTGCCAAGGCCGAACATCCCAGCGGGCAGATGCAGATCATGAAAGAACGCTACTCACTGGACGACGCGCTGCCCGACAGCGCCATGGTCGACGAAGAACGCGTGCGCCTGGCCGGGCCCGACCGCGATGCCATGCGCTCGGTGCTTGCCGCACTGTGCGAGGAGTTGGTACGGGTCAAGGAGCGCCTGGACCTGTTCGTGCGCAGCGATCGCCAGCACGCCTCGGAGCTGGACAGCCTGTTGGCGCCGCTGCGGCAGATCGCCGACACCCTGGCGGTGCTCGGTTTCGGCCAGCCGCGCAAGGTCATCATCGATCAACTGGCGGTGGTCCTGAGCCTTGCCCAGGGCCAGCGCGAGCCGGATGACGCGATCCTCATGGACGTCGCCGGGGCCTTGCTCTACGTCGAGGCGACCCTGGCCGGCATGGTCGGCACCGTCGAGCCCGAGAGCCACGAAGACATCCACCTGCCCACCACCGACCTGACCCAGATCCACCAGATCGTCATCAAGGAAGCCCATACCTGTCTGCAACAGGCCAAGGACATGATCGTCGACTACATCGACGCGGACTGGAACAGCGAGCAACTGCAGCCCTTGCCGGCGCTGCTGACCCAGGTGCGCGGCGCGCTGGCGATGATTCCCCTGAGCCGTGCCGCCAGCCTGGTAGAGGCCTGCAACGGTTTCATCCGCGACCACCTGCTGTTGGACCAGGCCCAGCCGGGCTGGGAAGAACTCGACCACCTGGCCGACGTGATCACTGGCCTGGAATACTACCTGGAGCGCTTGAGCGAGGACCCGGAAACCCCCGGCGAGCCCTTGCTTGAAGGGGTCGAGCGGAGCCTGGCCGCGCTCGGTTATTTCCCTGACGAAGCGCGGGTGCCGGTGCTCGACGATGTGTTGAGCCCCAACGAAGCCCAAGTCATGCAGGACCTGCAGGAATTGGATGACCCGCAGACGGCGCAGTCCTTGGCCCAGGTGCTGGCCAGCCCGGTCTCGGCGGTCAATCCGCCGGCCAGGAGCACCCCGGGCAGCCTGTTGCCGCCTCCGTTGGATGAAAGTCCGGTGGACGACGAGTTGCGCGAGGTCTTCCTCGAGGAAACCGACGAGGTGCTGGACGTCCTGCGTGAGTACCTGCCGCGCTGGAGTGCTCATCCCGACGACCACGGCGCCCTGAGCGAACTGCGCCGGGCCTTCCATACCCTCAAGGGCAGTGGCCGGATGGTCCGGGCGCTGGTACTGGGTGAACTGGCCTGGGCCGTGGAAAACTTGCTCAACCGGGTCCTGGAGCGCAGCGTTGGGCCACAGGCCTCGGTCCGTCAGTTGATCGAAGACACGGTGCAGTTGTTGCCGGCCCTGGTGGCCGAATTCGCGGCCAATCACCAGCGCCAGCGTGACGACGTCGACCGCTTGGCCGCCCGCGCTCATGCCCTGGCCAAGGGCGGCGACGAGGAAGATGAAGACGAGCAGGACGTGGTCGCCCTCGATCCGCTGCTGTTGAAGATCTTCGACAACGAAGCCCAGGGCCACCTCGCCAGCCTCAATCGCTTTCTCGATCAGTCGGCCGAGCACCTGCCTTTGCAGGCCAGCGATGAATTGCAGCGGGCCTTGCATACGCTCAAGGGCAGCGCTTCGATGGCCGGCGTGCTGCCGATCGCCGAGCTGGCCGGAGCAATGGATGAACTGGCCCGGGAATACCGGGCGCATCTGATTGCCCTCGACCTGGATGAGGTCCAATTGCTGCTGGAAGCCGAAGGCCTGCTGCGCCGTGGCGTGCGCCAGTTGCACAGCGAGCCGCTGGCAGCGATCCCCGGGGCCGAGGATCTGATCCTGCGCGCCCAGGTCCTGCTGGCCGAGCGTCTACACGCGGCCAACAGTGCGCCGGACAAAGCGCTGCGGACCAAGCGCGACCCACAACTGATCAACAACTTCCTCGCCCAGGGCATGGACATCCTGCTGGACGCCGAAAGCCTCTTGCAGCGTTGGCAGCAGCACCCCGGCGAAGGCCAGGAACTGAGTGCGCTGCTCGATGAGCTGACCACCCTTGGCGAAGGCGCGCACCTGGCCGACTTGCACCCGGTGGACGAACTCTGCGAAGCCTTGCTGGATCTCTACGGTGCGGTAGAAGAAAGCAGCCTGGCGGTCAGCGATGAATTTTTCCAGGAGGCCCAGCGCGCCCATGAAGCGCTGATCGACATGCTCGATGAGCTGGCGGCCGGGCAGCATGTGCATCCGCAGCCTGAACGGGTACAGGCCTTGCGCCGCCTGCTCCAGGAGAGCCTCGACCCGTCGGCCACCGGCCTGATCCGCAGCGACGGCAGCCGCACCCTGAGCATCCGCGAACTGGGCCACGCGACGGCGCAAATGGCGCGTGACGCGCCCGTCGATGCCACGATGGAAGATGACCTCGCGTCGATTTTCCTCGAAGAAGCCCAAGACATCCTCGAAAGCGCCGCCCAGGCCTTGCAACGCTGGTTGGCCGATCCGGATAACGGCGCGCCGCTGTCCTCGCTTCAACGTGACTTGCACACCCTCAAGGGCGGTGCGCGAATGGCCGACATCCGGCCGGTGAGCGACCTGGCCCAGGAGTTGGAAAACCTTTACGAAGGACTGGTGGACCGGCGCTACAGCTACAGTGAGGAACTGGCGCAACTGCTCGCCAGCAGTCATGAACGCCTCGACCTGTTGCTCAGGCAGTTGCAACAGGGTCAGCCGTTGGGTGATCCCGTTGCGCTGATCGACGCCATCCGACGGTTCCGCCAGGACAAGCCGAACGCTATCGAGACGAGCGCAGCGGCCCAGGCCGACGGTGCCGGCCATGATCCCGAGTTGCTGGAAATCTTCCTTGAGGAAGGCTTCGACATCCTCGACAGCTCGGGCGCGGCGTTACTGCGCTGGCAGGAAGAACCGTCGAATCGCCAAGCCGTGGAAACCCTGTTGCGGGATTTGCACACCCTCAAGGGTGGCGCGCGCATGGTGGAAATTGTCCCCATCGGCGACCTGGCCCACGAGCTGGAAAACCTCTACGAAGGTCTGTCGGCGGGGCTGCTTCAGCCGACCCCAGCGCTGTTCACCTTGTTGCAAAGCAGCCATGACCGACTGGCGCAGATGCTCGACGCGGTGCGCGCCGGTCACCCGTGCCCGCTGGCCGACCGGCTGATCGTGCAGATCCAGGCGCTGAATCATCCCCAGCACAGTGCTGCATCGCAGGCTGTCTCGGTGCCGGAACCGGCCCCCGTCGTTGCTCCACCAGCGGCACCCGCCAGACCTGACCCCAGTGCACCGGGCGACGGTGCGGACATGGTCAAGGTCTCCGCCGAGCTGCTTGACGACCTGGTGAACCTGGCGGGCGAAACATCGATCTTCCGTGGGCGCATCGAACAGCAGGTCAACGATGCGCGCGTGGCCCTGGGCGAAATGGAAACCACCATCGAGCGCATGCGTGATCAGTTGCGGCGCCTGGATACCGAAACCCAGGGGCGGATTCTCAGCCGGCAACAGATGGAGGCCGAGCGTCTGGGCTATGAAGAGTTCGACCCGCTGGAGATGGACCGCCATTCCCAGTTGCAGCAGTTGTCCCGGGCGCTGTTCGAGTCCGCCTCGGACTTGCTCGAGCTCAAGGAAACCCTCGATCGCAGCAATCACGATGCCGAGGTCCTGCTGCAACAGCAGGGGCGTATCAACACCGAGCTTCAGGAAGGCCTGATGCGCACGCGCATGGTGCCGTTCGAGCGCATGCTGCCACGGCTCAAGCGCATCGTCCGGCAAGTGGCGCAGGAGCTGGGCAAGGACGTGGAGTTCATGGTCGGCAATGCCGACGGTGAGATGGACCGGAACGTGCTGGAGCGCATGGCTGCGCCTCTTGAGCATATGCTGCGCAACGCCGTCGACCACGGTCTGGAGCCGGTCGACGTGCGCATTGCCGCCGGCAAGCCGGCACGAGGACGTATCAGCCTCGACCTGTCCCGGGAAGGCGGCGACATCATTTTCGACATCCGCGACGACGGCGCCGGCGTGCCGCTGGAGGCCGTGCGGAACAAGGCGATCAAGCGTGGCTTGCTGGCGCCGGACAGTGACATCAGCGAGCGCGACGTGCTGCAGTTTATCTTGCAGCCAGGGTTTTCCACTGCCGAGAAAATCACCCAGATTTCCGGGCGCGGCGTCGGCATGGACGTGGTCCATGAAGAAGTGCGGCAATTGGGCGGCAGCATGATCATCGACTCCACGCCGGGGCAGGGCGTGCATTTCCGCATTCGCCTGCCGTTTACCGTGGCGGTGAATCGGGCGTTGATGGTGCACTGTTGCGAAGACCAGTACGCGATCCCGCTGAACACCATCGAGAGCATTGTTCGGGTGTTGCCCGCCGAGCTGGACGGCTATTACCAGCTTGATCCGCCGACCTACACCTACGCCGGGCAGCGTTACGAGTTGTGCTACCTCGGTGAGCTACTGAAAACCGGTACCCGGCCGAAACTGCTGGGCCAGAGCCAACCCTTGCCGGTGTTGCTGGTGCAGTGCAACGAGCGGCATGTTGCCGTGCAGGTGGACGCTACCGCCGGGACCCGAGAGATCGTGGTCAAGAGCCTCGGCCCACAGTTCTCGGCGGTGCAGGGTTTGTCCGGGGCGACGATCCTGGGGGATGGTCGGGTGGTGTTGATTCTCGACCTGCTGGCGCCGATCCGCGCCTTGCCCCACCAGGTCCCGCGCCGCCAGGTGCCGGCTGAAGGCGAGGGCGAACCGCAACGACCGTTGCTGGTGCTGGTGGTGGACGACTCGGTGACGGTGCGCAAGGTCACCAGCCGTTTGCTGGAGCGCCATGGCATGCACGTCCTGACCGCCAAGGATGGCGTGGACGCCATGGCGCTGTTGGCCGAACATGCGCCAGACCTGATGCTGCTGGACATCGAGATGCCGCGCATGGACGGCTTCGAAGTGGCCACGCAAGTACGCAACGACCCGCGCCTGGCGCGCCTGCCCATCATCATGATCACCTCGCGCACCGGCCAGAAACACCGCGACCGCGCCATGGCCATCGGCGTCAACGACTACCTGGGCAAGCCGTACCAGGAATCGGTGCTGCTCGACAGCATCGCGTACTGGAGCAAAACCCATGCATGACCTGCATCTTCACTCGCGCACCAGCCCACTCACCGGTCTGTTGTTGCCGTTGGCCGACCGGCACCTGGTGTTGCCCAACGTGGCCGTGGCCGAACTGATCGATTACCAGAGCAGCGTATTCGATATGGACACCCCGCCGTGGTTCCTGGGCTGGGTGAGCTGGCGCGAACGGCAAATCCCGTTGCTGAGCTTCGAGTCGGCCTGCGGCCAGAAGACCGTGATTGGCGAGCGAGTGCGCATTGTCGTGCTCAACGCCTTGGGCGGGCGGCCGGAGCTGCGTTTCATTGCCCTGCTGGTGCAAGGCATCCCGCGCTCCTACAAGCTCGACAGCCAATTGAGCTACGTCGACGTGCCGCTGTGCGGGTTGGAACAGGCGGCGGTGCAAGTTGGGGAGCACGTGGCGAAGGTGCCGGACCTGTTGGCGCTGGAGGAGTTGGTGATGGCTGCGGGCCTGATTCAACCCTACAAAACCTGAGGCATACGAATTTCCAATGTTGGAGCGCGCTTGCTCGCGATGGCGGACTGACAGCTGGCCAGGATTTTGTTGATCGGGTACATATCCATTGCTGCGGTAACGGCGGCTTAAGGTTCCGCCCTTACGGCGGGTCACTTTTTTCAGACGCCAAAAAAGTAACCAAAAAGGCTTTGCCCCACCACTCGGTGCCTCGCCTAGGCTCGGCATGCCCTCACTCCGGCATTGCTCCGTGGGCCCGCCGCGAAGGGCCATCCATGGCCCAGCGCGGCTATCCCGGCATCCATGGCCCAGCGCGGCTATCCCGGCATCCATGCCGGGATGCCCACTGCGCAACACCTTCGTTCGGCCATCGTGGTTAACGGGGCGCCCCAGATCAAGATCAAGATCAAGATCAAAGGCGAGGCGACCTGACAGCCGGCCTGGCTCTTGCGGGTGTACACCAACCAGACGTGAGTGAGCAGAACCTGCTCGCGATAGCGGTTGGTCAGGCGAGATCAATATTGAGTATGCCGCTGCTATCACAAGTAATACCTTCTCTGTCGCGCTCGATAGATAGGTCCCATAAAGGGTCTGTTAAGTCCCTTTATGGGACCGGAATAAACGGCAAGGCTTGTAAAGTCCCAATAAGGGACCTATCGTTCCCTTTTTGGGACTTTATGTTGCCTATATGAGCCACCTCTCTCTCAGCGATGCGCTGTTCACGGCCACTCAGCAGCGGGTCTTGGGCCTGTTGTTCGGTAAGCCGGATCAGAGCTTCTATGCCAACGAAATTGCTCGCTGGGCCCAAATAGGTAAAGGCAGCCTCATGCGAGAGTTGGAGCGCCTGCAACGCTCAGGGGTGCTCACCATGACTCGTCTGGGTAATCAAACCCATTATCAAGCCAACCCACACTGCCCGATTTACGCTGAGCTGCTAGGCATCGTGCGCAAAACCATCGGTATCGCCGAACCGTTGCGCCAGGCATTGGAGCCTTTTTCTGAGCAGCTGCGCTGGGCGTTCGTCTATGGCTCCATCGCCAAGGGCCAGGCAAACGCATCCAGTGACATAGATCTCATGCTGATCGGCGAAGGCCTGCACTACAGTGAAGTGATGGAGCGGCTTCTACCTCTGGAAGAGCAACTGGGCCGCCCCCTGAACCCTACGCTCTACACGCCCCAGGACTGGGCAGCAAAATTTGCGGCCGGTAACAGTTTCGTTGTGCGGGTAGCGGAGCAGGACAAGATCGATTTGCTGGGTGCAAACCCTTTGGAAACCAAGGATGGACAAACACCAAAGCCTGGAGAATCTGCTACATAGCGGCAGCCTGAAAGCCGAACCACCGGATCGTCAGGAATGCGAGGGCCTGATGCGTTCGGCGACGGATCGCTTGGAGGATGCACAAACAACTTCCCTTTCTTTCGCCAGCCGGTTCGACCTCGCATACAACGCCGCCCATGCCTTGGCGCTCACGGCGCTACGCTTGAGCGGTTATCGGTCGGACAAGCGCTATCTGGTCTTCCAGTGTCTGATTCACACGGCGGACATCAGTAAAGTACAGGTCCGGCTATTCGTGTTGTGTCATGAGCGGCGCAACCTTGCCGAGTACGAGGGGTACATGGATGAAGATGATGCGCTGCTTACCCAACTGATTGAGAGCGCAGCAGAACTGCTCGAACGGGTCCGGCAATTGATGGATGTGAGTTGATCCTTGGCGGTCGCCACAAACTCCAATCCAACCCCATACCCCTGTGGGAGATTCTATGGTGCAGGGCTACCCCTTAAATGCCCTTCGGTAAGTATTCGCTCTGGTTCTTCAGCAGGGCGAATACTACTCGGGCAAGCTTGCGGGCCAGTGCCACTAATGCTTCGGTTG